>NZ_CAXTXI010000007.1:0-166697 GCF_964248325.1 Agathobaculum sp. Marseille-P7918 | reverse complement strand
GCTTGCCCTGGCGCTGCTCACAGAATACCCATACGCCGGAAAAATCGGCGAGGTTGGTGTTATTGAATTCAGCCATTATAGTTTCTCCTTTCGATCAGATGATGTGCTTCTTGAGAAGCTCAGCTGCGAGCGTTTCGCAGGTGTTCTTGTCAGCACCCTCGAGCATCTTGCCCTGGCCCTTCTGCGGGGGCGTAAAGGACTTGAAGATGTTGGTGGGAGAACCCTTCAGGCCGATGGTGGTGGGATCGATCAGCGGATCGTCCTTGAGGGTATTGTAATCATAAACCGTAACCGGCTTGGAGTAGCAATCCATAATGCCGCCCAGAGACATGTAACGCGGAACATTCAGCTCCTTGATGCAGGTCAGCAGGCAGGGGGTCTTTGCCTGGATGGTCATGTAGCCGTCCTCGAGCATACGCTTAACGGTGACGGTGTTGCCTTCCTTCTTGATGTCGGCAGCGTAGGAGATCTGCGGAATGCCGAGCTTCTCGGCGATCTGAGAGCCTACCTGCGCGGTGTCGCCGTCGATAGCCTGACGGCCGCAGAATACGATATCGTCGTCCTCAAGGCCAACCTTCTTGACAGCAGCCGCGAGGATCTGGGAGGTAGCAAAGGTATCGGAACCGCCGAACTCACGAGCGGAAACCAGAACCGCCTCGTCCGCACCGCGTGCGAGCAGCTCACGGAGCATGCCTTCTGCCGGTGCCGGGCCCATGGTGATGACAACGACCTTGCAGCCGGTTTCGTCCTTGAGCTTGAGGGCAGCCTCAACCGCGTTGAGGTCGTCCGGGTTGGTGATAGTTTCCATGGATGCGCGGTTCAGAGTGCCGTCGGGATTGACTGCAACCTTACCGGAGGTATCCGGAACCTGCTTTACACAAACAATAGCCTTCATAGTTCAGTTTTCCTCCTTTACTTAGCGCAGAACCTGACCGGCGATGACCATTCTCTGAACCTGAGAAGTGCCCTCGTAGATCTCGGTGATCTTGGCGTCACGCATCATGCGCTCCATCGGGTACTCACGGATGTAACCGTAGCCGCCGTAGATCTGTACGCACTTGGTGGTAACGTCCATTGCAACCTCAGAAGCGTACAGCTTAGCCATAGCAGCTTCCTTGGTGAACGGCAGACCAACGTCGTGGTTGAACGCAGCGCGGCGAACGAGCAGACGGGCAGCGTCGATCTGAGTGTACATATCGGCTACCATCCACTGCAGGCCCTGGAACTTGTCCAGCGTCTTGCCGAACTGAACGCGCTCCTTCATGTACTGGATCGCCTTGTCCAGAGCGCCCTGCGCGATGCCGAGTGCCTGAGAAGCGATACCGATACGGCCGCCGTCCAGCGTCATCATAGCAATCTTAAAGCCGCCGTTCTCCTTGCCGAGCAGACGGTCAGCCGGCAGATGCACATCTTCAAAGATCAGCTCAGCGGTCTGAGAACCACGGATGCCCATCTTGTGCTCGATCTTGCCGATGGAGAAGCCCGGGTCATCCTTGTCAACGATGAACGCGGAAATGCCCTTGTTGCCCTTGGTCTTATCGGTCATCGCGAAGATAACGTAAGTATCCGCACGGCCGCCGCCGGTGATGAACACCTTGGTGCCGTTGAGGATGTAGGAGCCGTCCGGCTGCTTTTCAGCGATGGTCTGCTGTGCAGCGGAGTCAGTGCCCGCGTTAGGCTCGGTCAGGCCGAACGCGCCCAGCTTTGCGCCTTCCTTAGGCTCGATGAGCGGGCGGAGCCACTTTTCCTTCTGCTCTTCGGTACCGAACGCGTAGATCGGCCATGCGCCCAGCGTGCCGTGCGCGGAAATGATAGCACCGGTGGTGCCGCATACACGGCTCATCTCTTCAATTGCGATAGAGTAGCAGACATAGTTGCCGCCGGAACCGCCGACTTCCTTGGGGAACTGAATGCCCATCAGGCCGTACTTCATCAGCTTCTGGACAGTCTCTTCCGGATAGCGCTCCTGCTCGTCGATCTCGGCTGCGAGCGGCTCTACTTCGTTAAGCGCGAACTCACGGCACATCTTCTGGAACAGTGCTTCTTCTTTTGTAAGCCTAAAATCCATGCCATATACCTCCCAAAAAATATTCGCGGGTGTACAGAAAAACACAGCACCCGATGCCCATGGGCCGCAGTGCCGTGTCCTAAGCCAACACCCTACTTTGGAGCATGTCTATTTCTATTATATCGTTTGCCGGGAATATGTCAAGGATTTAACACACTTTTGCGTGAGATTTTCGACCCGTTTTTTTCCATTGCAGCCTCATATTTTTACCCTGTGTGGAATCCCGGCTTTTGTTTGCATTTTGTATATGCATGACCGGTATCCCACGCCCTATCTGAGTGGTTTTTCACATATTCCGCGCCGCTTCCGCATAAGAAGCAGAGAAGGCCATTATATAAGGAGGAAAAGTCTATGTGTGGAATCGGCGGCTTTGTCGATTATGAACATGACGCGCGCCGCTATGCCGCAGCGGCAGAACGCATGCAGCGCAGCCTGACGCCGCGCGGCCCGGACGCGGCAGGCGACTATCAGGACGCGGACGCGGTGCTCGTCCACCGGCGCCTTATCGTCATTGACCCGGACGGCGGTTCGCAGCCCATGTATGCACCCGACGGAAATACGGTACTGGTATATAACGGAGAGTTATATAATACCGAAGAAATACGAAAAGACCTACTTGCACGCGGGCACACGTTCCGCGGTCATTCGGACACCGAGGTACTGCTGCACGCCTTTCTCGAATGGGACACGGATGCGTTCGAGCGTCTCAACGGCATTTTCGCGTTCGCCATCTGGCAGAAGAAAGAACGGCGGCTCGTGTTGTGCCGCGACCGTCTGGGCGTTAAGCCCCTGTTTGTCGCGCGCTTGCAGGACGGTATCGTGTTCGGCTCGACCATCGGCGCGATGTTGTGCCATCCGGCAGTTGAGCCAGAGGTAGACGAGGACGGTCTGCGCGCCGTACTGCTACTCGGTCCTGCGCGCCCACCCGTGTCCGGCGTATTCCGGCAGATCGACTCCCTGCTGCCCGGGCATTACGCCGTGCTCACGCCCGAGGGCTATGCCGACCGCACCTATTGGAAGCTGGAGGCGCATGAGCACCCGGACGATCTGGAAACCACCATTGCGCGCACGCACGAGCTCATCTGCGACGCGGCACAGCGGCAGCTGGTGTCCGACGTCCCGCTTGCCTGCTTCCTGTCCGGCGGACTGGACTCATCCATTCTGTCCATGCTGGCCGCCAAAACCTATGCCGCGCGCGGCGAAACACTGCACACCTGGTCGGTTGACTACCGCGACAACGACAAATATTTCACCAAAAACAGCTTCCAGCCCAACAGCGATAACGAATTCATTCAGATGATGGTCGATACGCTCGGCACAAAGCATCACAACGTCGTCATCGAGCCGGACGCCCTGTGCGCCGCACTGCTGCCCGCGACCGATGCGCGCGACCTGCCCGGCATGGCGGACGTGGACTCCTCGCTGCTGCTGTTCTGCGCGGCGGTCAAGAACGGCGGCACGACCGTGTGCCTGTCCGGCGAGTGCGCCGACGAACTATTCGGCGGCTACCCGTGGTACCACCGGGAGGAAATCCTGTTCGAGGACACCTTCCCGTGGTCGCGCTCGGTCGATTTGCGGCTCGGCCTGCTTGCGCCCGGCATTGTGCAAAACGGCGCGGAATTTGTCCGTGAGCACTATCTTGCCACCTGCCGCCGCGCAGAAAAGCTGCCGACCGACAGCAAAAAGGATGCGCGCATGCGTGAAATGTTCGTGCTCAATCTGGACTGGTTTATGGCGACCCTGCTCGAAGGAAGCGTTACACAGGGATACCGCAGCTTAGAGTCCTCCGCTCCCGTCTACTCCTCCAAGGTATAACCGTAACCGAACAGAAAGTAGTTATAGTCATCCGTGTCCGATGTAAAGGAGAGGGGAACGGTCTCTCCCGCGGTCAGCGGCCCGACATAGGCGTTATGTACCTCCAGCGGCTCGTCCGGAATGGTCGCATCATCCCCGTACTGCCGCGGATTGTCCAGTTTATATAATGAAATCTCCAGCTGTATCATACCGAAATCCACATCGGTCTGATTGGTGAAGCTGGCGCGGTGTTCACCCGCATATCCCTTGTTCCTGCCCGTATCATTATGGTAGGAAAAAGCGGTTTCGTTCAGAATGCGGTTCAGTTCCTCACGTATCGCCGCGTCAATATCCGGATTGTCCCCCGGCTGGTACAGCTCCTCCTCCGGCACCGACACATCGGCGCTGTCTGTCGGCGCAATTGGCTGCGCCTGCATTTCTTCGTCCGACAATACCTCTTCCTGCACGGTTTCCGTTTGCACGGTCTCATCTTTTCCGCCATCGTTCCATTTCGCCCAAAGCTGCGAAAACAACCCATAGAGGGAGAAAGCAATCAGCAAAATCCCGATGATTGCCAACACAAACAGACTTCCGTTTTTGACTCGCTCTTTCATAGCGCACCGCTTTCCCAAACCATACACGGGATGTAAACCCGTTTCCCCACAACCGGTTCTGCATCGGCCTATATCCTGTATTATATCAAACCAGCACAAAAATACCAGAGCAATCGACGGTTTATTTTCTATTTTCCACAATAAGGGAGGCATCTTTTCGATGACCACAACGGCAACCGTTTCCACCGGCGGCACCGCGCTGACGCCGGGTGCGCTCAAAGCGCAGATTGCGCGCATCCGTCAGGGATTTGACCGCCCGCTGCCCGATAAATAACCGTTCATAACCGCGCACATGCCACAGGAAAGGAGGAAAAAGCATGGTGGCCGTCTACACCCGCCAGTCGGTTGAACGGGCGGACAGCATTTCGGTCGAACAGCAGGCGCAGCTCTGCCGCGACGCACTGACCGCGCGCGAACTGGAAACCTGCAAGGTCTATACCGATAAGGGCTTTTCGGGCAAGAATATTGACCGTCCGGCCCTGCAGCAGCTGCTGGCCGACGCGGAAGCCGGGTTCATCGACAAAATTCTGGTCTACCGGCTCGACCGTATCAGCCGTTCGGTCCACGATTTTACCGGCCTATGCAGCCGCCTGTCCGCCAAGGGCGTGCATTTTCAGTCGGTCACCGAAGGTATCACACTGGACGACAGCCCCTCGGGTACGGTCATGGCGCAGATTATGATGGTGTTCGCGCAGTTTGAGCGCGAAACCATCCAGCGGCGCGTCACCGACAACTACTATGCCCGCGCAAAAACCGGCATGTATCTGGGCGGCCGCCCGCCGTTCGGCTTTGCCAAGGGGCAAACGCTTATCGAGGGCAAACATACCGCCTGTTATGTTCCCCACCCCGAACAGGCCGCACTGATGGCCGAACTATATACGCGTTACGCACAGGACGGTGAAACGCTCGGCTCGCTGGTGCGGTGGCTCAACGCCAACGGACACCGCACCGCGCGCAGCGGCAGCTGGTCGACACTCCCGCTCGGCCGTCTGCTGCGCAATCCCGCGTTTGTGCGGGCGGATGCGGCGGTCTACCGCTATCTGCAAGGGAAGGGCGCAACCATGAACGACCCGATCGAGTCCTACGACCAGCGGCGCGGCTGCTATTGCTATGCACCGCGCGCGGCCACACCGTCCAGGCAGCCGCCGACCGGACGCAAATTCACCGATTTATCGACCTGCTGCATCACGCTTGCCCCGCACGAGGGTCTTGTCGACGCTATGCTCTGGCTGGATGTACAGCACAAACTCGACCGGAACCGGGCGCTCAAAAGCTGCGGTTCGGGTTCGCACAGCTGGCTTTCCGGCCTGATGAAGTGCGCAAAATGCGGATACGCCATCACAGTCGTCAACAAACCCGGCGGCATGCGCGGACACTATATCAACTGCGGCGGTCGCAAGCGCGGCAGCGCGGTCTGCCCCGGCCGCAGCAAAACGGTGACGCTGGAGCAAATCGAGGGTGCGGTAGAGGCCCGGCTGCTGCACTTTCTGCGAAGCTACCGCGCGATACCGCTTCAGGCACCACAGCGGCGCAGCACACAGGTCAATCGGCTGGAAATCGCCATCGCCCAACACGAGGAAGCCATCCGGCAGCTGACGCAAAACCTCGCTCATATCCGCGAACCCGATGTCATACATATTATCTCCGCGCAAATTCATGAGGAAAATGACGAGTTGCACACCTGCAAGACGCAGCGCGATGCATTACTGTACCAAAATCAGCCCCCCGACCTCGAGCCATTCTTTTCCGCCGTACTGGACGAGTGGCCGACCTACACCATCGCAGAGAAAAAACAGATTGCCAAAGCCGCCATCGAACAGGTGCTGGTCGAAGAGGATACCATCCAAGTGGTTTTTCGCGCGCCATACGGCGATTGATATGACAATCGCTGCAAAAAAAGACTGCCGCAGAAGCCCCCCTCTGCGGCAGTCCCGTTTATTTTATTGGTTCAAATCCGACCATGCATCCACGTCGTACAGCTCCCGCTCGCTCCCCGCCTGCACCAGCACGCAGTCCGCGCCGCGCAGCAGTTCCCGGCCGCCCTCGTCGCCCTCGAGCGCGCGCAATTCGGATGCCAGCGCCGCGCAAAACAGGTTGGGATTGCCGCGCCGCTCTCCAAATACCACGCGCGCCATGCGCACGCCGGGACCCGCCGCATCCAGCAGCCGCGCGACCGTCTCGGCGGTCAGATACGGCTGGTCGGCCACGACGAACACGATAAAATCGCCGTCCTGCAAGTCGAGCGCATCCAGCCCCGCGCGAATCGTGTAGGACAGGCCCTTTTCGCTCTCCGGACTGTCCACCGCGTGAACACCGAGCGCCTCCGCGCCCGTGCGCACCGCCGCATAGCGGGAAACCACGGTCAGCGTGCAGTCCTCCCGCCCGCGCGTCAGTTCTGCCAGCATGTCCAGCCCATGCCGGTAAAGCGGCTTGCCGTCCAGCACATGCAACAGCTTATTTTCTCCGAAACGCCGGCTGTTGCCCGACGCTAAAAACAGAATGTGCTTCATTCCTGTCCCTTCCGAATGCCCCAGAGCACCTTTTCCGGTGTGATCGGCAACTCACGGTGCCAAACGCCGGTCGCGTGCGCGATGGCATGCGCCAGCGCGGGCGAGGGTGTGTTGATGACGATTTCACCAATCGATTTTGCGCCGAACGGGCCGCTCTGCTCATAGCTCGACTCAAATTCCACCCGCAGCTTGCCCATATCCAGCCGCGTCGGAATTTTGTACTGCATAAAGGAGTTTTCCACAATGCGTCCGGTCGGCTCGTAGGTCACATCCTCGAAAAGGGCCATACCGATGCCCTGTACCAGACCGCCTTCGGTCTGCACGCGGGCCAGCGCCGGATTGACCGGCGTGCCGCAGTCCACGACCGCGACGTAATCCACCACGTCGACCTGTCCGGTTTCCTTATCCAGCTCAATCTCGACCATACCGACCATGAACGGCGGGGGTGAGACGGGCGACGAATGCGAAGCGGTCGCCTGCACGGCGGTTTCATTGCCGCACATCGACTTGGTCGCGATGTCAAACAGCGAAACCTCGCCCGTGCCGTCGAGCTTTTTGACCGTACGGCCTGCAAATTCGACCTCATCCGTGCCGCAGTTCAGCATGTCCGCCGCAACCTTGCACAGATTCTCTTTGAGCTGCGCGCACGCCTTTTCGACTGCCTTGCCGGTGACATAGGTGGTCGAGGACGCATACGAACCGGAATCATACGGCGACGCGTCCGAATCCGCGCCGAACACCGCGATATCATCCACCGAGCAATCCAGACACTCGGCCGCCATCTGCGCCAGAATGGTGTCGCAGCCCGTGCCCATATCCGCCGCGCCAATCGACAGATTATAGAAACCCTCATCGCTCAGCTTGATGGTCGCGGAACCAACGTCCACGCCCGAAATGCCCGAGCCTTGCATCGCCATCGCCACGCCCGCGGTGCGCACCTTTCCATTTCCCATGTCGCGCACGGGATATTTCTCATCCCAGCCAAACAGCTCCTTACAGCGTGCCATGCAACGGTCGAGCGCGCAGGCGTTCGCCTGCTCATTATAATATGCGGTCATAACCTGTCCCTCGCGCACCATGTTGCGCTCACGGATGGCGACCGGGTCAATGCCTAATCGGTCAGCCAGCTCGCTGACCGCGCTTTCGACCGCGAAAATGCCCTGCGTTGCGCCGTAGCCGCGATAGGCGCCCGCAGCCTGCACATTGGTGTACACCACATCGTACGCAAAGCGGAACGCCTCCAGATTACCCGTGTAAAGCGGAATCGACTTGTGACCGGACAGGCCGACCGTTGTCGGGCCGTGTTCCCCGAACGCGCCCGTGTTGGACAGCGTATATACGTCAATTGCGCGGATGACGCCGTCCTTATTTGCACCGACACGCACATGCACTTCCATTTCGTGCCGCGGCGAACCTGCAATCTGGCATTCCTCGCGGGTATAGATCATCTTGGCCGCCTTGCCGGTTTTCCATGTCACCAGCGCGGGATACACCTCAGCCACGACCGACTGCTTTGCGCCGAAGCCGCCGCCGATGCGCGGCTTTTCGACGTGAATCTTGCTCTTCGGAATGTCCAGCGCATTTGCAATGATGCGGCGCACATGGAACACAATCTGCGTCGAGGAAATGATGTGCAGCCGTCCGTAGTGGTCCATCTCGGTATAGGTGCGGAAGGTCTCCATCATCGCCTGCTGGCAGGCCTTGGTGTGATAGGTGTGCTCGACGACCTCATCACAGTCGGCCAGCACCGCATCCACGTCGCCGTCGCCGCAAGCGTCGCTCGCGCACAGGTTGCGCTGGTTGTCCGCACCGACCGGGCAGAGCGAACGCCAGTTGTCCTCGGGATGCACCAGAACCTTGTTGTCCTTCGCCGTATGGAAATCCAGCACCGGTTCGAGCACCTGATATTTCACTTTGATGAGCTTTAACGCCTTATCGACCGCCTTTTCGGTTTCGCCCGCGACGATAGCCACCGCGTCACCCACAAAGCGCACGCGCTGATCGAGAATCAGCCGGTCGTAGGGCGACGGCTCGGGGAAGGTCTGTCCCGCCATGGTAAACCGCTTCTGTGGAACATCCTTATAGGTGAAAATACACTCGATGCCCGGCACTTTGCGCGCAATATCCGTGTTAATTTCCTCAATCAGCGCATGCGCGTGCGGAGAGCGCAGCACCTTGACCACCAGACAGTCATGCGGGGTCACGTCGTCCACATAGGCGGGCTTGCCCAGCAGCAGCTGCATCGCGTCCTTTTTGCGCACGGCCTTGTTCACCACGCGAAAATTTGTTTCCGCCATCATGCATCCCCCTTTCGGCTGTCCAGATAGGCGCGGATACCGCGCAGCTGGCCCTCGTAGCCCGAGCAGCGGCACAGGTTGCCCGCGAGATAGGCGCGGATTTCGTCATCGGTCGGGTCGGGATTCTCGCGCAGCAGAGCAATCGTATTCATCACAAAGCCGGGATTACAGAAGCCGCACTGCTCCGCACCCTGATCGGCGATAAAGCCGACAAAGTCCTCGGCCTCCTCCTGCAAGCCCTCGAGCGTCTGCACATGGTGGCCCGCCGCGCGCGCGGCCAGCACACTGCACGACAGCACCGGTGTGCCGTCCATCAGCACGGTGCACAGGCCGCAGTTTGCGGTTTCGCAGCCGCGCTTGACCGAATAGCAGCCATGCGCGCGCACAAAGTCAATCAGCAGCGTGTCCGCGTCGATTTCGGCGGTCAGCAGCTTGCCGTTGAGTGTCAGTTTGATTTCCATGCCTTATCCCTCCTTCCCGAGCGCCATCGCCGCCCGGCGCACCAGCACCTTGCAGATTTCACGCCGGTAGTCCGCGCTGCCGCGCAGATTTCCCGCGAGCGCCGCGCGAGATGCAATATCCTCCGCGAGAGCGCGCGCGCTGTCCTCAGTGATGCCCTGCGCCAGAATGCCCTTGTCATCGGTAAAAACAACCGCAGGCATCGGCCGCGCGCCGACGACGCAGGTATACGCCCCATCCTGCGCGGCAAGCGCCACGGTCAGCACCGGGAAATCGGTTGAAATGTTGCGCTGGGACAGGTATACGACCCGTCGCGCCGTCTTGGGCACGATCACCTCAGTCAGGATGTCGCGCGTCGTGCGCGGCAGCGCCGCAAAATCCGCGAGCGCCATTTCGCCCGCGTGATGCAGCACGACCCGCGCATCCAGCGCGAGAAACAGCGTCAGCACATCGGAAAAGCCGAACCGGCCCCACAAGCTGCCGCCGAGCGTCGCACAGTTGCGAAACTGCACGCCGACGATGTGGCGTACCGCTTCCTCCATCGCGCCTTGCGTGAGTTTATCCAATCCTTCGTGCTGTTCCAGCGCGCGCAGCGTCACCATTGCGCCGATGCGGTATTCGGTTTCGGTTTCCTCAATTTTATTCAAACCCAAATCGCACAGGTCAATCGCCGTGCCGACCTGTCGCCGGTGCATCTTAAGCCACAGCATGCCGCCCAGCACCACATTATTTTTCTTTTGGCAAAGCGTATATGCTTCGTCCAGGCTCTGTGCCCGTACATATTGATTGATCGAAAGCACCTTTCCCATCCTTCCGTCCTCATGTTCCATCTCCTGCTGCGCGGACGCCGTTCATCCGCCGGCATCCTTTGAAGCGCAGCCATCTTGCAGTCATACTCTGTTTTTCTGCCTGCTTCGCAGACATTATACCATAGAAAGCAGCTTTTCCAAAGCGGTTTCCACTATTTTTCCACAGAAAGCGCATTTGTATTTTACCCGCTTGACTTTGCCCCTAACTCATACTATACTGTAGGCAATTTACCCCCGGCCTATTTTTCCCAAATTTCAACAGGAGGTGCGCGGTCATGTCGGAGAATAACGCACTGGCGCGGCAGTTTACCCTGCCCTCGCTGATGCGCTTTGCGCTGCCCAATATCATTATGATGGTTTTTCTCTCCATGTATACCATTGTGGACGGAATGTTTATCTCCCGCTATGTCGGCACACTGGCGCTTTCCGCTGTCAACATGACTTATCCGCTCAACTGTCTGGAAATGGCGCTGGGCATCATGCTTGCCACAGGCGGCAGCGCGGTTATCGCACGGCAGCTGGGCGAAGGTGAGGAGGACAAGGCGCGGCATAACTTTTCTTTTCTGATAACGGTATCGGTCGTGGTCAGTCTGGTGTTTTTACTTGCCGCGATATTCTTCCTCGACCCGATCATTTCCGCGCTCGGTGCAAGTGAGGCGCAGTTTGACCTGTGCCGCACCTACGCGCGCATCCTGCTGCTGTTTTCGCCCGCGTTTTTCCTGCAAACCGCGTTCCAGACACTGTTCATCACGGCGGGCCGGCCCGGATTGGGCCTCGCGGCGACCGTGGGCGGTGGTCTGACCAACATCGTACTGGACTATGTGTTCATCGCGCGCTTTCACTGGGGCATCGCGGGCGCGGCAATCGCCACCGGACTGGGCTACCTTGTGCCCGCCGTGGTCGGACTGTTCTTCTTCTCCTGCAACCGGCGCGGCACGCTGTTTTTCGTCCGCCCGCGCGCGGACGGACGCATGCTGCTGTTCGCCTGCGCCAATGGCTCTTCCGAAATGGTCACCAACATCGCAAACGCCATCACAACCTACCTGTTCAACCTGATTTTCCTGCACTATTGGGGCGAGGACGGCGTCGCATCCATCACCATCGTTTTGTATTTCCAGTTTGTGTTCACCGCCGTGTTTTTCGGCTTCTCGATGGGCGTGGCTCCAGTGTTCAGCTATAAATACGGCGCGCAGGACACGCCGCAGCTGCGGCGGCTGTTCCACTACTGCATCGGCTTTGTCATCCTGTGCTCGGTGTTCTGCACCGTGCTGTCGCTCCTCGTCATCCGACCCTGTCTGGCGTTGTTCACCAATGCGGACAGCCGTGTATTCTCCATCACCATCGACGGTTTTCCGATTTATGCCGTCTCGTTCCTGTTTATGGGCGTAAGCATTTTCGCTTCCTCCCTGTTTACCGCCTTTTCAGACGGCCGCGTCTCGGCCATTATCTCGTTTGCCCGCACGCTGGTGTTTCTGGTCGGCATGCTGCTGCTTCTGCCTCTGCTGCTGGGAGAAATCGGGGTGTGGCTGGCTGTCCCGGCAGCTGAGCTGCTCGGCATTGTGGTTTCCATCCACTATCTGGTCCGTCTGCGCGTCGTATACCACTACGGCACGGCAAACGAATAGCAAAAAGCTCCTCTGCATCGCGCAGAGGAGCTTTTTCATACTGTTTAGTTTTCTGCCGGTTTCTCCTTAGGCAGCAGCACGTTCAGAATGATGGCAACGAACGCCGCCGGGACAATGCCGGAACCGCCGAACACCAGCTGCACCGCCTGCGGCAGACCAGCCAGCACCGCGCTGTTCGCGCCCAGACCGTAGCCCAAGCCGAGTGCCACGGATACGATGGTCATGCTGCGTGCGGTCAGCGGCTCACGGGTGATGAGCTGAATACCGCTCATGACAATCGACGAGAACATGATAACCGCCGCGCCGCCGAGCACGCTCTGCGGCATGATGGAAACCAACGCCGCCAGCTTGGGGAACAGACCGCACAGGATAAGGAATACCGCGCCGCATGCGAGCGCAAAGCGGTTGACCACCTTGGTCATCGTGACCAGACCGACGTTCTGGCTGAACGAGGTGTTGGGCAGCACGCCGAAGATGGCGGCGAAGGAAGAGCCGAGGCCGTCGCAGATAATGCCACCGGACAGCTCCTTATCGGTCGCCTCGCGGCCCATGCCGCCCTCCATTACGCCAGAAATATCGCCCACGGTCTCAACCGCAGTGACGATAAACATAATCATAACGGGTGCAATGGCGCGCACATCAAACACAATCGGCACCGGCATGATCTCCGGTACGGCAAACCAGCTGGCCTGCGCTACCTTGTCCCAGTTGAGCACCCATGCCTTGGTGTACTCCACGCCCTCGGCAGTCACGCCGGTGGACGAGATAAACAGCGGCAACACCGCGCACAGCACATAACCGAAAATGATGCCGAGCAGGATGCACGAATAGCTCAAAACGCCCTTGGTGAAATGCTTGAAAATCAAAATAACGACCAGCACCGCCAGCGCAATCAGCAGGTTTTCAACCGATCCGTAATCCTTCGCGCCCGTTCCGCCGCCAAACGAGGCAACGCCCACGCTGATGAGCGACAGACCGATGGACAGCACAACCGTACCGGTTACGACCGCGGGGAAAAACCGGCGCAGCGGCTTGAGGAAGAAGCCCAATACGCCCTCAAACAGACCGCCAATGATGGATGCACCCATCATCGCGCCGTAAGCGAGAATACCGCCGCCCATGACGTTGGCCACGCTCTGGAACACGCCGATAAAGCCCGAGCTGGTACCCATGATGATCGGCACCTTGCCGCCGACAGGTCCGATGGCGAACAGCTGCACCAGCGTTACAATACCAGCAATCAGCATCGCGTTCTGCAACAGCGACACCTGAATCGCCGCGAACTGCTCCGCGTCGCTCATCGCGGCGCATGCGCTCGTGATGATGAGAATGGGCGTTAGGTTGCCCACAAACATTGCCAGCACGTGCTGAAGACCCAGCGGAATCGCCTGCCCCAGCGGCAGCTTGGCATGAAAGTCGTACGGTCCGAAAAACTTCTTTTCCGCAGCCGCACCGTTTTGCTGCTTTTCTTTTTCCATTTTATCCTCCCTGCTTACCGTTTTGTGTAATGAAGCGTTTTTATTATAACAAAAACAGGCGGCTGCTCCCACCTGCTTTTGCTGTTTTTTTGCCCCGAACCCGTATTTTCTACAAATAAGCCAACAGACCACGCATCAAAGCGGCTTCTCTTGTCTTGTTTGACGCAAACTGCCGCTGTGTCTGCGCCGCCGCAAAAGACAAAACCGGCTGTACCAGCCGGTTTTGTATGTTCTCAGTCGTCCCGGAAGCGCACGGTCTGTGTTTCGGCATCCATGCCGTCCACGATTGCCAGTGACTCGACACGCAGCCCCTTTTCCCGCAGCATTTTGCCGCCGCACTGGAAGCCCTTTTCGATTACGATGCCAATGCCCGCGACCTTTGCGTGCGCCGCCTCAATGATCTGACACAGGCCCATCGCCGCGCAGCCGTTGGCGAGGAAATCGTCGATAATGAGCACATTTTCGCCCGGCTGTAAAAAGCGGCTGGCCACAATGACCTCATACTTGCGCTTGTGCGTAAACGATTCGATCGGCGCGGACAGCATCGTGCCGTCCAGATTGATCGACTGCGATTTTTTGGCGAACACCACCGACACACCGAAATACTGCGCCACAATCGCCGCAATACCGATACCGGAGGCTTCAATGGTCAGGATTTTGTCAACCTTGACGTCGGCAAACCGCCGCTTGAATTCCTTGCCGATCTCGTTGAACAGGTCAATATCCATCTGGTGATTGAGGAAATTATCCACCTTCAGCACATTTCCCTCTTTAATGACGCCGTCTTTTCTGATTCGTTCTTTCAAAAGTTCCATGCTCTTGCTCTTCCTTGTCCGTTTCATCCTCATATGTTCTTGTTAAAAGCATAACATTTTTCGCGCGCGCTGTATACCTTTTTTTCGCGGATTTTTACACATTTCTGATTTTCTCCGGTCGGTATCCTGCTGCAACGCTGCGCGACCGCAAGGACCGCATGAGCATGTATTCCGGTCTGGAGGTGCGCGTGCCCTTCTGCGACCACCGCATTGTCGAGTATGCCTACAACATGCCATGGGATTTCAAGGCGCTGAACGGACGGGAAAAAGGCGTTGTGCGCCGCGCATTTGCGCACGAACTGCCAGAGGAAATCGTCCTGCGCAAGAAAAGCCCTTACCCCAAAACCTTCCATCCGGCCTATACCCGCCTGTGCGCCGACTATGTCCGCCGCATCTTTGAGGACAGCGACTCCATTGCCGCACATCTCTTTAACCATGCCGCGGTCGAAGCACTCATGGAAAGGCCGGAAAGTCTGGCCGAGCCTTGGTACGGTCAGCTCATGCGTACCCCGCAGATTTTCGCCTATATCATCCAAATCGACCGCTGGCTGCGGCAGTACAAGGTGCGGCTGGTGTAATTCAGCCGCCCATTCCGCTTGACAAGGAGGTTTTGCCCATGCCCAATCCCACCGAAGATTCCGCCGTGCTGCGCGTGGTTGTCACAACTGCGCTCGGTGCGCTGCCGCTGGCAGATGCCTCGGTTACGGTATCGACCGCCGCAGACGAGACCGGCGCGCGCGAGCTGCTTTACTCGGTGCGCACGGACGAGGGCGGCATGACGCCGCCCATGACGCTGCCCACCCCGCCGCGCTCCAACTCCATGACGCCGGACGGCGGTCTGCCCTACGCAGTCTATACGGTCGAAGTCGCGCGCCCGGGCTACACCCCGGTCACCGCGCTGCATGTGACCATGTTTTCCGGCGTACCCGCCGTGCTGCCTGTCGCGCTCACGCCGCTGCCGGAAAACCGGTCCTCCGCCCAGACCGACCTGACCGCTACGGGTGAGCCGCAGGTGCTGTACCACGACCAATCCAATCCCAATGCAGAGGAGTGATTCGCTTTGCCCCAGTCCCCGGTGACCATCCCGGAAACCATCACGGTGCATTTAGGCCCGCCTTCATCCGCCGCACAGAACGTCACCGTGCCCTTTGCCGACTACATTAAGAACGTGGCTTCGTCGGAAATTTATCCGACATGGCCCGAGGAGGCCATCCGCGCCAATATTTATGCGCAAATCTCCTATGCGCTCAACCGCGTGTTCACCGAATGGTACCGCGCGCAGGGCTACGACTTTGACATCACCAACTCCACGCGCTACGACCAGTCCTTCGTCCCCGGGCGCGACATTTTCGAGAATATTTCCACCATTGTCGACGATATGTTCAACAGCTACCTGACCCGCGGCAACGCCATCGAGCCGCTGTTCGCCCAATACTGCAACGGCACGACGGTGACCTGTCCCGGCGGCCTGAGCCAATGGGGAACGGTGCCGCTGGCCGAGCAGGGCATGACTGCGGAGGAAATTGTGCGATATTACTATGGAGATGACATTAACATTGTGCGAAATGCCCCTATCGCCCCCAACCTTGGCGGGTCGTGGCCGGGCGTAACCTTCCGGCTGGGCGATGTGTCCGAGGAGGTGCGCACCATCCAGAACCGCCTCAACCGCATTTCAACCAACTATCCCAACATCCCGAAAATCTATCCGGTCGACGGTATCTACGACGCGGACACCGAACGCGCGGTGCGTGCTTTCCAGAAGCAGTTTAACCTCGGCGTGGACGGCATCGTCGGCCGCGCGACATGGTACCGCATCGCGTTCATTTACAACAACGTCAAGCGCCTGAGCGAGCTGGACAGCGAAGGACTGCTGCTCGACGAAATCTCGCGCCAGTTCCCCGAAACGCTGCGCGAAGGCGCGACCGGCCCAGGCGTGCAGCTGCTCCAGTATTTTCTTGCCATTGTGGGCGAATATTACGACCAGCTGCCGCGTTGGCAGCCCAGCCAGATTGACGGCATTTTCGGTCCGCGCACGCGCGAGGCCGTCGAAGCCTATCAGCGCATGATGGGGCTGACCGTGGACGGCATCGTCGGCCGCAACACGTGGAATGCGCTGGTGTCCACCTACCAGTCCGTGCTGGCCGTGCAGCCCGACCAGGGCTTTCTGGGTGAGGTCGCCGGTCTGCCGGACATCTTCCTGGTCGAAGGCATGCGCGGCGAAGCGGTGCGCGAGGCACAGGAGCTTATCAACATCATCGCGCGCGGCTATCCCGAGGTTCCGTCCGTTGCGGTCGACGGCATTTTCGGTCCCGCGACACGAAATGCGGTTTCGGTCATCCAGTCGATATCCGGCCTGCCCGCCACCGGCGCAATCGGCCCGCTGACATGGGAGGAAATGGCCTTGCTTGCGCGCGACGTGCTGGTTTCCTCGCAAACCAGTGAAGGACAATACCCGGGCTATCCGGTGGGAGAGGAGACGACCGCCTGATGTATACCGACAGCCAACGCAGAACGCACATTTATGATTTACAGCGGTTTCTGCGCCGCATCCAGCAGGAGCAGGGTGCGGTGCAGCCGCTCGCGCCGGACGGCATTTTCGGTCCGGAAACCGCCGCCGCCGTGCGGGAATTTCAGCGGCGGGGCCGTCTGCCCGTGACGGGTACAGCCAATTTTGACACATGGACGGCTATTTATGCCGCTTATCTCGCCCTGACCGACCTTGACGCGCTGCCCGCTGCGGTCGACTTTTTCCCCGCGGGCATGGATGCCAAACTCAAGCGCGGCGACAAAGGCCCCTCGGTCTTTGTGCTCCAGCTCATGCTGGGTACGGCTACGCCGCACTTTGAAGGCACGCTTCCCGTCCCGCTTACCGGCGAATACGACGCGGACACCGAGGCCGGTGTACGCCAAGCACAGGGGGTATTTCAGCTGCCGCAGACCGGTCAAACCGACCGGGCCACCTGGGCGGCGCTCACACTGTTCCATAACAGCTTTTTCGGTCGCACTCCGCTGGCGTGGACGTTGGAATAACAGCAAAAAGGACGCCCGAAGGCGTCCTTTTTGTGTGATATCGTTATTCTGCCGCGTCTGCGGTCTCGGCAGCAGCGTCATCCGTCGCAGCCGTGTCATCCGTTGCAGCAGCGTCATCCGTCGCCGCTGTATCGTCCGTGGCAGATGCGTCCGCTGCCGCGTCCTGCGCATTGAGAATCTCCTGCACTTCGGCCGGAATATAATCGCGCACATTCTGATAGGTAATTTCATCATATACGTCGGTTGTCTGTACGTCCGCCTCCTGCATCCACTGGGTCAGCAGGTCGTCCATCGTACCGGCCACTGCCGTCGTCAGCTGGTTTTTGTAATTCTCGAGCTGACCGTCCACATCCAGCGCCATGCGCTTGATGATATGATAGCCGTAGGGCGACTTGACCAGACCGGATACCTCGTCCTCAGCCAGCGCTTTAGCGCCGTCGTAGAACTCGGTAACCATATCCCCATCGGTGAAGATGTAGCCGTCCGGATTGCCGGAAAGACCCGGATCCTCGCTGTACTCGTTCATCAGTGCGTCATAGTCCTCGCCTGCGTTGATGCGGTCCAGAATCTTCTGCGCCTCGGCCTTGGCCTCCTCATCCGTGCGGATGGTTTCGCCTGTGGTGGGATCGACAGTCGAAATCAGGATGTGCTTTGCAGCGATGTAGTTATCGGCAAAATACTGCCGCAACTCCTCGTCGCTCGGCACATTGGCGCCGTTTTCGCCGAAATAGTATTCGTTGAGCGCATTGTAGCACTGGCTGATATACATAAAGTTGCTATAGCTCTGATCCGAGAAGCCAAAGCCGGCGATCTGCTTGACAAAAGCGTCATAGCCCATCGAATCAATGGTATCCTGACGCAGCTGGGTCATCTGCTTTTCCTGATTGTAGGTCAGCTTGAGACCCAGCTCGTTAAACTTCTGCAATACCACGCGCGCATATACCGACTGATCCTTGGCAGCCTGCGGCATGGAAGCACCCAGTGTTGCAGCGGCATATTCGTCGTTCCACACATCGCTCATGCCGAACTGCGCATACATATTGGCATAATACGCCATGTTGTACAGCATATATCCCGCATATTCATCCGCGCACACCTCGTCGCCGTTGACCGTCATCACGACCGGTGCGCCGCTGTTCAGCGGCTGATACTGGATGGTCATGCTTGCCGTTCCCCAGATGGTACCGCCCATAACGACAACCAGCATCACAACCAGCGCGACGACGCGCTGCACCATTTTGCTCATATTCTAACTCTCCTTATCGCGTAATCGAAACAGACTTTAATCAGTATAGCACCTTTCGGAGGGCGATACAAGCAAAAACACAAAATCGTCACAATCCGTCAAGCTACCGCTGCCGATCGCTCCAGCTGCGTATTGAAATTCGTGTAATGCTGGACACGGTAACGATCACGCCAATCATGCGACCGCTCCTGCGACGATCTGTATGGCAGACGCACCGGATGTGCCGGATGATAATAGTTAACGCCCGTCCCACCGAAGGTACGGATTTCATCCAGTTGCATCACATAGAGCACATAGCCGCGCGGATTGTCTGCACCCAGCGGATAGCTGACTACACCACTGATCTGGTTGCTGGTATACGTGCCGAACATGTTGCTCGTCGTTACAGTACTGTCCGATAAATCGGGAATGGACGCGGCATAGGTCTGCCCCTGCTTCTCGTACACCAGCCGTCCGCCAATCAGGTCATGACCGTAATCGCTGTCCTCGAAAACAGAAAATGCATCACCCCAGTACGCGCTGCCCTGCACCCACTCGAACCGCTCCAGCACTGCCATGCGGTACTCCGGCAGTTCAATATAATAAGTGGATGCGATCATCGTATCCTTACCGGGTGGGATCTCCGGCTCGATGGGCGCGCGTTTAGGCGAGTTGGTCTGGTCACACAGCGTTATGCTTTGTGAATCTGGGCCAAACGACAGCATCTCCGCGCAGCAAGCGACATGAAATGCGCCGTCCAGCGCGCGCACGTCCTCATCCTTGAGGTCGGCCAGCACTTCGTCCGGCAAACCGAGGTCAGAAAGCTGCTGCCGCAGTTCGGCCTCGCCGTGTTCCTCCATCGGCGCAGCGTCCAGCCGCGGATGGTTAACGCACACGCTCAAGGCCAGCATGAGCAGCAGACAGCCGCCGAGATAGCCCCATCTCACCGCACTCGTGTTCAGACGCACCGGAGCCGCAGTAAAACAGTACCCGGCTTCGCCCATCGTCTCACCCAGCCGGAACAGTGCGCGCACGATGCACACAAAGGCAATCAGCATGGGGATCGCAGCCAGCCAGCTGTGCGCCAACGGCGAAAACGCCAGCACAAGGATAAGCCCTTCCCAGCACACAGCCGCTTTGAGCGGGTCGTTCTTCGGTTCGATGCCCGCCGCGCGGCACACCTGCCGCAGCCCAGCACGCAGTGCAAGCATCTGCACAATCTGGATGCCCATGCCCGCCAGTCCGAGGCCGATATCCAAATCACCCGTTGGCAGCCAAGGCGTGACCGACAGCACCAGAAACGCCCCTTCCCAGACCAGCCGCACGGCAGAAAGCGCCCACGCCAGTCGAAAGGCCGCGCCGTTGCGGCGCAGCGCACGGAAGCCCAGATATTGCAGCACTACGCCCACCGCGGGCAGCAGGTATTGTAAATACAGAAAGTTGAGCGTAATACCGGTCAGTGCCAGGCCCCCTGCAATGCGGTCAATCGGCTCATGCCACGGGTTGACCTCATCGACCACGCCCTGCGAGGGTATGGTATCAGCGATCTCCTGCTCGATCATCCGGTCAAATTCGTCCCGTTCGGGTCCGGTCATAGCGCGTCACCTCCCAACGCCTTTTGCAGATGGCGGCGCAGACGGTACAACCGTCCCTCGACCGCCCGCTCAGTCAGTCCCATTTCCGCCGCGATCTGCGCGGTGGACTGCAAATAATAATACTTGCGGTAAAACAGCAGCTGCTCGGACGCACCGAGCGCGTCAACCGCTTTTTGCAAAAGCCGCGTGCGCTCACGCCGCAGCACTTCCTCCTCCGGTGAGGGAGAAGCCCCTGTCTGCTCGTCCCATGCCTCGTCCGGCGCGCGCCGACGTCGCAGCCGGTCGACCGCTGCGTTGCGCGCCACAACCGTCATCCACGCGGCCAGCGTGCCCTTTGTGCGGTCAAATGACGCAAACCGCTCCCAAACATGCATCCACACATCGCTGACACATTCTTCCGTGTCCTGCGTGTCGCGCAGGATGCCGCGCACGATGTACTGCACCATCGGGCCATACTGCTTTTGCAAGAGCGTTACGCCTTCTGCATCGCCCGCAGAAAGCAGCGCGAGGATTTTGTCGTCCATGCTGCCGCCCCCCTTTCCCTATCCTGTCTACCTATATCTACGCAAATCCGCCGCAAAACCCACGCATTTTCCATAAAAAAAACGGCACAGCGTTTGCTGTGCCGTTTTGGGCCATGCGTGATTACTCCATCAGTCCGACGCAGTCGTAATACGGCTTCTCGGCAATCAACTTTTTGTTATCTTTAAACAAAGTATGACCGAGCGTAATCACCAGATAATCCGCCTTGGCGAGAATCTCCTCAAAGGAGACGTTCGGAATACCCTTTACCTCGCTGTCCTTTGCAAACGGCTCACAGGCGATGACATTCACGCCCTTCTCCTGCAAAATGTGGCACAGCTCGATCGAGGGGGACTCGCGCAGGTCATCCACATCCGGCTTATAGCTCAGGCCGAGCACGCCGACCGTATCGGTGACCTTGCCCATCTTAGAGACGACCTTTTCGGCCACAAAGCGCGGCTTGTTCTCGTTGCGCTCGCGCGCGGCGAGGATAACCTTGGCCTCCGCCGGGAACTGCTCGTAAATAAACCACGGGTCGACCGCGATGCAGTGACCGCCCACGCCCACGCCCGGGGTCAGGATGTTGACGCGCGGATGGCAGTTGGCGAGCTTAATCAGCTCGAATACGTCAATGCCCATCTTGTCGCAGATGACCGACAGCTCGTTGGCATACGCGATGTTCACATCGCGGAAAGTGTTCTCGGTCAGCTTGCACATCTCGGCGGTCAGGTCGTCGGTCTTGTGCACCACGCCCTTTTCCAGCACCTTTTCGTAGATGGAGGCTGCCATTTCAGCGGCTTCCGGCGTGCGTGCGCCGACGATGCGGTCGTTGTTCTTCAGTTCATACATCATATTGCCCGGGATGACACGCTCCGGGCAGTGCGCAACATGAATCTTGTCCATGTCGATACCGGACTCCTCGGAGAGCACACGCGCGAGCATTTCGGTGGTGTGCGGCGGCACGGTAGATTCCAAAATCACCAGATTGGGCGCTTCGAGCACCTTGCCCGCCATGCGGCCCGCGGATTCAACATACTTGAGGTCGGCCTTGTGGCTGCCGGTTTCATCCTGATAGAACGGCGTGGGTACAGCGATATAGAACACATCGGACTTGCCCAGCTCGCTGGAGAAGTGCAGATGTCCATGTGCCACGGCGGTTTCAAACGCCTCCTGCAGGCCTGGCTCGACGATATGGATGTGACCGCCCTTGAGGGTTTCGATCGTTTTTTCGTTTACATCAAAGCCGCAGACTTCAAAACCGGCTTCCGCGAGGGTGATCGCGGTCGGCAGGCCGATATAGCCCAGTCCCATGACAGTAATTTTCATAATAATCTTCCTTCATTCAGCAAAATCTTCTTACATTATACCACTTTTTTTCTTAATTTCAATCAAAGGTTTGAATTTTCACACCGAAACCGCTATAATGGATGGTATCACAAATTCACACTATTTTGATAGGATGATTGTTTTATGATTTTCAAGGGGCTGCTCGATGACGCGCGCTCGATCCGCGACCGCGATCCGGCCGCGCGCACCACACTTGAAGTTTTTCTGCTTTATCAGGGCTTTCATGCACTAATCTACCACCGTCAGGCGCACTGGCTGTACAAACACAAGCATTTCTTTCTCGCGCGTGCGCTTTCACAGTTTGCCCGCCATATGACCGGCATCGAAATTCATCCGGGCGCGACCATCGGCCACCGTCTGTTCATCGACCACGGCATGGGCATTGTCATCGGTGAGACTGCCGAGATTGGGGACGACTGCACGATTTACCATGGTGTGACGCTTGGCGGCACCGGCCACGACACAGGAAAACGCCACCCGACCATCGGCAACAACGTGCTGATTTCGACAGGCGCAAAGGTGCTCGGCCCGTTCACCGTGGGCGACAACAGCCGCATCGGCGCAAATGCGGTTGTCTTGCAGGAAGTGCCGCCCAACTCGACCGTGGTCGGCATCAAGGCCCGTGTGGTTAAGATCGACGGCCAGCGTGTGCCGTCTTATGACCTCGACCAGATCCATCTGCCCGATCCGCTGGCACAGGAGCTGTGCCGCTTGCAGCATCGTGTGTATGTCAATGAGCAAAAGCTCAAACGCGAAGAGATGCGCGAACACGAAGCAGACGAATAAACGCAAGGCTGTTCCGTGACTGGGTCTTCAGGCACGCAGCATTGCTGCATGCAAACTTCTCCTGCGTGTTGATGGAAAAGAAGGCATGAACTTGCCGTGTGCGCATATTTCAAACGCATCGTATTATGACAAAAGCCATACCCAAAATCGCGGGTATGGCTTTTCATTTTCCCCATGGCACGTGATTTTCGGTTTATCTCACCAAGGGATGCTTACCGTTTTTGTTGGTATTTCAAATTGACTTTCTTATACACAAGATATATGATCGCAATGATGGAAAACCATATAAACCGATTCAAACGGATACTGAGCAACGATTTATGATGTGGGGGATCACAATGAAAATCAGCACTAACGCAAATTATTATCCATATTTACGCAATATTTTTCAAACGAAAACAGCATCACAGCCAAATCTGTCAACGATACTCCAATCGGATCGCACCAGCCAATCACTCGATTGCGCCGAACCGGTTTACTGGGTCGACTCTGTAGATGCACTTGGCCAACCTTGCCAGATTGGTGTCACGCGGGATGACATTCTGAATCAGTACAAGGAGTGGAAAGCACAGCAGCCGCCGCTAGAGATACCGAATAAAAACGGCTGGTCCAGCGCCAACATGAAATTTCTTCAGGAGCGGTATGGGGATTGCGACGAATTGCCTGTTTTCCGGCGTTTTGAACTTCTTGATGTTCTGCAAGAGATGAATATTTTGAATGGACAGGGATTGCAGGAGAAATTTCTCCCATCAAAAATGGTTACAACCGATCCATCCTCTTTTCGCTGCACCGGCCGCGAATTGCAAGACGGATCTTGGCTTGCATTGGCGGAAGATGGAACGGAAACCGTTTATCCCAGCAGGGAGGCATGGGAAAACGCAGAATTCAGCGAACAGTTTTGGGGCGCGTCTCCGATTAAGGATTTTCGGACTTTAGATGATGTACTAAACTGGGTAGAAGAAAATAAATACTGATCTGCGCCTCTGTCCCTATCTATTTGCTTTTAGCAGACTCCAGCCAAGAAAGGAAGTCAAGCAGTGCTTCTTGCCTTTCCACACCACCTCAGTCTGCTGACGCAGCTGCCTGCCGGCTGCCGCCAAATAACAAAAAGGACGCTTTCCCGTTGGGAAAGCGTCCTTTTTCATTCTTTAAACCCTTCGGCAATAATGCCGAACAGCTCATTGATGCGCTCATACCGTCCCTTGAGATACAGCCAGCCAAACAACGCCTCAAGCGCGGTCGCCTGCGAATACTCCGCGGTTGACGCCGACTTGGGCACGCTCTTGGGTTTGGCGTTGCGGCCGTGGCGGTAAATCTCCTGCTCCGCTTCGTTAAGCAGAGGCAGAATGCGCTGCACGGCTTCCGCCTGCGCGGGTGCGCACACCAGCTGCGTCGTGCGTCGATGCAGGTTTTTCGCGGTCTGCATGCCGCCGCAGGCCAGAAGCGACCGCACCAGCACCTCATAAACGGCATCGCCCACATGGGCGAGCGCGAGGCTCGACATGCGGGCGATAGCAGCGTCATCCAAAATCGGATGCAAATAATCCATTACTTGTCCTCGGATGCCTTTTCCGCAGCGGGGGCTTCCGCAGCCTTGGCAGCCTCTGCCTTAGCCTTCGCAGCAGCCGCCTGCTTTGCCTGCATCTCCTTGAACTTGGCCTTTTCCTCTTCGGTCGGCACCGGCTCGATGCAGCCCTTCGGGCAGGCCTTGGCGCACATCTTGCAGTTCTTGCACTTGTCGTAGTCAATCTTGGCTACGCCGTCAATCACATGAACCGCATCAAACTTACAGGTCTTTTCGCACATCTTGCAGCCGATGCAGCCGTTCGAGCAGACCTTCATGACCTCGGGACCCTTATCGCGGTTTACACAGTTGACGTGTACCTTCTTGGAGTCCGGGATGAGGTTAATCAGCTTCTTCGGGCAGGCCGCGACGCACTGGCCGCAAGCCACGCACTTATCCGCATCAACCTTTGCCACACCGTCCACAATGTGGATAGCGTCAAACCCACACGCCTTGACGCACGAGCCGAGGCCCATACAGCCGTAAGCGCAGGCCTTGGGGCCGTTTGCAACACGAAGCGCTGCGGAGCAGTCCTGCAGACCTTCGTACTTTGCCTTGTCAACCGCGTTGCAGCCGCCGTTGCAGTAAACGTGCGCAACCTTGCGCTCGCCAGCTTCGACCGTCACGCCCATAACCTCGGCGATCTTGGCTGCCGCCGCAGCACCGCCGACCGGACAGCCGTTGACCGGCGCCTTGCCTTCTACAATCGCAGCCGCCAGACCGTCACAGCCCGGGAAGCCGCAGCCGCCGCAGTTTGCACCCGGCAGGCACTCACGAACCCGCGGTACGCGCTCATCCACCTCGACTGCGAACACCTTAGCCGCGATGCCGAGCAGGATGGCGAACACGACGCCCATGATAAACAGGACCGCGACCGCAGAGATAATATTTTGCATATCCATTTCTTATCTTTCCCCCTTGCTTACCAGATCGACAGGCCGGAGAAGCCCATGAAGGACATCGCGAGCAGCGCCGCGGAAATCAGCGCAATCGGGAAACCTTCAAAGCACTTGGGGCACTGGGCCGTTGCATCCAGACGCTCACGGATAGAAGCAAACAGCACGATTGCGAGCGTGTAGCCCACACCGGCGCACACGCCGTAAACCATCGAGCCGATGAACGAATAGCCGTTGTCAATGTTGGAAATGGCCGCGCCAAGCACCGCGCAGTTGGTGGTGATCAGGGGCAGGAAGATACCGAGCGCGGAGTACAGCGCCGGCATCGCCTTTTTCATAAACATCTCAACGAACTGCACGAGCGTTGCGATAACCAGAATGAACGCGATGGTCTGCATGTATTCCAGACCGAGCGGCTCGAGGATGAAGTACCAAACCGCCCACGACACGGCGCTTGCCAGCGCCATAACGAAGATAACCGCCATGCCCATGCCGATAGCCGTATCGGTTTTCTTGGAAACGCCGAAGAACGAGCAGCAGCCGAGGAACTGGACAAGAATGTAGTTGTTGACCAGAACCGCTGCCACAGCAAGCGACAGCACTTCGGTCAGGCCCATTGCATCAGGAAAATTGAAAGCCATTTACTTGTCCTCCTTTCCGGACATGATCTTCTGGATTGCCGCGAAGATGAAGCCCATCATCAGGAAGCCGCCGGCCGGCAGAATCATCATAACCGCCGGGTTGGTGCTCAGACCGGGGATGGCGAAGCCTTCCGCCGGGATGAAGCTCAGGAACGGCAGCAGGGTGGACAGACCGGACAGCACCGTGCCGGCGCCCAGCAGCTCACGGAAGAAGCCCATGAGGACCAGAGCAAACGTAAAGCCCAGACCCATGCACACGCCGTCCAGCGCAGAGGGCAGCACCTTGTTCTTGGAAGCATACGCCTCGGCACGGCCGAGGATGATGCAGTTAACAACAATCAGCGGCAGGAACAGGCCGAGAGACGCCGCCAGAGACGGCACAAACGCCTGCAGTGCCAGGTCGATCATAGTAACGAAGGTTGCGATGATCGTGATGAACGCCGCGATACGGATTTTATCCGGGATAAACTTGCGCAGCGCGGAAATAACGACGTTGGAGCAGATCAGAACGATGGTTGCCGCAACGCCCATGCCAATACCGTTGGACAGCGAGGTCGTCGTTGCCAGCGCAGGGCACAGACCGATGGTCTGCATGAAAATCGGGTTGTCGAGGATGACGCCCGCTTTCAACTGTTCAGAAAATTTCATTTGGCTCTTCCCCCTTTAACCCAGACTTGCGACACAGTTTGCCGCAGTGTTGACACCGAGGGTGACCGCACGGGAGGTAATGGTCGCGCCGGTGATGGCGTTGATCGTGCCGCCGTCCTTGGAAACGGCCAGGCTGCCGTCCGCCGGCTGGCCGGCAAACTGCGCGATCCAGTTCTTATCGCTCTGCGACTTGGCGCCGAGGCCCGGGGTCTCAGATGCTTCGGTTACCTTGATGCCGGCAACCGTGCCGTCCGCATTGATGCCGACGATCATCTTGAGCGCGCCGCCGAAGCCCTTGGGGTTGACTTCCACGCAATAGCCTGCGTCCGCGCCGTCCAGCGTCGCCTTGTATACGCCGGAAACCACCGGCTGGTTCTTATCGGCCGGCGTAGCAAAGTCCGCCGGAACCTCTACATCGGCAAATTCCGCATCCGGGATGATCTCGCTCATTGCCTGATTGCGGGTCTCAATGCCGTTCTGTTCGATTTTGTCCTTTGTCACACTGTTAATCACGCCCAGAAGCAGCGCGCACACAAAGGTGATAAGGCCCAGTACGACGACCAGCATCAGAATGCCGCCGCCCTTTTTGCTGCTATCCATAACTTACTGTGCCTCCTTCTTCTTATCCAGCGCGTAGCCGAACTTGCGGGGATGGGTGGCCTTGTCGATCGCCCAAACCAGCGTGTTCATAATCAGGATGGAATACGAAACGCCCTCCGGCAGACCGCCGAAATAGCGGATGAACACGGTCAGCAGACCGCAGCCGATGCCGAAGATGATCTGTCCCTTGGGGGTAACCGGGCTGGTGACATAGTCGGTCGCCATGAAGAACGCGCCGAGCATCAGGCCGCCCGAAAGCACCTGAGACAGCATCCACTGTACGCGGGATACGTCGCCCATCGGGAACAGGAAGGTAAGTACTGCGACCGTCAGGATGTAAGCGGCCGGGATATTGATGGTGATAACCTTGCGCCACAGCAGGTATGCGCCGCCGGCGATCAGCGCGAGCGCCGAGGTCTCGCCGATAACGCCGCCGGTCTGACCAAGGAACAGCTCAAGCAGGCTCGCATCCGGCAATGCACCGGTCTTGAGTGCCGCCAGAGGCGTTGCCGTGGAGATAGCGTCGGTCACGGTGACCGAGCCGATGAGCGGCAGGGATGCATGCGGCTGGGTCCAGGTGGTCATCAGGCCCGCCCAGGACGCCAGCATGAACGCACGCGCGCCGAGCGCCGGGTTCATGAAGTTCTTGCCCAGACCGCCGAACAGCATCTTGACGATGATGATGCCGAACAGCGCGCCGAACACCAGCATCCACCACGGAGCCGAAACCGGTACGTTGAACGCGATCAGCATGCCCGTCACCAAGCAGGACAGGTCGCCGATGGTGTTCGGATGGCCTACGATTTTGTTGTAAATGGTCTCAAACACAGCGCAGGCAACCATGGAAATCACGGTCAGCACCAGCGCCCGCGGACCAAAGGTGTATACCGCAACACACAGCGCGGGAAGCAGTGCCACAAGCACATCCAGCATCAGGCTGCGGGTATCGTCATCCGCCTTGATATGGGGTGAGGAGGTGACGACGACTTTACTCAGATCATACATTTTCGTTTCCCCTCCTTACTTCTTCTCGGCCTCAGCCTTCGCCTTTTCGGCATCTGCCTTGGCCTTTTCCGCCGCACGCTTGGCCT
The DNA here is from genome assembly GCF_964248325.1 of Agathobaculum sp. Marseille-P7918. Classification (NCBI taxonomy): domain Bacteria; kingdom Bacillati; phylum Bacillota; class Clostridia; order Eubacteriales; family Butyricicoccaceae; genus Agathobaculum; species Agathobaculum sp. Marseille-P7918. The sequence goes on along the minus strand of NZ_CAXTXI010000007.1, from coordinate 138,283 downwards.
GAATCTTACCCTTGGTCAGGCGGAACTGCGCCACCAGCGGGATACGGGCCGGGCAGACATAGGCGCACGAGCCGCATTCGATGCAGTCCATCACGCCGCACTCAACCGCATTGTCCAGATCTTCCTTCTTGCCGTACAGGTTCATGTAGTTCGGCAGCAGGTGCATCGGGCAGGCGCCCACGCACTTACCGCAGCGGATGCACTGCGGATTGGCTACGCGCTTGTCTTCCTCGCCGGAGAAGGCCAGGAATGCGTTTGTGCCCTTGAAAATCGGAATTTCAAGCGAGAACTGCGCAACGCCCATCATCGGGCCGCCCATCAGCAGCTTGTTGGGAGCTTCCTTGAAGCCGCCGCAAGCGTCGATCAGCTTTTCAACCTGCGTGCCGATGCGCACTTCGAGGTTTTTCGGCTCGGCAATGGCGGAACCGGATACCGTTACGATACGGCGGATAACCGGCATACCGGTGGTAAAGCGGCGATAAACCGCGCCGGCAGTGTCCACGTTGAACACGGCGCAGCCTGCGTCCGCCGGCAGCTTGCCGGAGGGAACCTCACGGCCGGTGCAGGCGTTGATCAGCTGCTTCTCCGCGCCCTGCGGGTACTTACACTTGAGAGGATAGAGCTTGAGGCGCGGATCGTCCGCGATCAGCTTTTCGATGCCCGGGAAGGCGTCGGACTTGTTCTCCTCGACCGCGATGATCGCGTTCTGCACGCCCATGATATCGGCCAGCATTTTCAGGCCGCCGATCACTTCTTCCGGACGCTCCAGCAGCAGACGGTGGTCGCTCGTTATGTACGGTTCGCATTCCGCCGCATTGATGATGACCGTGTCGCACTTGCCGATACCGGACTGGATCTTGACATGGGTCGGGAAGGTTGCGCCGCCGTGACCGACAATACCAGCCGAGCGGATGCACTCGATGCGCTCCTCATTGGACATGGAAGCAAAGTCATACGGATGCACGGACTCGTGCAGGCGGTCCTCGCCGTCGTTTTCGATCACAATGGACAGCACTTTGCTGCCGTTGGGATGCAGACGCGGCTCCACTGCCTTCACCTTACCGGACACGGTTGCGTGGACAGGAGCGCTGACAAAGCCGCCGGCTTCCGCGATGGGCTGTCCCAGATCCACGGTATCACCGACCGAAACGATCGGCTTGGCCGGGGCGCCGATGTGCATGGAAACCGGCAGAATGACCTGATCAGGCAGTGCCAGCTTCTCGATCGGCTTGGTGTTTGTCGCGGCCTTGTAACCCGGATCTGCATGAGTACCGGGGTGAATGCCGCCACGGAACGAATACACCATGTTTTTCACCTCTCTATTTTTTTGCGCAAGAAGAACCTGCGCCGAGGGGGCGCGGCTCCATCTTCATAAAGGAAGTTGTAAGGCCGTGCCTTGGCGCAGCCTTACAAAATAGATTATACTGTTTCTTGCACCAAATAAGCAAGTCCAAAACACAAAAAATTTGACCAAAAAACAAAAAATCTTTGTGCTGCTTGATTATCTGCTGGTATTTTCTCCACTCCTTTTGTGAACAAACTGTGATTTTACATTTTTCCACCTATCCTCAAATCCAAGAAAAGGCCGGCGCATTTCCGCGCCGGCCTGTCAGCCTTATTGCTTGTTTTTCGGATTTTCACAGTACATTTCGGTGTAAGCCGTGGCCGCCGGGTCTCCGCGCGGCGGCGTGTCCTGCGACCAGGGCGGCACAGACGCCACTGCGGCGGAATCGATATGCGCCGCGTCGTCATACTGCGGGAACGGCTTGGGCTCGCGTTCGGGCTTTCGTTTGTCCTTCATGCTGCGCCGCCCCCTTATACCGCCACGCGTCTGGCCATAAACTGGGCGGCGGTCTGGCACAGCTTGACCGTCACCTCGGTTGCCGACGTGCTTTCATCCTCGCTGACATATACCACGCAGCCGCTGACGTCCCCTTCGGTGATAATGGGTACCGCCACGACCACATTATACGCGTCGTGATCGGATACCGTCAGCTCGGGTGCTTCGTCCACGCCGCGCTCATAAACCACGCGCTGTTCCATCAGCTGCTCCAGCTCGGCGGAGATGCGTTTTTCAAGGATATCCTTTTTCGCGCCGCCTGCCGCGGCAATGACCGCGTCGCGGTCGCAGATTGCACAGCTCATTCCTGCTGTGCGGGCGAGCGCCTCAGCCAGTTCACCTGCCAACGCGCCCATTTCCCCCATCGGGGAATACTTCTTGAAAATCACTTCGCCGTCGCGGTCGGTGAAAATCTCCAGCGGGTCGCCCTCGCGGATACGCAAGGTGCGGCGGATTTCCTTCGGAATGACCACGCGACCCAAATCATCAATACGGCGCACAATGCCGGTTGCCTTCATTTACGCGTTCCCTCCCATACGCAATTTCTGGTTGTACAGGTAGTATGACTGGAACGCGGCGCATTATACGGCGGCAATTCTGGCAATTTTTGACGCGCATAAGCAATTTTTGTCGTCAACGGGCGGTAACGCAAGCCCCCGTGACGATGGCACGCGGCGCGCCGGTCAGCGGCATGCCGGTATACGGTGTGTTCACCGCTTTGGATTGATACGTTTGATATACGGTTTCCTGCTCCCAATCCAGCAGCACCAGACGGGCAAAATTACCCTCCGCCACCGCGCGGCCGGTTAAGCCGTAAATCTCCGCAGGCGCTTTGCTCATTTTGTCGATGAGCTGCAGAGGCGTCAGCTGGCCGGTTTTCACCAGATAGGTATTGCACACGGAAAACGCAGTTTCCAGCCCCGTGATGCCGCTCGGCGCTTTGGCAAATTCGCGCGCTTTTTCCTCTGTGGTATGCGGCGCATGGTCGGTGGCAATCATATCAATGGTGCCGTCGCGCAGCCCTTCTATCAATGCCTGTCGGTCGGCCTCCCGGCGCAGCGGCGGATTCATACGCGCATAGGTGCCGTGCACAGGTACGTCGTCCTCAGTCAGGCTCAGATGGTGCGGTGTGACCTCGGCATAGACGCGCGCGCCAAGCGCCTTGCCCGCGCGAATGAGCGCAACCGACTGCCCGCAGGAGACATGCTGGAACACCACGCGCGCACCGGTATCGAGCGCCAGCGCGATATCGCGCGCAATCATCGCTGTTTCCGCCGCGGACATCGCGCCGGGTACGCCGAATTGCTTTGCCGCCGCCGAGCCGTAATTGACGCCAGGAGACGGCACGAGCGACGGCTCCTCCTCATGGAAGGACAGCAGGATGTCGCGTGCAGCGGCCTGCTCCATCGCCGTGCGGCACAGTCCCGCCGAAGTGAGGTTGATGCCGTCGTCGGTCAGACAGGGCGCGCCCGCAGCGGTCAGCGCATCAAAATCGGTCAGCTCCTGCCCTTTCAGGCCCTTTGTCACTGCGCCCGCCTGGAGCACCTCGACCGGGCAATTCTTCGCCTTGTCGGTCACATAACGGATGATTTCAGGCGTATCACAGGTCGGCAGCGTGTTCGCCATGCAAATGACGGTTGCGTAACCGCCCGCGGCAGCGGCCGCCGCGCCGGTCAGCACGTCCTCTTTTTGCGTCTGACCGGGGTCGCGGAAATGCACATGCCCGTCCACAAAGCCGGGCGAAACCGTCAGTCCCGCTGCATCGTATACCTCGCAGCCCGCGGGCGCGTCGATGTGCGGCTGCACCGCAGCGATTACGCCGTCATCCCCGATGAGCACATCGCGCGTCGCATCCACGCCGGTATATGGGTCCAGCACCCGACCGTTTTGAATCAGCAGCATAGAAAAACCTCCGTGAGATAGGATGTCCGCCCGCCGGGGCGGCGATTCTCTTTCTTTATTGTATCATGCCCCCTTCCGCGCCGCAAGGCATCCTCCTTTTCCGCGCCATCAGCCGCATATAAAACAGAAAAAGCCTGCGATTGCAGGCTTTTTCATCAAATCCGAGAACATGCGCCTCGGAATTTGATACAAGGAAGCGATTTTGTGTGCCGTATTGGCGCGCAAAATCGCGCATAGGCAATGTCCGCGCATCGCGCGGCAGCGCCCCTCGATGAAAGCTGTACGCTTTCATCGAATCACTCACATTTGGTGGTCCAGCGTCACAACCGGATTATACCGCATGTCAATCTCCTTGAGCCGGTCGTAAATCTGCATCATCAGCTCACGCTTGCCCTTTTCATCATAGGTAAACGGCACAACCACATCGAAAATCAAGTTGATTTGCCGCTCCCCATCCACCACGCGGAAATCGTGCATGGACAGATTTTCGTCAATACCCCGCAGCACACTATCCACCTGCTCGCGCAGCGCGGCGACATGCTCGTTGTTCACGTCAATCGGGTCCATATGAATGACCAGATACACGCCCGTGCGCTGCCAGACGCGCTTTTCCGCTTCGTCGATCACCTCATGCACCGCGACAAAGTCCGAGTCGCTCGGCACCTCGGCATGCAGCGAAGCCAGCGAACGGCCCGCGCCGTAGTTGTGAATAATCAGGTCATGCACACCGACAATATAATCGGATTCCCGCACAATCTCCTCGATGCGGCGCGCAACCTCCGGATCAGCCGCTTCGCCGAGCAGCGGCGCGACCGTGTCGCGCACAATGCCGATGCCTGCCCAGAGGATAAACAGCGCTACCAGCACGCCGACATAGCCGTCCACCGGCAGGGTGGTGAAGCGACCCGCAATCATGCCGATGACCACCACCGAGGTGGTAATCACGTCGTTACGGCTGTCCTGTCCCGCCGCCATGAGCACCGGAGATTCAATCCGGCGCCCGATGGAGGAATTAAACGCGCCCATCCACAGCTTTACCAGCATGGATACTGCCAGAATCACCAGCAGCACGACCGAAAACGCCACCGGTTCGGGGTGGATGATGCGATCGAACGAGGTCTTGAGGAACTCAAAGCCCACCAGAACGATGATAAACGCCACAATCAGGCCCGCGATATACTCCGTGCGGCCGTAGCCAAACGGATGCTTTGCATCCGGCGCCTTGCCCGACACCTTAAAGCCCACAATCGAAATCAGACAGGACAGCCCATCGGACAGATTGTTGAATGCGTCCGCTGCAATCGATATCGATCCGGTCAGCAGGCCGATTACCAGCTTGAGCACAAACAGAAACACATTGCACGCAATGCCCACCGCGCCGGACAAAATGCCGTATCGCTCACGCACGCGCGCATCCCTTGTATTATCCGCATCATGGATGAACCAACGGACCAATGCTTTGGTCATAACAATCCCCTCGAATACAAAATGTTATAAATACCAATCAATATTGCAATCTGCAATATCATAATCGCCGGAATGCCCCACATAAAACTGCGATGGAGCGTTTTATGACGAATGAGCAGCATGGTCAGGTACACGCCCGGTCCGCCGCCGACCAGCGCCCAGAAAAACAGCGTGCGCTCAGGCACACGCTGCCAGCCGCTGCGTGCAGCAAGTTTGTCATAAATGCAGACGGCCGCGCCAATCACGCTGACCGCAATAAAATAGTATAATACGCGCTGCACGTCCGGCATGCCCTCCTCCGGCGAAATTTTCTTTCTATTGTACCACAGTCTGCTGCATATCGCAATTCGCAGCAAAAAAAGTAGCCATCGCTAACGCAATTGCGGCCAAAATGCGAAATCCCACCCAAGCACGTTGTCTTGAGTGGGATTCCCCATAAAAAATGAAAAGAAATGAAGAAATAAACTGGGTTACTGTGTATAGGATATATTGCCGTTTTTATCGCAGGTCATCGTTATGGTATAGGTTTTGCCGCCTGCATAATTGAATGTGCATTTCCCCTTTACCGATGCGCCCGTGCACCACGAATCACCGGAATATCCATACGACGAGGAGGCAGACCAGCTATCCGCTACGGCCTTCGCCCGTACCGTATCATATTGAAACGTCCCATTCAAGTAAAAGGTTCCAATATAGGTACTTCCGTGGTAGGCGTCGGCTTTGCGGGTAATTGATTTTTCGTAAATGGTAAGCGGCGATGGGGTATCGACAGTGGATACCTTCAGGTAATATCCATCGCCATAGTCAACGACGGTGAAATCATCCTCATTTGCTGCAAACGCAGGGATTGTCAAAGTAAACAGCATCAGTACGGAAAGAACTGCTGTAATGATTTTTTTCATATAAACCACCTTGCTAATCTTCTAACATTCCATCAGAAACAACGCGATTGGTTGATGATGTAGTTTGTTCCTTGACATAGAAGTCATCACGCATTACTTGCTGTGAATGAATATAATACGCAACAAACACCAGTGCAATCACCAGCGGAATTAAAATGAGCAATCCAAGCGCCAAGCGACGCTTACGACGCGCACAGGCAATCTCCGATTCGCTGATAGTTTCCATCAGCTGCGCCGCTGTCTGCTCCGGCGTTCCGATTTTTACGCATAACTCCTCATAAGACAGCATGGGATAAGCCAATAATTCCTGTCGCAGCCCGTCCAGCAATCCGGAACTGGTTGCTCCGGAACAGATCAGCCTGCGAGAAACCGCGCGCACATAACGGTGCACGGCTTTTGCTGCCGTCATACTTTATCCTCCCCACTGACACGACGAATCTGCTGTACCGCTTGGGACATCTTATCGTAAACATCCTCTATCTGTTGCAAATACGTTATCCCATCGGGGGTGATTTCGTAATATTGGCGGACACGGTTATCGTCTGAAATTGCTTTTTGGCCTTCGCGCACAAACCCCTGTGATGAAAGGCGATAAATAACCGGATAGAGCAGCGAAATAGCGTATTGGCCGGCGCTGCGCTTTTCCAATTCGTGTGCCATTTCATATACATACATTGGCCGCTCGGAGAGCAGCAAGAGTACAAGCAGCGGATTGACTGCACGCTTAAAGTAATCCTCGAAGGAGTGGCCGCTTTCCTTGGTGGATTTGCTTTCTTTTTTCATGATGCCACCAAACATGTTTGTTGATATTATACTAACAGCTTGTTTTTATCTTGTCAATATTTAGCATTGCTAAATATACAAAATTTATATATTATGATATTTGTGAATTTGTATATACACAAAGGGATAAAACCAAAATCAAGATGAGCAGCAGTAATCAAAAGCCCGGCTGAGCCGGGCTTTTTTATAAAGGCAAGCAAAATTGCGCATACCGGAACGCTGCGCAGCCGGTCGCTTTGTCAGTGCGGCGCGTTTCCATCGGCAATTTTCTTCGGGCTGCCGTTGTCGAACGGCTGCTTGAAATGGCACCACAGCTGCAATCCCGAGTCGAACTGCGCGGCATACTGCCCTGCCAGCCCTGCCGCGCCGATGCGCGCCAGCCCGAACAGATCAGGCACGGAATCCGTGCGCGTTTCTTCCGGCCTCCACAGGTTGTGCCAAGGGGTGTGCTGCTCGTTGAGCGCGTCCCACGCCGGACGCTCCACCTTCATGTGTCCGGTCAGGATTGCGCCGCGCCCGGCCAGACGCTCGAGCCGCTGCGCGGTGCGGTAGGTGCGGCGCTTGTCGGCATAGAAAAACTTTTCCCACGTCAGCATCTCCTCAAACGAGCGGCGCAGGTCGCGCACCGCCACGTCTGCGCCGTACACATTTTTCAGCACAGCATGCAGCAGCACCGCAAGCACGGCCTGCTCGGCGGGCGGTAGGGTATATAAGCCTTCCGGCCGGAAGTTCGTGACCGGGGACTGGTATGCCTTTTCGTATACCAGATAATCGATGTCGCTTTCAATCTGGCAATGCACCGCCGAAGCGTTGAGCTTGGGCTCCGCCCCACAGATCTGCACCTGACGGCAGTAAACATAGGGGTGGATCTCGCTGTCGAGCGCGAGATGGCAGACAAAACCGTAGAAGTATGCCGCGGCGATCTCCTGCGACTCGCCCGTCAGGTCGCGCACACCGCGCGCGAGCGCTGCGAACAGCTCGTCGGTCTTTTCCGAGTGCATCCGATTGCCCAGTTTGTGCAAGGGACTGCCCAGCAGAATCTTACGGTAAAACAGCGGGTCTGGCCCCTGACAGCCCCACCGAAAACTCACCGGATGCTTTTGCACCAGCTCCTGCACCGGCGCAGGAAAGACGCTCAGCGCCTGCTCTCCAAACAGATGATGCGATACAAAATCCGCCATAACCGGACCTCCTCTGTCCTATCAGTTGTTTTCCTCTATTATACACGCTTTGCGTTCCACGGGGAAGTCCTTGCTCAATCCACGCCCGGGAACACGATGCCCGCATCCCGCCGTGCACGTGCAAGCAAATCCGCCATTTCGACGGTTTTCTCCATGCGGCGGCGGCAGTCCGCGCGGTCATCCGCCACGACCAGCCCCGCAATGCCCTGCATCTCCCAGTACCACGCGGTTTCGCCCTGCTGCTCGTCAAAAACCTGCTCGCCCTCGTCGGTCACGACCGTGACGCGCGTGCACATGCTGACCGGGTCCTCCACGCGAATGAACCCCTTTTCTCCTATGATATGCGCGCCGTTTTCGCCTTTGCAGTCCTTCGCGCCCGTACACGCACAAACAAAGCCCGGATACTCCAGCACCGCGACGCCGCCGAGGTCGATGCCGTTGGCATGCCGCCGCGCATGATAGGTCAGCTTTTCCGGCATACCGAACAGACCGTACACAAAATACAGGTTATACAGGTTAATATCCATGAGCGCGCCGCCCGCAAAGACGGGGTTGAACACATTGGGCGTCTGTCCCGCTTTCAGTGCGTCGTATTTGCTCGAATACTGACAAAACGTGCACGACACCTGCCGCACCGGCCCGATTTCGGGCAGCTTCTCGTGGATGCGCGCAAAATGCGGCAGAAACAGCGTTGTGATACCCTCAAACAGGAACAGCCCCTTGTCCTCTGCCAGCGCAGCCAGCTCCTCCGCCTGCGCGCGGGTGGGTGCAAACGGCTTTTCGCAGATGACATGCTTGCCGCTCTCGAGCGCTTTTTTGGTCTGCGCATAGTGCAAACTGTTGGGGGACGCGACGTAAACCCAGTCGATTTGCGGGTCTGCCAGCATGTCGTCCAGCGCGGTATATACCTTTTTCACGCCGAACCGCTCCGCCAGCGCGCGTCCGGTCGCTTCTCCGCGCGAATAAACCGCCTCATAGGTCACGCCCGCCACGCGCACCGCCTCTGTCATCACCCATGTTACGATATTGCCCGTTCCAATCGTCCCGATTTTCATATGCAGCCTCTTTCCTGCCTTGCGGCATTCCGTTTGCCTTTATCATGGCACACTTTGCCGCCGCACGCAACGGATTTTTTGTTCCCTTTGTAAAAAAACACAGCCGTCTTTCCCATAGGGAAAAACGGCTGCGCCATCCATCTTCTTTTGGACAAGGCGAAACGGCTTAGCCTTCGTAATCCGCTTCGTTCTCCCAGTTGTGCCAGACAGCCTGCACGTCGTCGTTATCCTCCAGATTGTCGAGCAGCTTGCGCATCTGGGCCATATCCTCTTCCTTTTCCAGCGTGACATAGTTCTGCGGCACCAGCTCGACCTCAGCCTCGACAAAGGAATAGCCCAGCGTTTCGAGCGCCTCGCGCACCGCGGAAAAATCCTCCGGCGCGGTGTAAATCTCGAAGGTCTCCTCGTCGGCCTGGAAATCCTCCGCACCGGCGTCGAGCGCCTGCATCATCACGGTGTCCTCGTCCAACTCACCGCGCTCCATGATAATAACGCCCTTCTTGTCGAACTGCCAGGATACGCAGTTGGTCGCACCCAGACCCGCGCCGTACTTATCAAACAGGTGGCGCACGTCAGCCACCGTGCGGTTCTTGTTGTCGGTCAGCGTTTCGACAACGACCGCGACGCCGCCGACGCCGTAGCCCTCATAGTTGTTGGCCTCGTAGTTGACCTGACCATTCGCGCCCGAATACTTGTCCAGCGTGCGCTTGATGTTATCGTTGGGCATATTGTTGGCCTTGGCCTTGGCGATGCAGTCGCGCAGGCGGGAGTTGAAATCCGGATTGGCCGAACCGCCTTCCTTAATAGCAATGGCCATTTCGCGGCCGATTTTGGTGAAGATTTTCGCTTTTTTCGCGTCGTTTGCGCCCTTGCGCTTGGCAATATTATGCCACTTGGAGTGTCCCGACATGGTGGAAAGTCCCTCTTTCTATCTGAAATAAATTTAATATAACCTCAAAAACGCCATACGGCGCATACAAATTTTATCAGATTTTTTATGTTTCCGCAATACCCGCGTGTATATTTTTCGCGTACCGCGTACAAACTACGCTTGAAATCTTCAAAAAAGAGGTGATTTCCCATGAGCAAGCAGAACAAGCGTCAGAACCCGTCGACCACGAACCAGTGCCCGAACGGAAGCCAGAATAAGAACCCGCAGCCGAACACCCAGAGCAAGAATCCGAGCAGCACGCAGGACTGACCGGTCCGGCCTGCCGCTTCGATTTACGGCTTGGGCAAACAAAAGGACGTGCCGCAGCACGTCCTTTTGTATTTTGCGCTTAGTCGCCCATCGACAGGCCGAGTGCGCGCGCCGCACGCACCACTTCGCCGTCGGGCGGCACGGTCTTGAGCTTGCCCGCCACTTCTTTGAGCGGCACGGGCACGATTTTATCGTCCTGCAGCGCCACCATATAGCCGTATTTTTTCTCGCGGATGAGCTGCGCCGCCGCCACGCCGAAACGGCTGGTCAGCAGACGGTCCGCCGGACAGGGCGCGCCGCCGCGCTGATAGTGGCCCGGAATGGTCACGCGGATCTCATGCCCTGTGATCGCCTTCAGCTCGTCCGCGATGCGGTAGGAAATCGACGGATAGGGCATATTTTCACGCGCGGCCTTGAATTCCTTCTTGCTCATCTTGGCCTCTTCCTGACTGATCGCGCCTTCCGCAACCGCAAGGATGGAGAACCGTTTGCCGCTCTGTGCGCGCTTGTCGATCGCTTGCGCAATCTTTTTGGCCGAATACGGAATCTCCGGAATGATGATAACGTCCGCGCCGGACGCAATGCCGGAATACAGCGTCAGCCAGCCGGCCTTATGGCCCATCACCTCGACGATGAACACGCGCGAATGCGAAAACGCGGTCGAGTGAATGGAGTCGATAACCGTCGTGGCAATATCCATGGCCGACTGAAAACCGAAGGTCATCTCAGTGCCCCACAGATCGTTGTCAATCGTCTTGGGCAGGGTGACCACGTTGACGCCGTTCTCGCTGAGGAGGTTCGCGGTCTTGTGCGTGCCGTTGCCGCCGAGAATGACCAGACAGTCAAAGCCTTCGTCGTTTACGGTTTTGAGCATTTTCTGCAGCTTGGTCTCCTCGCTGTCCTCGGTCGCCTTCTGCATTTCCTTAAACGGCTGGCGGGATGTGCCGAGAATCGTTCCGCCCAGAGTCAGAATATCCGAGAAATCCCGCGAGTTCATTTCATGATAATCGCCCTCTATCAAGCCGCGGTAGCCATCCCGGATGCCGTAGATGGTCACCTTGCTGCCCAGTTCGTTATACAGCGTCTTTGCTACGCCGCGCAGAGCGGAATTCAGGCCCTGGCAGTCGCCACCGCTTGTCAGCATGCCAATCTTCATAAGCGCAACCTCCTTTTTATTACCTTTATCATACGCCATTTTTCCCGTGTTGTGAAGAGTCTTTCCATAGGTTTTACATCCGCAGCGTAATTCATCCGTTTTTGACTTCTGTCGCAGTATACGGCATTTTCTATGCAAAATTTTTGTAGGATTCATCAGTTGCATACTATATATAGTTGTGTTATTCTTAAACCAGACAAGTTCCCTGCAACTGACGGACAAGGTGGAGCGCAAACCACCGGGGAGCAGGGGTTCCGTAAAAATGCCGACCGTCTGGGCAGTGTCGCACAAGATACGCGATGCTGCCCTTTTTTGCATCCAAAAAAGGGCAGCCGAACCAAAAAAACAGGAGGAATCACCTATATGAACGCATGGAACACCTTCATTGGCGGCGATTGGCAGAATGAGATCAACGTCCGCGATTTCATCCAGAAAAACTACACCCCTTACGAGGGCGACGGCGCGTTCCTCGCGCCCGCAACCGCACGCACAACCGCGATGCGCGAAAAGTTTGACGCGCTGCTTGCGGAGGAACGTGAAAAGGGCGGCGTACGCAACGTGGATACCGATACCGTTATCACGATTACAGCGTTCGACCCCGGCTACCTCGACAAGGATAACGAAATCATTGTCGGCCTGCAGACCGATGAGCCGCTCAAGCGCGCCTGCAACCCGTTCGGCGGCATGCGCATGGTGCGCGAAGCGTGCAAGGCCTACGGTTACGAGGTTTCCCCCAAGATTGAAGAGGAATTCAAATATCACAAGACGCACAACGACGGCGTGTTCTCCGCCTACACCAAGGATGTGCGCGAAGCACGTCATGTCGGTCTGCTGACCGGCCTGCCGGACGCCTACGGCCGCGGCCGCATCATCGGCGACTATCGCCGCGTCGCGCTGTACGGCGTGGACCGTCTGATTGAAGAAAAGCAGCGCGACAAGGACGCGCTGGGCGAAGTGCCGACGACCGAAAAGGAGATCCGCACCGCAGAGGAGCTTTCCGACCAGATTAAGGCACTCAAGGATATGGTCAAGATGGCGGCTTCCTACGGCTTTGACATTTCCCGCCCGGCAGAAAACGCAAAGGAAGCCGTGCAGTGGCTGTACTTTGCTTACCTCGCCGGCATCAAGGAGCAGAACGGCGCGGCGATGAGCCTGGGCCGCACCTCTACCTTCCTCGACATCTACTTCGAGCGCGACCTCAAGGCCGGCGTTCTGACCGAGTCCGAAGCACAGGAGATCATGGACGATTTCGTGCTGCATCTGCGCATGGCGCGCCACCTGCGCACACCCGAATATAACGAGCTGTTCGGCGGAGACCCGATGTGGATCACCGAGTCTATCGGCGGCATCGGCGAGGACGGCCGCCCGCTCGTGACCAAGAACAGCTTCCGCGTGCTGCACACGCTGTACAACTTAAATCCCGCCGCCGAGCCGAATCTGACCGTGCTCTGGAGCGAAAACCTGCCCGAAAACTGGAAGAAGTTCATTGCCAAGGTGTCCATCGACACCGATGCTGTCCAGTACGAGAACGACGACGTCATGCGCCCCTATTACGGCGACGACTACGCCATCGCCTGCTGCGTTTCCGCGATGCGCGTGGGCAAGGATATGCAGTTCTTCGGCGCGCGCGCCAACATCGCCAAGCTGATGATGATGGCTATCAACGGCGGCCGCGACGAGAATAAATTCGATCAGGTCGGCCCGGAAATGCCGGTCATGGAGGGCGACACGCTCGACTATGACGAGGTTTGCCGCCGCATGGACTTCTACCGTCCGTGGTTGGCTAAAACCTACGTTTCCGCGATGAACACTATCCACTATATGCACGACAAGTACGCCTACGAGAAGAGCCAGATGGCGCTGCACGACACAGAGGTGCGCCGTCTGATGGCGTTCGGCATCGCGGGTATGAGCTGCATGGCGGATTCGCTCTCTGCCATCAAGTACGCCAAGGTGCACCCCATCCGCAACCCGGAAAACGGCATCATCATCGATTTTGAAATCGAGGGCGACTTCCCGAAGTTCGGCAATGACGACGACCGCGTCGACTCCATCGCCTGCGAGCAGGTTGAGAAGTTCTATCAGGCGCTGACCCAGTATCCGCTCTACCGCGGCGCGATTCACACCCTGTCCATCCTGACCATCACCTCCAACGTCATGTATGGCAAAAAAACCGGCAACACGCCCGACGGCCGCCGTTACGGCGAACCGCTCGCCCCGGGCGCAAACCCGATGAGCGGCCGTGACAAGTCGGGTGCGCTGGCCTCGCTCAACTCGGTGGCGAAGCTCAGCTACGAATACTGCCGCGACGGCATCTCCAACACCTTCTCCATCACGCCGGGCGCGCTCGGCAAGACCGATGAGGAGCGGGTCAACAACCTCGTCGCCATCATGGGCGGCTACTTTGCCCAGAAGGCGCACCACCTGAACGTCAACGTCATGAACCGCGACACCCTCATCGCCGCCTACGAGCATCCCGAGCAGTACCCCAACCTGACCATCCGTGTCTCGGGCTACGCGGTCAACTTCTATAAGCTCAGCCGCGAGCAGCAGCGCGAGGTTATTTCGCGCACGTTCCACGAAGCAGTCTAACAACCTCTGCGGCTACGCGCCGCAGGCGGGCAAGAGGGCGACAACCTACGGTTTTCTCCCTCTTGTCAATCACCCTCTTTTCCCTGTTCATCCGAAAATACCCGGGGCGCTTCACGCCCCTGTTTCCGACCGGGACCGCGTTGAATGAAATACGAGGGGCCGAAGCGGAGGGGCGATGCGCGCAGATGGTATTGACTCTTCCCCCCGGACGGGCAAGTGCATCCTGTCTGGGGTAAGCGCCAGAAAAGCTGTTCTGATTCTGCGGGCTGGGCGGCAGTCGGAAACAGGAACTTACTCTTGCGCGCGCAGCGCGCCCTCAAGGAAATGGGGTGATTCGCAAGAGGGGAGAAACCTTCGGTGTCTCCCCTCTTGTGCGCCCGCCGCGCGCAGCGGCATCTTTCCCGCTTGCTTATCCAAGCAATGCTATTGCACACTATTTAATGCTCTTTTCAGAAAGGTTGTGGCAAAATGACCGGACGCATTCATTCCATCCAGTCCCTTGGCGCGGTGGACGGGCCGGGCGTGCGCTGCGTAGTCTTCATGCAGGGCTGCCCGCTGCGCTGCGTCTACTGCCACAACCCGGACACGTGGGACACGACCCGCGGCGAAGAAATCGACACGGACGAACTCGTGCGCCGCGTACTGCGCTTCCAGCCCTACTGGAAAAACGGCGGCGGCGTGACCGTCTCGGGCGGCGAACCGCTGCTGCAAGCGCACTTTGTCGCGGAATTCTTCCAAAAGCTGCATGAGCACGGCGTACACACTGCGCTGGACACCTCGGGCACAGGCTGCCCGACCGCCGCGGCTGAGCGCGTGCTGCAACACACCGATTTGGTGCTGTGCGACCTGAAATTTCTGACGGCGGCGGATTATCGCCGGTATTGCCGCGCAGAGTTGTCACAGGTGGAGCGTTTTTTGCAGCTGACCGCGATGAAAGGCGTGCCGCTCTGGGTGCGGCATGTGGTCGTGCCCGGTCTGACCGACAGCCTCGACCACCTGCGTCTGGTCAAGGCACACGCCGAACGGTATCCCAATCTGCAAAAAATCGAATTTCTTCCTTTCCACAAGCTGTGCATCGAAAAATATGACCGACTGGGAATTGACTTCCCGCTGCGCGATACGCCCGCCATGAATGAAGCGTGGCTCAAGCAGCTGCTGGAAAAGCTGTAAAAAAACGCGGAGGAACGCTGTTCCTCCGCGTTTTGCTATGTATGATTACACTTCTTCCTTCTCCGGCCGTCTGCCGCAGAAGTGCACCTCGTACCGACGCATGCAGTCCTTAATTACCTCAATCGCTTTTTCCCGGTTGAGTGCATCCGAAGTGGTTGTGTGCTTGTGTTCCAGGCCCTTGTAAACCTCAAAAAAATGCGTGATTTCACTGCCGTAATGCGGCGGCAGCTCGTCCATATCGTGATAGAAATTCCATGTCGGTTCTTCAAACGGAATCGCAATGATTTTATCGTCGATCTCATCCTCATCGATCATACGCATGACACCGATTGGATAGCAGTCCACCTCCACCAGAGGGTCGAGCGACTCCGTGCACAGCACGAGCACATCAAGCGGATCGCCGTCGTCCGCGTATGTGCGCGGAATGAAGCCGTAATTGGCCGGGTAATGCGTGGAAGTATACAAGATGCGGTCCAGCCGCAGCAAGCCGGTACTCTTGTCCAGTTCATACTTTTTCTTGCTGCCCGCCGGAATCTCAATGACCGCAGTGAAGCGTTCCGGCGTGATGCAGCGCGGGTCAATGTCGTGCCAGATATTTCTCATGCCTTTTCTCCTTTCTCTTTGTTTCTCCAGTATAGCAGACCCTCCATCTTCGCGCAAGGTCTACGCCCCATGTAAAAAGCCATTACTTTACATGATTTTTACATAAAACGCATTGTCCCAACACAAAAAAGCAGTATAATAGTAGTATACTGAGCGATCGTATGGCCGTCTTTCGTGTTCGGCGGCCGGAATCAAAACAGGGGGGAATTTCTCTCATGACACAGGCAATCTGGGAACAGGGCTATACGCAAAACCGTGAGCTGTCTTGGCTGCAGTTCAACGCCCGTGTATTGGCCGAGGCGGAGGACGACGCCGTACCGCTTTTGGAGCGATGCAAATTCCTTTCGATCTTCACCAGCAATCTGGACGAATTTTTTATGATCCGTGTGGGCAGCCTGTGCGATATGGCGGCAGTGGATAAGGGACATATCGACAACAAGTCCGGCATGACCGCCAAGGAACAGCTGCATCACATCTACGCTGCGGTTGAACCGCTGTATGCGCGCCGCGACGCCGCGTTTCGAGATGTCAGCACCCGGCTGCGCGCAGAGGGGCTGCGCCGCCTTTCCATCAGCGAACTGGAGCCTGCGGAGCAGAAATACATCAAGCAGTACTTTAAGAATGTCATCGCCCCCGTCCTTTCCCCACAGATTGTGGATGCGCACCATCCTTTCCCGCACTTAGAAGGCAAGGTGCTGCATATTGCCGCCCTGCTGGTCCACAAAAAGAACGAACGCTTAGGGCTGCTGCCCGTTCCCGCCTCGCTGCCCGCGCTGGTGTTCCTGCCGGGCGAGGAAAAGCGCTATGTACCCATTGAGGATATTCTGCTCGAATACACCGGCCATGTATTTGAAATGTACGACGTGCTGGAAAAGACCGTATTCTGTGTCACCCGCAACGCGGATATCAACCCGGATGACGAAACCTTCGGCGCGGAGGATGGCGACTTCCGCACCAAGATGGAAAAGCTGCTGCGCCGCCGCCGTCGCATGGCAGTCGTGCGCGTTGAGCTGACCCGCCCCATCAGCGACCATTTTACCGAATACTTCCGCAAACGCTTCGATGTGACCGACGCGCAGATTTTCCTGTCGCGCAAAGCGCCGCTTCGAATGGGCTATGCGTTTTCGCTGGGGGATCACCTGCCCGAAAAACAACGGGCGGCCCTGTCCGACCCGCCGTTTTCTCCCCAGCAGCCCGCTATGCTGCCCGTAGGCCAAAGTCTGCTCAAGGCCGCGCTCAAACGTGACATTCTGCTTTCCTACCCCTATGAATCGATGGAGCCGTTTTTGCAGATGATCCGCGAGGCGGCAAACGACCCCGCCGTGCTGTCCATCCGCATCACGATTTACCGTCTGGCGCGCAAAGCCAAGCTGGTGGAATATCTGTGTGCTGCCGCAGAAAACGGCAAGGACGTGACCGCACTTATCGAGCTGCGCGCCCGCTTTGACGAGCAAAACAACATCGACTGGTCCGAGCGCATGGAGGAAGCCGGCTGCAAAATCATTTATGGCTTTGAGGAGTACAAAGTGCACTCCAAAATTTGTCTGATTACCCGGCGGGAGCGCGGCGACGTGCGCCATATCACGCAGGTCGGCACCGGCAACTACAACGAAAAGACCGCCAAGCAGTACACCGACGTGTCGCTCATCACCTCAGACGAGTCCATCGGCGCGGACGCGGGCGCGTTTTTCAACAACATGGCGCTGGGCAACCTCGAAGGCCGTTACAACCGTCTGCTGGTCGCGCCGAGCAGCCTGAAAAACAACATCCTTGCCCTGATGGATGAGCAAATTGCCCGCGGCAGCGACGGCTATATGCTGCTCAAGTTCAATTCGCTAACCGATATCGACATTATCCACAAGCTGCGGGACGCTTCCTGCGCAGGCGTGCGCATTGAGATGATTGTGCGCGGCATCTGCTGTCTGCTACCCGGCGTTGAGGGACATACCGAAAATATCACGGTCACCAGCATCGTCGGCCGCTTTCTGGAGCACTCACGTATCTTTGTGTTCGGCCGCGGCTCAGAGGAAAAAATGTATATCTCCTCTGCCGATATGATGACACGTAATACCGAGCGCCGTGTGGAAATCGCCTGTCCCATTGACTCGCCCGAAGTGCGCGCACGGCTGCACGACATTCTGTATGCCATGCAGCACGACACGGTCAAGGCGCGCGTATTGCAGCCGGACGGCACCTACCGCAAAAAGCCGCCCGTGCCCGACCCCATCTGCGCGCAGGTGCTGCTTATGCAGCAGGCCATTGACCAGGCCCGCGAACAGGCTGCGCATCCCGCGCCTCCCGAACCCGGCTGGCGTAAGCTGCTGGGCCGTCTGCTGGGCCGCTGAAGCTCGCTTTTCCAAAGCGCAGCACGCCGAAAGGATTTCCCTTTCGGCGTTTTTTGCTGCCTGACACAAGCCCGCACGCCTTTCCTGCTCCGCACAACACAAAATCCGTAGTGCATCCTCACCGATCAGCGCTTTAAACTGCATAGCTGAGTAAACCCGCCTGAGCAGAGAGACACTGTTCGGGCGGGTTTATTGTTCGACGATAGCTTTATTCACACTCCTGTGTTAAAATTTATCCTAGCAAAGAGAGCGATAATTCTAATTTTGTGGGGGATGCTTGATGGATAGAATATTCAAAAAATTTTTGCAGAGCGGCATCGATTTATGCTCTGTGGGGATTGAACGCAGTGAGGATAATACACCATATTTTTGTACGCCCAAAGGGGCATCGGTTTTTGGCTGGACAGGGATGGATGGTATCCACTTCTGTTTCATCCGTGGATTTGGAGATATGGTTTTCTCTGTCAGTCCGATGAATGCTTCCCCCCACTATGTTCACCCATTGGCAAGAAATTTTACCGATTTTCTGCGGCTTATACTGGCCTGTAGCGATGCCGCGGCGTTGGAACAAGCATGGATGTGGGATGAAGCGCAGTTTGAAGCCTTTCTCCGGGAAAACCCTGCGACACAGGAGCAGCAGCAGACTTTGCAGGAAATTTCGGAGAAGCTGAAGCTGACGCCTATGGAGCAGCCATGGGCATATATCAAAGCCCTGCAGTCTTCTTTTGATTACAGTAAGATTAAATACACAGAAGAGTATTACGATGTCGACATGAATCCAGAAGCAGAATTGATTTCCCCTGAGTGGAAGGTTTATTTTGACGGAAATTTCTGGGGTCATCAAGGCAAAGACCATGCCGGAATAGAAATCAGGCTTGATCAACAATTCGATTGGGCGGGATATCATTGGGTCGTTCCCGCAGCATATTCATGCAGCAAAGGACTTGTCGTTGATTTCTGTATGCGGGTCCATTCAGAAAATATTCGTGACTTTATGAAAAAATGGAATCTGGACTGGGAAAATGATTCGTGCGAAAAGTTTACCCGTGAGCAACAGATGCAAATGGAATGGGAGAACCCGCTTTGTTTTCATTTCAAACCTTGCTTAAAGTTAAACGAGAAAATATTGCAGACCACCCATGGCTGTGCTGTGAGCTTTCATCCCTGTCTGCCGGATGGCATCATCAATGAGTTGGAAGCAAAATGGGCGGTTGACCATTATGGGCTGGATACCACTTACGGATGGGTTATTTGCAGAGATGTATTCCCATGGAAAAACAAGCGTCGCCCTGAAATTAAATCGCTTTCTCTTACGATGGAGCCGCAGCCCAAGCAGGTTCCGGGAGCGCATTTTAAGGTTCACGCACCTGGAGATTCATTTACGTTTTCCCACCCTGTCAGCGGGACAATTCATACACTGACCGTGCAGAAAATAGAACAGCAGACCATTCCTCAAAACTGTTTTGGCTCTGAGCGCTGGATTTATCCAACACACTGTACTGTCATGAGCTATACGCTTTCTCCGGAACCTATCGATAACATCTCGCTCCTTGACTGTGATGAGGGAGACAAACCTCAAGAGATTACGCCAGATGAGGATACTTTCCGCCCTGTTGCCAGCATCGCATGTTTTGTTGGTGTTGTTGGCGGTTCAGATGGTCCGACAGCGATTGTGTATGGAGCAAATTCACAGGAAAAGCTTTATACCGCTTGTTCTGCTCTGCACTTTGAGCCGGTTAGTGATGACGTCGAGTGGCGTATCGTGTTCAATATCACGCCATTTGCCGAAGAATCATTCCCACTCATCTAATAGTCCACTAGAACTCTACGGTTCTACTGGTATGCTCTCCTGCCGGAAGTATTCGTACGTCCACGAAGTATATTCTGTGCTGGCCAGAGCAAAGCTTTGATACAACAACTTGAAATACGCGGTTTCAGCCGCCGATCAAACTGCTCAGCGCGATTATGAAGGGAATGGTCAGCGCGGAGAAAATCGTAGAAACAGCCACCGTGCGCGTAGAAAACAGATAATCTGTTCCGTATACTTGCCCGAACATGGAACAGACCATGGCAACCGGCGCCGCCGCGCTGATCAGCATTGTGTTGCGTAAGGTGCTGTCAAGCGGCAGCAATAGGAAAAACGCCATCGTGATCAGCGGCAGAATGAGCAGGCGCAGCGCAGTGACAAAATACACTTGTTTATCCTGAAAACAGGAGCGCAGATCACATTGAGCAAGAAATGCGCCCAGAATGATCATAGCAACTGGTGTATTGAGCGATGCAAGATAGGAAATGCAAGTTGCAGGGATGGTTGGCAATTCGAACGACGTTAGGAAAAAAATCAGCGCAATTGCAACAGAAACCACTCCCGGATTGAGCACTGCATTGCGGATTTTCTGAGCCGGAGTGGTATCGCGGCAAAGCTGAGAAACGCCGTAGCTCCACAGCAGCACATTGTTGACAGCAATAAATGCGGAGCCGAGAAACAAGCCATAAGAACCATACAGCGCATCCAGCAGCGGCAAAGCCATAAATCCGCAATTAGTAAATACCACACACATGCGTTTGTCCGCAAAGTTTTTATGTGGGCCGTCTGCGCGAAATAGTAAATGGCTTATCACGATTGACAATCCCATTGCGAAAATTGCACAGCCAGCTGCTTCCAGCAGAACGATGACCAGCGAGGGATCGAATTCCCGTTGAAAGGAGTTGATGATGACACAGGAAGAGACAATGCGTGTTAAGATGAGCGACATTTGGCCTGCACCGACATTGTTGAGATATTTCAATCGAAAACAAGCATAGCCAACCGCCATCAGCAAAAACATCACAAGGAGTTGTGAGACCAAAATTTGAATATTTTCCAATAAAATATTATCCCTCCGATTCCTAACTTAACGGTCATAGGCAGCCTGGCCCACGTCAAGGAAAGTTGGCAAAAAAGTTTCCTATAAAAAGAAAATTAAGCGTTGGTTGAAGTTCCGCATGAACAAATTGCTCGCTATGGCGGGCTCCGGAGCCGACCAGTCCCTTGGCATATTCTTTCTATCTGGTGTTTTTTTAGAAGCAAAACAAAAACTTCGGAAACGATTGGATTCCCGAAGCTTTTGTTTTTGTGCAGGCAATTCAGCGCATGGAAAATCGTTCTAGCTCAATTCGTATCTGTCCGAAATAACTATACGCGAATTCAATGCATATTTAATCTCATTTCAAGCTATTTGAAAACGAGTATGGTTCATGGTTTTTTTTGCATTTGCATATGAAAAATCTTAAGAAAATCCCAAAGACACCTGCTAGCAAGAGCAAAAAAAGAGTACCGAAAAGCACGCTCTGAAGATCCTTTGCGTAAAACCCAAAGTAAGCAATTATGCATAGTGCCAGACACCCAAATGCTCCCATCACACTCAGCATACTGCTGATGATCCGACTGTTGCGTTTCAAATAGTAGCGTTTCAGATCCGCACCGGATGTTTCTTCACCCATACGCAGAACAAATTCCGGTCCACCAAACCGGTGGACCCCCGTGCCGAAGATGACTGCGCCTTTTCCTCGCAGCTCGTTCGCCACAGCCATCTCATCACTTGAACCTAATTCCGGTGATATAATATAATATCTGCATTTTATCGGTTCGCTGCGTTGAAAATAATAGATTACATGGTTGAAATTGCACAGCAGCCATCCCTCAGCAGCCATCTGTTCTAACCAGTATTCCACAGCGGGAATCATCCAATTAAAACACATTCGTCCAAGCGTTTTTGTGTTCTTTGCGTTTTTGATTTTCTTCATTGGCTTGTTCCTCGCATGATCGAAATAGTATGGTTTTAAATCCCTGGCTAGTAGTCGCGTTTTGACTTTCTTCTTTACGGTTTCTTCAGCTGACGGCAGCGCGTACTTCCTCTTCCGTTGCCATTGTTAAAACATGCTGCAAAACCGTTTTTTGTTCTTCCACACATGTATTGAGCACCGTGTAACGCACCCGATCAATCAAAGAGCGGCTGACGGATACATAGCGCAAGCCCATTGCCAACATCAGCGGCAAGAAGTGAACATCCGAGCCTGCCTCGCCGCAAACACTGATTTTGACATCCGCTTGGCGGAAGGCGGAAATCGTCTGATAAATAGCACGCAAGACAGCAGGATCATAATAACTCAGCTTGACGCCCACATTCGGATTGCCGCGATCGGCCGCAAGCACATATTGTGTCAGATCATTCGTGCCAATACTTGCAAAATCCACCTCTTTGGCGAGTAAATCAGCGCAAAATGCTGCTGCCGGTGTTTCAACCATAACCCCCAAACGGATATCAGGGCTGATGCTGCATCCTTTTTCCTTCAATTCCGCAGCAATCTCGCCCCATATTTTCTTTGCCTTCCTAAACTCAGCAATATTGGAAATCATGGGGAACATTACAGAAAACGGCCGTCCCTCAGATGCTGTAAGCAGCGCTGTGAACTGATCCCGCAGCAAGCTCTCATTGCGAAAACAAAGGCGGATGCCTCGGCAGCCTAAAAACGGATTCTCTTCCTTGGGGCAGTCCAGATACGGAATCACTTTATCGCCGCCAATATCCAGAGTGCGTATAATCAAATCCTTACCGGCCAAGCTGTCGAAAACATTTTTATACTCTTTGATTTGCTCTTCCACAGTCGGTGCCGTGGCACGCTCACTGAACAGAAATTCCGTGCGATACAGGCCCACGCCGTAGATGCTCTCCAAATCAAGACCTTCCAGATCGGATGCCAGACCGATATTCACGCTTACGTGAACCACTTCGCCATCCAAAACAGACACTTCACCCTTGGGCAATTGGCGCAGCATTTCTTTCATTTTCTCTTGCTCTTCCAGCAATTCCCTGGTCTGTTCCATGGTCTGTTCATCTGGAGCGACCGTAACCGTACCCTTTGCTCCGTCGATAACAACGGTATCCTCCTGCTCCACTTTATCGAGCGCATCAAAGCCGGTGACAGCCGGAATGCCCAGCGTTTTGGCCAGAATCACTGCATGAGACGTATTGCCGCCAAATTTTGTTACCAAGCCTGCAAGACGGGAGGTATCGGCTTCCATGATGTCAGCAGGAGACAATGTTTCTGCGAATAACACAAACTTTTCACCGTTCTCCGGCTGCTTCACTCTGCAGCTGTTGCCCATAAGGGCACGCTGCAGCATCTTTTTAATATTCCGAATATCATCTGCCCGCTGCTGCATATATTGGCTTTTGGCACGAGCAAACATCGATGCATGCTGCTCCATGGCCTGCTCGACGGCATCTACCAATCCCGCGCCTTCATTGTGCAGATTCCTGATGGAATCCACTAAGTATTGGTCTTGCAGCAGCATTTCATAGGCGTCAAAAATTTCTGCGCTCTCTTCTCCCAAGTCAGCAGCTGTTTTTTCCCGAAGATGGCGAATTTCCTTCAAACATTGTTCAACCGCTTCATCCAAAGAGACTGTCACCGTTTCAGGAATAATTTCCTTTACAACAACGGCCAATGCGCAAGCAATACCCTCCGCAGCCGGTATACCGGTATAAACGTTCATCCCATAATTCCTTTCTGCCTTGGCTTAAGCTTGCAAATTATCAACCAGCAACTACCTTATCCACAAATGCTTTCAACTCTGCGTCCGTGCAGCCGGCATAAAAGCACTCTAAGAAGCGCGGGATCATGCACTCCTTGACCAACTGCGGGTCAAGGGATTCCAAGGCCTGAATCAGCGGCTTTGCAACGCGACCCTTCATATCAAACAGCAGGCTTGCATTCCGATTCTGGGAAGCCTTGTTTTCCGCCGGATAACCCATACCCTTCGGCGAACCAAACGCACGGGTAAAGATCGTATTCAGATTCAGATCCGCACCCCAGCCGAAGCCTTTTGCATACGGGATGGACAGTGCATTGCCGTTATTGATCTGCAGGAAAAGATACGCATCGGTTGGCTCAATGCAATAACCGCAGACAACACCGGGATACATATTAAGGCTCATAAGAGCACCCTGACCTGTACCGCATCCGGTAACAACAAAATCTGCCGCGCCGGAGTTCAGCAGCAGCGCTGCCATGATGCCGAGATGCAGGTAAGTCAGGCGCGGATTTTCCTTCGTGTACGCTTCGGGCACATCACGATCCACCAGCGGCACGGTCATTGCGCAGTTATAGACCTCGTGTCCCATAGGCTCAACTACACTTTTCAGCTCTTTCAGGATAATATCATTTTTAGAAGACTGGCTAAATTCGTTTAGAAGTGCGATTTTCATATTCAAAACCTCTTTCAGAAATCATATCGGTATTTATCCAAAACGTTATCGCAGCATTTTGTTATTCTTTACTGCCGTTGTCCACTGTCTCAAAGGTGAAACGTCCGCTGGATCCGATCAGGCGCATATAGTTTTTCGCAAATTCTTTAACTGCTTTTTCTGCAGCAGCGCACATCTGCATATAGTTTTTACCTTCTTGTGCCGCTTTCAGCAAGGCTTCCTTGCCCACCTCAAAGGCATCTGTGCACACGTTGATCTTATTGATGCCTCCGGCCACTGCCTTGATAATATTTTCAGAGCCGGAACCGGAACCGCCATGCAGAACCAACGGCATTTTTGTGGCAGCCTTCAGCTGGTGCAGACGTTCAAAATCCAGCTTGGGGATCTTTCCCTTCGGATATGCACCGTGTGCAGTGCCCACCGCAACTGCCAACGCATCAATTCCCGTGCGTTCCACAAAGTCAACAGCCATTTCCGGCTTCGTATACAGGTCTTCATTGGTATCTTCTGCGGCATCCGCCTGCCCCACATGCCCAAGCTCGCCCTCTACCGAGCATCCTGCGCCATGCGCCAAGGCCGCGATAATTGCGGTCTGTCGAACATTTTCTTCATAGGGCAAGCTGGAGCCATCAAACATTACATTCGTAAATCCGGCATTTATGCAATCTACAATCAGTTCAAAATCCGAGCCATGATCCAGATTAATGCATACAGGCACATGTACCTTTTCCGCCATTTCCTTAATCATAGGAAGCATTTCCTCTTTGTGTGCCAGCGTCTGCATCTGTCCCTTGCCGAACTGAACAATAATGGCAGAATGCTCCTCTTCCGCAGCCTCAATAGCGGCGCGTGCCATCTCCATATTCACACTGTTCATGGCCATAACAGCATAGTTGTTGCGATTGGCATCCTCTAAGATTGCCTTCATAGATACTAACATAGGTCGTTCCTTTCCAAAACAGAGGGGCCAGAACAATGTCCAGCCCCCAGCAAACAAGACATTTATCCAAATAACAGAAATTGCTTAGGTTGCAGTCTGAGCGAAATCAGCCAATATTGATCTCTACATCAACATCCAGTTCGCCCTCTGCCTCAACCTGCTCTTCCTCGCTGCGCTGCTTGCGCACGATAGCATAGACAACACCAGTAACAAGCGAACCAACGATCAGTCCGACGATGAATACCCACGGGTTGGTCATCATAGGCACTACAAAGATACCGCCGTGACCGGCAACGGACTCACAGCCGAAGCCAACTGTAATTGCACCTGCAACCGCAGAACCCAGCATAGAGCAGGGAACAAAGCGCAGCGGATCGGATGCGGCAAACGGCAGAACACCTTCCGTGATAAAGCACAGACCCATGGGTAGTGCAGTATTCGCAGTATCCAGTTCGGTTCTGGAGAACTTTTTGCGGGCCAGTCGCGAAGCTACCCACAAGCCAATCGGAGGAGTCATACCGCCAACGATCTTGGCAGTCATAGGACCATTGATACCATCGGTGCCCAATGCATTTGCAGCCATAGATGCGGTCTTGTTGACCGGACCACCCAAGTCAAAGCCCATACATGCACCGATAACGGCACCGATAACTGCCTTTGAACCACCATTGAGAGAAATCATCCAGTTCTGGAACACTTCCATGATCCATGCCAAAGGTATGCAGAATACGACCAAGAACAACATACCACAGAAAAATGTTGCAAGCACTGGAATAATCAAAACCGGCATTAGTCCCTGCATAACCTTGGGAAGTTTCCAGGACTTCATCCACAGAATGAAATATCCAATAATGAAGCCCATCAACAGGCCGCCCAGGAAACCGGCCTTAGACATAACACAGGCATAGCCGATGATGAAGCCCGGAACGATACCAGGACGTCCTGCAATGGAATATGCCAGATAGCCTGTCATGATGGCAACAGCAAAGTTCATGCCGTAAGAACCGAGTTGGTTGCATCCCCACCAGAAGCCTTCCCAAGTAAAGGGATTCATATTGGTAAAGGGCGTAGCACCGGCAGCAACAGCATCACCGATTGCCCAACCACCAAACAATTTTGCCAAGGCCTGTAAAATACCACCAGCAACGACTACAGGAATCATGTATGAAATGCCGGTCATAATGTGCTTTCTGATATTTTCAACTTTCATTAGATACTTCAACTCCTTCCTGAATTTTAATTGCTTTATTTGCCAAGCTTAGTCGCAATTTGCTGGAGAACCCCCTTTGGCGACTTCACAGCCATACCAATCGGGATCTCCACAACCGGTTTTCCTTTAAAACGCTCTTTGCTTACACGAATATCC
Source organism: Agathobaculum sp. Marseille-P7918 (assembly GCF_964248325.1). Classification (NCBI taxonomy): domain Bacteria; kingdom Bacillati; phylum Bacillota; class Clostridia; order Eubacteriales; family Butyricicoccaceae; genus Agathobaculum; species Agathobaculum sp. Marseille-P7918. The sequence continues at coordinate 111,529 of NZ_CAXTXI010000007.1, read as the reverse complement.
GTTGCCAAAATGACAACATCGGCCTCTGCAATCTCTTCAGCCGTTAGTTCATCCTCTACGCCAATGGAGCCTTGCGTTTCAATCTTGCACCAGTATCCCAGTTCTTCCGCTGCATTAAGCAGTTTCTCTTTTGCCAGATAGGTGTGCGCAATACCGGCAGTGCATGCAGTGATTCCTACGATTTTCATACTTTTTCCTCCCATTCTTTATGTTCATGCCAGCGCAGCCAGCAGCTCGTCAGGTGTTGTCGCGGCCATCAAGTTATCGATTGTTTCTTGATAAGCGAGCTTGCGAGCCACCTGCGCCATCATGCGTAAAAATTTATCAGTCCGATCCTTATCGCTCACTGCGAAACAGATCAGAACACGGACAGGCTTGCCATCTAGCGTCTCCCATTCAATAGGATCACGCAGCTTAACCACAGAAATGCAAGTATCTTTCACCGCCAGTGACTTTCCATGCGGAATGGCAACACCGTTGCCAATACCGGTTCTGCCTTCCTTTTCCCGCAGGTATAAGTCCTTTTTAAACTCTTCAGCAGAATTCAGAACATCTGCCTTGGTTAACATATCACAGATATACTGGAATGCCTCTTCCTTATTGGCCGCAGAAACATCCACCGCAACCGCCTGACGATTAATCACTGATAAATAGCTTGTTTCCATACTTTATACCTCCCTAAAACTCTCAGTACTTCTCTTAAATACAGTCTCTTATTTCAGTTCCAGCGCCAGCTGACTCAAGGTATCAACCGCTTCTTTTTCGTCCTCCCCCTCGGCAGACAAAACGAAAAGATCCCCTTGACAAATGCAGGCTGAAAGAACCATCAGCATGCTCTTCGCATCAAAAGACATGCCGTCCTTTTCAATCTCCACCTTGCTCTTAAAGTTTGCGGCGGCCTTAGAAAACTCCATAGCCGGACGGGAATGAAGTCCCTCCTCATTCGTCATCGTCAGTTCCACTTTCTGCATATTAAATTACTCCTTTCCGAACTACTTATTGGTATTGGGAGCCATCATCGTATTTATGGCATCGATGACTCCTCTTGGTGTGGTCAAATGTTTGAAGCGCTGCAAAGCCTCGGGCTGAGACAGTGTTTGAATCAACCCTCTATAAAAAGAAATGATTCGTTTCTGCACTTCGAATTGAGAATCCATGTTGACTGCCATCATAAAAATCACATCCGCCCAATCAGAACCAGACCAGCGAACAGGCTTTTTCAGAAATACTACCGCCACCATTGGCTGTCGAACAAATTCCGGAAATCCATGAGGAATCGCAACCCCATGTTCAAAATAGGTCGATGAAATTTTTTCACGTTGCAGCACAGATTTTATGAACATTTTATCCACCGCGCCATGACTTGCCAAAAGCGATGCCATCTGATGCAAAATTTCATTTTTCGACTCATTTCCCGAAAGAAACAGCACCAACTCCTCCCAGAAGAGGGTCTGTATCGGTTGTAGTCCTGTCAGTCCGGGAACATCCTCCCGGAAATACTGCCGAATATGATTCTGAATTACGGCAATGTCTCCGGATGTCAATGCGGCTCCGATGGTGACCAGCTTACTTCTCGGCATAGCCGGCAGCGTCTCTGTAGAGATAACCAAATCCACATTTTGATTGCGAATGATTTGCTCCGCATGATAGCTGTGGCAGTTCTCTATGAACTGCAAATCCGGAAACGCATTATGCAGCCGTTCAGCCAGCAATCGAACTGCTCCGGGATTTTCATTGCAGACCAGAATCGCTTTGATATTGCGTCTTCTTCGTCTCACCGCTGCTTCCACATGCTGTGCCAAACAAGAGATTTCTCGTTCTGTGGTGACCATTCCCAGCTTTTCTTCCAGCAGCTGGCTGCCCAACCAACATGCCAATCGAATGGGTGCATTGCCTTGAGGGATTTCTATATCTCCGCGACTGCGCAGCACACCATATCGAGACTCCGTGCTCATTGCGCAAAGATATTGCTCCCAACTCTGAATCAGCACTTGATCGGCGGAAATGTCAGTACGCAACACACTGCCTACCACTTCAATCATATTGTTAACTAACTTCTGTACGGGCTTATGTTCGTACTCAAATTCCACCTGTCTTTGTCTGCTGCGGAAATGCATGATTTCTGAGCTTGCGATGATAAATTTAAAAAAGCTTCGCTCTTCCAAATCCAAACATACACCGCACATCTCTTGCATCCACTGTATGCAGTCAATGCTCATGCTTCTCTCCATTTTCGTGCTGCGGAATTCTCCCATCGGGAAGTGATAGCTGAATTTCCTTCTGTAATCCATCAGTACGGCGGTCAAAAGGAAAATAATGCGGATATAGCTTTCAGCCGAAAAATAGAGATCATACTTTTTTTCCAGTCGTTTGGGGATGTATTCCAAATTGTAATTATGTTCAATCTCAAAAAAGCGACAGATGCTTTCATTGTCCATCTTCGCGCCGCTCGCATGCATGCACTCTCTATACAGATTCCATTGTGCAATGCGTACCCAGTGACGTTCTCCATCAATGAAAATGCCCTGTCCCTTGCGCCGATGCAGCAAAATATTGTGAACTCTCAGCCATTGTCTGGCATCATTGAGATATTCCGTTGCTTCTCGCCCGGAAGAGTAGGTTTCCTGTTTTAACTGTCGTAAGTTAACGCCATTGCCTTTCAAAAGCAATTCCAGAACTCTGTACTTTCCTCCTTCCACACGAGAAAAGCTCAGCTGCGTTTTGTCCACTGAAAGCAAAGCATCAACACGCTTCCATTGTTCATCGGTTAATTCCAATCGATAACCATTGCGTGTCTTGCTGCTCAATCCGTTTATGCCCAACCGCTCTAATTGCAGCTTTAATTGCGTCATGTCATTTCGTACAGAACGAGAACAAATATGAAGCGATTTGGCTAACGCATCTGCAGTTACATATCCATCTGCCTCCCGAAGGAGATTTAAAATCATGAAACAGCGTTCTTGCATTTTCTCCTTCCTCCAATCGATGAATAATTTATGTGTTTATTGTAACAAGGCTATTTCTAAGTACATAGCGTTTTTTTTTCCGTAATTCAGGTTAAAAGTATATGAAAATTTTCATTAATGTCAAAAAAGCACAATGCTTTTGTTTCTTTTTTGTGCCTTTTGACCATATGCAGTGTGGCATTATCATAGCCTATGTGAACTCGATATAGCGATGCTGCCTGCTGTTCATCTTACAAAAACAAGACTAAAGAAACATCTTATTACATAAATATTCCAAAAACAGCAGGCAGATCTTTTTTCTCTAACGTAATCCGTTCTCTTCTCTATCCATTCAAACTATGCATTTTTGCAAAATTTCAGGGTTGCTTTCCAATGTATGCCAAAATGCCGCCATCCACATAAAGAATTTGACCATTGACAAAATCGGATGCACTTGATGCCAGAAAAACAGCCGGTCCCATCAGATCCTCCGGTGTTCCCCAACGCGCTGCCGGAGTTTTTGATATAATGAATAGATCAAATGGATGGCGGCTTCCGTCACTCTGCCGTTCACGCAGCGGTGCGGTCTGCTCTGTTGCAATATATCCAGGTCCAATACCGTTACACTGGATATTGGCATGTCCGTATTCTGCACAAATATTTCGTGTCAGCATCTTTAATCCGCCTTTTGCTGCAGCATAAGCGGATACCGTTTCCCGTCCCAGTTCACTCATCATTGAGCAGATATTTATGATTTTTCCCTGGCCCTTTTCCAGCATACCGGGAATCACTGCTTTTGCACAAATGAACGGTCCGACCAGATCTATATCCACCACTTGGCGAAAATCTTCAACCTTCATTTCCTGCATGGGAGTTCTCTTGATAATTCCGGCGTTATTAACCAGAATATCAACGATTCCAATGCTCTTTCGGATCTCCAATAACATGCTTTGGACACTGGCTTCATCTGTAACATCACAGATGTACCCCTTTGCATCAATTCCCTTTTCATGATATGCCTGCATGGCTTTTGTCAGGTGAGCAGAATTTCTGCAATTAAATGCGATTTTAGCGCCAGCTTCCGCTAATGCCTGTGCTATTGCAAACCCTATACCATATGCGCCGCCCGTGACAAGCGCAACCTTTCCCTCTAAAGAAAACGCATTTTTTATCATCGCAAACATCCTTTCTGTTATCATAAATCCTGGCTGGCATCCATTATTCCATCTGCACCGTTACGCAGCTATACAATACTGCATTTTGCTGCTTTGCAGAAGGCTGCATTGCTATTGCATCTGCAGCCATTAACCTCAAAACTTTTCAAACTGTCCCTCACTGTGGGTGCACACCTCCTTTACGCTATTATAGCAAGATATTTTCAGCCGTTTATATGTAAATTTTTCCGCAATTGGTAATTCAATCAGTAAAATTTGCATTAATATCCCTTTAAAAATTACAACAGAAATTAACCGCTTTTACAGAAAAATCCAAATAGAGGTTTTTCCTGATGACGAATCAACAATTCCCGGACAACGTGCCGGAGTCTGTGCTCCTTGCGATTGCCCGCGTTCTTCTTCCTGATTTTCCGAAAGATCTTTCTCGTTCGTCAGATTCCGAGTCGAACGATTCCGAACCGCCCGATGATGCGTAGATACAAAAATGGGATGCGCCTTTAGGACGCATCCCATTTTTTCATTCGGATCGTGTGATGTCAATTATTGCGAAAGAAAACAAAAAAAACGAACCCATCGCCAACCGGCGTCAGGTTCGGATTATCGTGTTGTGGTGGGGTTGGCGGGGCTCGAACCCACGACCTCTCGCGTGTGAGGCGAACGCTCTGACCAGCTGAGCTACAACCCCGTTTGTTCGGTTTACCTTATTACTATACCAGAAACAAACGGGGTTTGCAAGCCTTTTTTACTGCTGCCGATTTTTGTCCAGTGTAGGAGTACAATACATCTTGAACAGTTGAATAAAAAAGGGATGAAGGATAGGGCCACATCGGTTAAAGTTGAGTTGCGACACTTAACTTGACGAGAGGGGGCCATATCCTTCATGAACAAGAGTATAACACAGGACATGGCATACAGGCAATCCTTGATGAAATACGCAGAGAAATACGGTGTGAGCCGTGCCAGCCGGAAGTACAACAAGAGTCGGTCGTACATCTACTTCTGGAAGGCTCGATGGGATGGCACGGTGGAATCCCTGGCCTGTCAGTCCAGACGTCCCCATAGCCATCCAAATCAGCATACGGAGACAGAACTGAAGCTGATTCGGGATATGCGCCGCCGCAATCCCAACCTCGGCATGGTGGAGCTGTGGCACCGGCTGCGGCTGCGAGGCTATACCCGCCGCCCGGAGAGCCTGTTCCGAGTCATGCGCAAACTTGGGCTGTTTCCTGCTGCTTCGAAGAAAAAAGTGTATAAACCAAAGCCTTACGAGCAGATGACCTATCCAGGTCAGCGTGTTCAGGTGGACGTGAAGGTGGTGCCCCGCAAGTGCATTGCTGACCCAGAACTGCGCCTGTTTCAGTATACCGCTATTGATGAGTTTTCCCGCCTGCGATTCCTGGCTGCCTATTCTGAGCAAAACACCTTTTCTTCTGCTGATTTCCTCAAAAAGTTGTTCAAGTGGTACGCCCGCCGAGGTATCCGGGTGGAGTGCGTGCAGACGGACAACGGTTTTGAGTTCACCAATCGTTTCTCCAACAGCAGACGGGATCTGCCCACCCTGTTTGAGGTCACCGCTGCCGAGCTGGGCATCCGGCATAAACTCATCCGTCCCTACACACCACGACACAACGGCAAGGTGGAGCGTAGCCACCGGGAGGATCAAAAGCGTTTCTATTCTTCCTACTGCTTTTACTCCCTCCAAGACTTCACCAAGCAGCTTGCCGTCCATAACCACCGCTCCAACAACTTTCCCATGAGGCCTCTGGGTTGGCTTTCTCCTTTTGAGTTCTCTGTCCAATATGTTTGACAAACCTACATTTTTACTGCTGCCGATTTTTGTCCAGTCGGCCGAGCAGCGCCACAATCAGCGCAATCACGGCAAGCACCGTGAAGATACCCGCCATACCCTGACCAAGCAGCAAAATTGCCATCTGTACCGATTCACTCATATCCAGCGCTCCTTTCTCACATAAAGAACCCGAGAATCACGCCGCCTGCCACAACCGACGCAATCTGTCCGGCAACGTTCGCACCGACCGCATGCATGAGCAGGTGGTTGGTCTTATCCGCCTCCACACCCAGCTTTTCAATGACGCGCGCACTCATCGGGAACGCCGAAATGCCTGCCGCGCCAATCATGGGGTTGACCTTATTCTTGCAGAACAGGTTGAGCACCTTTGCAAACAGCACGCCGCCCATCGAATCCAGCACAAACGCAACCAGACCAAGGCACAGGATAATCAGCGTTTCCTTGGTCACAAACTGCTCTGCACGCATGGAGAACGAAATCGTGATGCCGAGCAGAAGCGTAATCAGGTTCGCCAGCTCGTGCTGCGCGGTTTTGGACAGGCTCTCCAGCACGCCGCACTCGCGAATCAGGTTGCCGAACATCAGGAAACCGACCAGCGACACCGACGCGGGCGCGACCAATCCGGCCACAATCGACACGACAATCGGGAACAGGATGCGCGTGCGGCGGCTGACCTTGTTCGCGGCATACGGCATCTTCATCGCGCGCTCTTTTTTGGTGGTCACCAGCTTTATGGCAAACGGCTGAATGATGGGCACAAGCGCCATATAACTGTACGCCGCAACCGCAATCGCGCCGACGTATTTCGAGCCGAGCACCTGCGAAACCAGAATGGAGGTCGGCCCGTCCGCCGCGCCGATGATACCGATGGATGCCGCATCAATGATATCAAAGCCGAGCGCTGCCGCCACAATAATGGTCAAAAAGATGCCAATTTGGGCCGCTGCGCCGAACAAAAACAGTTTTGGATTGGCCAGCAGCGGGCCGAAGTCAATCATTGCGCCGATGCCGATGAACAACAGCAGCGGAAACGCTTCGCTTACCTCAATGCCGCTTTCAAACAGCCATTGGATAATGCCATGCGTCTCACCCACGCCCTGCGTTATCTGGTCGATGACGCCCGACATCGGCAGGTTGACCAGTATCGCGCCAAAGCCCATCGGCAGCAGCAGCGCAGGCTCATACTGCTTCTGAATCGCCAGCCAAATCAGCAGCCCGCCAACAACATACATCACCGCCTGCTGCCATGTCACCGACAGCAGCCCTTCGTATAGAAATTCCATAATATCGCCCCCTAAACACACAACGCCAAAAATCAATCAGAAAATTGCATGGTATATAATTTTTATTCAAAGTCTGGCATTGCCGGACTTTGAATACCTCGCCCCCGCGGCCCTGGGCCGCATCATTCGGGTATCGAAAAGCGGTTTCTATGGAACCGTTTTTCGCATATAGGGGACTTATGAAGTCCCCTATACGAAAAGAAGACCTGCGTTTTCCTCAGAAAAGGAAAACGCAGGTCTGGTCATTTCAGGCAACAGCCAGAACGGGATCACACGCCCCGTCATGCTTGTTGGCGATGCCGCGCGGCAAGCCGCGCCGACTACTCCCCTTTGTTTGGCATCATCTTATCACGGTGGAGCGCCGCTGTCAACCCTTGTTTATCGGAAATTTTTCCGCAAAATCCGTGCCAGTCTTGAGGCAATACCGCATAATTCATCAAGAATGATTTGTGTGTAAATTTTGTGTCTAGATGCGGCATGGTTTCGCGGCAATACTTGATGTATTGCAAGAAATCGCAACAAAATCTGGGCACGAAATTTCCGCAAAGCATCGAAGATGCAATTGTGCGGTCCTGCCTTAATAGCCGTATGCGCCGTCCTCAAGCACCCATTTACCGTCCGCACCGCGGTACAGCGCAAACGACCAGCCCTCGGCTGTCTCCTCGCCAAACTGCGCGTCGCCGATGACCGTAATCACGTTGTCGATTGTCAGGCCGGTGCTCAGCACCTTACCTTTCAGTGCGCCATTGTCCATAATGCCCTGCGAGAAACTGAAATCGTGACTCGCGTCATAATGCAGGTTATCCACCGAAAAGCCATGCGCCACGGCGTAATCGCGCACAGTCTGGCAGGCGGCCTCGATTTCTTTCTCTGAGAACCGCGCGCCAAAGATGTCCGGATTGGCAGCCTTGTGCTGCTGCCAGAGCTTCTGCACCGATGCATCTGCCCCGGTCATTTCCTGTTCGACCGCGTCCGCGTCCTGCTGCCAGCGCTTGTCCAACTCGGCCAGAATACCCTCGGTGGTTGCACCATCGCTTTGCGCCAGATACCACACCAGTGCTTCCACCGTACACAATGAGAAGTCACCGCTCTCCTTGCACATCATGTAGGTATAAGGATCTGCAAACCATCCCATGCCGTCAAACGCCACTGGCAGATAGATCGGCTGCTCTGCGCCGCCCAGCATGACCCCCTGCATGATGAAATCCACTGTACCGTCCGGCCAGCGATAGGTGAACGTGACCCGCTTGTTGATCGGGTGCATGACAAAATCTTCCCCTGTGCCGCCCGACAGGCCGAGCACCCGTTCCGCATCCTGCGCGGGGTCGAGCGTAGGCTCTGCAAGCAATGCGTCAATGCCGGTACGATCCAGTTCCGGAATGCCCTGCCCCTGTGGGAAAGCCAGCAGGAAGTCCGCGCGCGAGCGCACACCATCCGAGGTATCGACCAGCGTTTCCGTGCGCGCAGGCGTGACAGAGTCGGTCCCCTCATACCACAGCCGCTGGGCCGTGGTGAAGTAATGATTTCCCTCGCGGCTGACATAGCGCACAGTCAGCAGGCACGATCCGTCGGTCAAATCCGGCTCGGCCGTGACAGCGTCAATCGAAGAGCCATCTCGGCGTGTCAGCGTATAGGCATACTGCGTCGCCAGATCGTGCAGCAGCAGCGTGCGCGCGGCATCGCGCTGTGCGTCCGTCTGTCCGTCAAACGAGATCGAGCTGCCGTCCATCGCCTGCGCCGCCTGATACATTTCGGTATAAGCTGCGGCGATATCCTCATCCGACGGGTCATACTGCACATCGGACGCAAACGCCAGATAATAGGTCAGACCGTCCTGCTCGGTGAGCTGTTTGCACGGCACGGGATAATTTTCCTGCCAGTCCTCGCCAAACTGCGTCTTGAGCGACGCGGTCGCCTCAGCATACAGTCCCATCACCACACCGCCGTCAGTCGGGTCGTCCGTGTAACCCGGCAGCGCATTTTGCAGGCCAAATTTCACCGTATCGTCAATTTCCTTGACGTAACCCTGCTCGACAAAGCAGTCGGGCAGCGTCAGCGTGTAGCCATAGGTCGGGTTCGTATATTCGGTCGAATGGATGGTGTAATCCGTATTCGGCACACCTTCGTTGGACAGCCGGTAGACGAATGCGGCGGTATATTCCTGTTCCGTGCCGGTATATGCACTGGTGCGATAGGTCACCGTCACGCCGCGGTAGATTTCCGCCGGATAGGTCGAGGACAACGCTTCGGCCGCCAGATGCTCGATCTTGTACAGGTACACCGCGCTGCCGCGGTCATACACATCGGTGAAGCGGATATTCGTCTTCTGCGTTTCCTTGTCGGTGTATTGCAGTGTGCCGTCCGCGCGGATGACCGCATCGGTCAGAACGGCATCCGTTGCGTTCAGCTTGCCATCAACAGGTTCGAGTTTGATGGTCTGTCCGACTTCCAGCAGCGGGATTTCGCCGTTTGCGTTCTCGATCGCCTGCTGGATGGTCGCGCCGACCGGCAGCGCTCCCTTGCTGACTGGGCTATCGCCCTCCACCAGATAAGCGCCGAACCCTTGGTCAAACTGCGTGACCAGCCCGACCGGCAGCCAGTAGTCGACCATTTTGCGCATCTGCACATCGACCGACGGGCTGTTATCCGTAAAGTTCAGCCGCACAACGGCTTCTGTATCGCCCTCGGAGACCACTTCGCTGGTGAACCAACTTTCGAGCGTGATCTGGTGTACATTGCCCTCGATATGCTCGACATTCTCGCCGAAATAGCCGAACACGGTCTCGACCGCATCCTGCACACGCGTCAGCGTGTCAAGCGACGCGCCGTTGAAGTTCTCCGCCCCCTCAGGAATGATGGGCCAGTTTAATCCTGAATCGTAATATAATTTGAATAATTCACTCTTTGTATAATCACTGTTCTCTGCCTCGGCAACGCTCTCGATCACCCGGCGGCCGTCCTCCTGCGCGGTGCGTATCAGATAAGCGCTGCGCACATCCTCCACACCGCCGCCGTACATCTGGAATACAGCGAGATAGCTGTCCTTGTCATCGATCGGCACCAGCGCATAATCCCGATAAGACGGCGACGAGCCACCGAATTTCCAGTTAACGCCGCCGTCCGGTAGATACCTGTCGATGCGGAACTCCTGCTGCATCTGCGCGGACAGGATCGGATAGATGTACTGCCCGCTCTTGTGCGTCACGCCGCGCGCATACTGCCCCGCGAGGTCGGCGGCGGTGCGCGCGTTTTGCCTGCCGTCATAGGTAAAGTCCTGCGGCAGCCAGCCTTGATCGAACTGGTTTACCATCGTGATGGTCACTTCACTGCGGTCGGCAAACATGACCGTGACATCCCATATATCATCGCCCATCGTGCGGTCGAGAGACGAACCGCCCATTGTATTACCGTCCAGCCGCAGTAAATTCAGTGCGGCCTGATCGGGCTCGCTGATATCCATCAGCGGTTCGGACCAGTCCACCATGAGGAAATCCGGAAATCCGAGGTCATTCTCGTACAGAATTTTGAACTCATCGAGCGAGGTTACATTCTTTTCCGCAATCTGCTCAGTGTGGCTGACCTGCCAATCACTTCCGTCTTTTTCAAAGAAGAGCTGCCAGCCTATCCGCGTTGGGACGGACTGTTTCAGCTGATCTTCCCACATAACATTACTGGTATGATCGTACAGCACATAGGTGTTCTCCCCGTCCAGCTTGACCGTATACCCATACTTGGGGTTTGCGTCCTGCGCCCACTGCTCCGCCAATGTGCGCCGCGTTTCCTCAGTCAACGCATCCTTGCTCTCCCCTACCGAAAACGCACAGCCCAGCGTGCCGACCAGCACCGCCGCCGCCACGACCAGCGCGATACCGCGTTTTTTGACCTTTTTGTCAAACAATCCCTCGAAACGCCGCATCAGCGTCTCCTTATCGCCGGCAAAGCACGATACCAGCGCGCGCTTTTTCACCTGCGCCTCAACCGAACGCAGGATGGTCTCGCCGTAGGCGCGGCGCGCATCCACGTCCATGCCGCGCACGACCGCATCGTCGCACGCCAGCTCGATATCCTCCTGTGCAAAGCGCGCCAGCAGATGCACCAGCGGATTGAACCAATGCACCGCCCGCGTCGCAACCAGCGCCAGCTTAAGCCACAGGTCGCCCCGCTTGTAATGCGTCAGCTCATGCCGGAAAATAAACGCCGCATCCTGTTCGCTCAGCGCTTCGTCCGGCAGATAGAGCGCGGGACGGAGGAAACCCGCCAGCATCGGGCAGTCGGCCGCCTGCGTCACCCGCAGCGGGATAGCCCGGCGGATGCCGAGCGCGCGCTTTTGTTCCTCGAACACCGCACGCAGCGTATCGCGCTCAGCCGAATGGCTGCTTTTCTCCAGCACATAGTGGAACGTCAGATAGAGGTACAGCTGCCAAATTGCAAAGAACAATGCGCCCGCACCCCACAGCATAAGCAGCACCCGCCCCATGTCCACCGCGGTCAACGAGTATTCGTCCAACGTTTGGAGTGTCTGCGCCTGCTGCTGCGTCACCCAACGGTCGGTAGTAATCTCGCCGTCCTGCTCCAAAACGGGCAGCCCAGCCTGCTCCAACCGCTCCGGCGCAAAATCCGTATGCGTCAGATAGGTCGTGCGCGGCGTGACCTGCACCGGCGGGTCAGGCAGCGTCAGCTGCACGGGAATCAGCAGCCGCAGCGCGAGCACCGCCCACACCAGGCACATCGCGCGCGCGGGATAGCGTTTTTTGAGGGCTTTGCGCAGCAAAAACAGCACCAATGCCACAGCTGATACGGTCAGGCCAATCTGCGTGAGATTGTTCAGCAGATCGCTCCATTCAAAGCGTAACATATCCTACCCCTCCTGTCCTTACCGTCCCTGCGCGTCGAGAAAGGCGCGCAGTTCGTCGATGTCGTGCGCGGTCAGCGCGCCCGCGTCCGACAGGCTTGCCACCAGATTTTTCACCGAACCGCCGCACACGCGCTCGACAAAGCTGCGGCTTTCGCGCTGCAGATATTCCTCCTGCGTCACACACGGCGTATACTGGTTCTGCCGTCCCTCTTTCTCGCACGAAAGGAACCCTTTATCGCACAGGCGCGAGAGAAAGGTCAGCACGCTCGTCGCCTTCCAGTCGCTCGGCACCTTGCGCTGCACCTCCGCGGCCGTCACTGGCGCTTCCAGCGACCACACCGCCTGCATCACTTCCAGCTCAGCATCCGGCAGTCGTTTGCTTTTCTCCATGTTGTCCCCTCCTTTTCTACAAGTGTAAAAATCTTTCTGCGCCTACATTCTACAATGGTAGAACATGTTTGTCAAGTCATACTTTGTTTACACTTTGAAAATTGACAAACCCCCCTATTTTGCGCTATGCTTATAGTGTAAAATCACAGACCCCATACCGACAAAGGAGCCGGAACCTATGCGAAAATCCATGGCGCTCGGATTTGCCATTTGCAGCACGCTGCTGCTGATTTTGTTGTTTCTCGCCGGGCGTATGCTGTACATCAAATTCTATCATCAGTCCTATGCGGACATTACAGATAAAACCACGCAGACCGTGGTCACGCTGACCGAAAACCAGACTGAGGTGCAGACCGTGACCGATCCGGAACAGCTTGCCGCCATCACCGAACTGCTGTCCGGCTATACCTACACCCAATATCCCAACCTTTTTAAACCCGGCAAGGAAAAGCTGACGAGCAACCTGTTGACTGTCACCTTTGAAAACGGCAATTCCATCGGCGTCAACGCAGATGGCTATGTATTTATAAACGGCGAGCTGCGCGACATTGAGGGCAGCCGCGGGCAGGAATTTTATCACAAGCTGTATCTCCTGTTTTATCCGAATGCAAACTGACGCGATTTCTGTCACGCATTTTCGAGGGAGGGCAAACTTACATGCGAGAATTGCTTCTGGATGCGGAAGCCTTTTATACCCGTGCGCAGGTGCATGAAATGCTGGCGCGCACGTTTGGTTTTCCCGCAGACTACGACGGCACACTGGACGCGCTGTATGACCAGCTGTGCGCCTGTCCACCTACGCGCCTGACCTTGCTGCATGCCGAGCTGCTGGTGGACACGCTGGGCAACTACGGTGAGTTTTTGCTGCGCGTTATCGCGGGTGCGGCATCGGAAAACGGAGATTTTCTGCTGAATTTCGAGTAGATATGCAAAAAGGACGTGCAAAGCACGTCCTTTTTATTTTGTAAAAATTGTTATGCTGTAAACAGCTGCGCCCAGTATGCCGTGCCGCCCGACACCGTATAACCGACGCCGATGGTCGTAAAGCTCTCATTGAGGATGTTCGCGCGGTGGCCGGACGAATTCATCCACGCCTGCACCACCTGCTGCGGTGTGGACTGACCGTAAGCGATATTCTCGCCCGAACGGGTGTAGGACACGCCCGCCTCGGTCAGCGCGGTCGAGAAGGAAGAGCCGTTCGGCCGCGTGTGCGAGAAGGACTGCACCGTTTCTTTCGCACGTACCTGCGCGGCCTGCTGCACACGGCTGTCCACCTTCAGCGCAGACAGGCCGTATTTTGCACGTTCCGCATTGACCAGCGCCACAACCTGCGATGCATAGTCCCCCTGCGAAGAATCGTTATCTTCCTCCGGAGTCTGCTCGGGGGTGCTGTCCGGTGTTTGCTCGGGACGGTTATCATCCGGCAGCTGCGGCGTATTGTCCGGGGTCTCCTCCGGCTGCTCCACGTCCGGCGTCTCCTCCGGCTGCTCTACGTCCGGGGTCTCCTCCGGCTGCTCCGCGTCCGGGGTCTGCTCGGGTGTTTCCTCCGGTTTTTGCTCCGGTCGATTTCCCGGGAACTGTCCGCAGAGGAATGCGTAATACTTTTCCAGCAGATGCTGACGGATACCGGATTCATACACATAAGTATACGCGCGGGACGCACGGGTTTCTGTCTCCTGCGATAGGTTTACCGCCCCCGCCACCGTTGTGGTCGTCATCACCGCGGCCAGTGCCAGCGGTACGATTTTCTTCAGCTGCATGATTTGCTACCTCCTTGGTTTTCTTTTGATCTGACTGGTGTCCTTTGCACCATGTACCAGAGTATAGCGTGCTTTGTAACCGTTTTGCAATGGAAATGCTTGCAGAAAAGCCCTAAAACCAGCAAAAACCGACCGAAAAAGGGATTTTCCGGTCGGTTTTCCGTCTTTTATGCCAGTTTTTCAATATCGTATAGCTGATTGAGCACAAGCCACAGCTGTGGAAAATACCGCATGATGTTCCATACGCTCACACCGCGCAGCCGATATTCCCCGGCCAGCGCCAGCTTGGCACGGATGGAGCGCGCATCCTCAAACCAGACTTCGTGCTCGGTACGTTCGCGCCAGTAGTTGTAGTGCGGCGACTGCGCCTCTGCGTCAAACCGGATGGGCGCACCCACCTGCACCGCCTGCTCCACCGCCTGCACGTTACCCAGACTGCGCGCACGGCTCTGTCCTTTGATATAGGGCAGCGTCCAGTCATAGCCGTAGTTGGGAATGCCCATGAAAATCTTTTCCGGCGGAATCTGCGACACCGCAAAGCGCACCACCTGCTCCACCTTATTGATGGGCGCCACCGCCATCGGCGCGGAAAGTGCATAGCCCCATTCATAAGTCATTATGAGTGCATCATCCGCCGCCGCGCCGAGCGCGGCGTAGTCGTGCGACTCGTACAGCAGCCCCGGCTGATCGGCCGAGGTCTTAGGCGCGAGCGCCACCATGACCGTCAGCCCGGACGGCTCCAGCCGCGCGCGCACTGCGCGGACAAAATCAGCGTAGGCCGCCGCATCCTCGGGCGGGATGTACTCAAAGTCAATATCCACACCCGCAAAACCCTGCGCCGCAATGGTCTGCGCCAGATTTTCAATCAGTGCGCCGCGCGCGACCGGATCGCGCAGCAACTGCTGCGCCCGCTCGCCCGAAAACTGACCGTCCTCGCCGAGCGTTGTCAGCACCAGCAGCGGCAGCACGCCGTACTGCCGTGCCATGCGCGTGAGTGCTTCCGCATTCTGCGGCAGAATGCGGCCCAGGCTGTCAAATCCATAGGAAAACACCGATAAGTACGTCAAATAGGGCAGCGTTTTGCGCAGCACCCGCTGGTCAATGTTTGGATATGCATAGCCGTTGACGGCAAACGTGCCCAGCTTCGGCCCATAGGAAACCACCAGCGTCTGTCCCGGCCAGATACGGTCGCCGCCGCCCAGCTGCGGATTGTTTTGCAGCAGTTTGAGCACCGTCGTATTGTGCTGCGCGGCGATGCCGGAAAGCGTCTCCCCCTGTCGAACGGTATGTACCTGCACCGGCTGCGGCACGACAATCGTCTGTCCGGGTGTTAACCGGTACGGCTCATGCAGCTCGTTCTGCTGAATCAGCAGCTGCAGCGGCGCCTGATACGTCTGGGCGATACGGTACAGCGAATCCCCCGGCTGAACAACATGGATCACCATAGAAAAACCACCTTTCTCCCCAGTCTATGCCGCACACCATCTGTCCGTGACCGTCCACAGGCATGCAAAAAGCCGTCCGACGTACAAAACGCCGGACGGCTTATCACACTGTTATTTGTCGTGCTGTTCGGGAGACGTAGCGACATGACAGCCGCAGCTGCCGCTGCAGCCTGCACAGCCTCCGCCGCAGCCGCTGCAGCCGCCCGTCTTGGACTGGCGTACCACCGACCGCGCGGCGAAAAATACCAGCAGCGCCACCAACAGGCCCACTATCAAGGTTGACATCTGTTTCGCCTCCTTTGCATTCATTGTAAAACAGAATTTCTCTGCAGGCAAGCCCTAAATCAGCCGTTTGCCTGCACGCTCATGCGACGCAGGTCCGCTGTGTCGTCCGCTGCTGCCGGCTTGCGGAACAGCAGATAAATCATCAGCGCCAGCACCAGAACCGCCGCCACCGTACCGAGGCCGAACGTGACCTCGCCAGTGAACAGACCGCCGAACTGATAGACCATCAGCGCCACGCAGTACGCAAACACGCACATATAGCCGATGGCAAACGCCGTCCACTTGGCGTTGTTCATCTCGCGCTTGATGGCACCCATCGCTGCAAAGCACGGCGCGCACAGCAGGTTAAAGCACATGAACGAGAACGCGCTGACCGTGGTGAAGGAAGCCGCAAGCAGGCCCCAAATCTCCGCGCCATCCTCCGCCACCTCGGCAAAGCCGTAAATCTGACCGAAGGTAGCGACCACATTCTCCTTGGCAATCAAGCCAGTAACCGATGCGACTGTATTCTGCCAATTGCCCCAGCCGAGCGGCGCAAACAGCGGTGCAATCGCACTACCGATGGCGGCAAGCACACTGTTGTTGATGTCGGAAACCGCGCCGAACGCGCCGTTTTCCCAGCCATACGTCTGCAAAAACCACAGCACCACCGTGCTGAGCAGAATGACCGTGCCGGCCTTTTTGATGAACGACCAGCCGCGTTCTCCCATCGAGCGGAGTACGTTGCGCGCCGTCGGGGTGTGATAGCTTGGCAGCTCCATCACAAACGGCGCCGGCTCGCCCGCGAACATCCGGAACTTCTTGAGCATGATGCCGGACAGGATAATCGCCATCACGCCGATGAAGTAGGCCGAGAAGGCCACCCACCCCGCGTTGTCGAAAATCGCGCCCGCAATCAGAGCGATAATCGGCAGCTTGGCACTGCACGGAATAAAGGTTGTGGTCATGATGGTCATGCGGCGGTCGCGCTCCTGCTCAATCGTGCGCGAGGCCATGATGCCCGGCACGCCGCAGCCCGTGCCGATCAGCATCGGGATGAAGCTCTTGCCCGACAGACCGAACTTGCGGAAAATGCGGTCCATGATGAAGGCCACGCGCGCCATATAGCCGCAGTCCTCCAGAATGGCGAGGAACAGGAACAGCACCAGAATCTGCGGCACAAAGCCCAGCACCGCGCCGACACCGGCCACAATGCCGTCCATAATCAGGCTGTACAGCCAGTCCGCGATACCAAGACCGCTCAGCGCGCCGCCCAGAATGGTCGGGATGCCCGGAATCCATGCGCCGAACAGCTCCCAGCCCTCGCCGAACACGCCGTCGTTGGCCCAGTCGGTCAGCGCTTTGCCGACCGTGGTGACCGAAACATAATACACAACGAACATCACCAGCGCGAAAATCGGCAGCGCCAGAATGCGATTGGTCACGATGCGGTCAATCTTGTCGGATACCGTCATGCCGCTTTTCTGCTTTTTCACACAGGGCTTCACCACTTCCGCGATATACTGATAGCGCGCATCAGTGATGATGGATTCCGCGTCGTCGTCCAGCTCGTCCTCGACCGCAGTGATGATGCCTTCCAGCTTTTCCAGCGTGTCTTTTCCGAAACGGAAACGCGCAAGCACCTTTTCGTCGCGCTCAAACAGCTTGACCGCGAACCAGCGGCGCTGTTCCTCCTCGGTCACGTCCGCGATGAGAGACGCAATCTGGCCGATCGCCCGCTCGATGGCATCGGAAAACGCAGGTGCCGCGGGTTTCGCGCCCGACTTCGCGGCACGCTTTGCCGCCTCTACCAGCTCCTTGGTGCCCTTGCCCTTAAGCGCGGTCGTTTGGACCACGGGCACGCCCAGCTTTGCAGACAGCTTTGCCGTGTCAATCACATCGCCGCGCTTTTCTACAATATCCATCATATTGAGCGCCACAACCACCGGAATACCCATTTCCAGCAGCTGCGTGGTCAGATACAGGTTGCGCTCGATGTTGGCCGCGTCCACCAGATTGAGGATCGCGTCCGGCTTTTCATGCACCAGATAATCGCGGGTGATAACCTCCTCAAGCGTATACGGGGAAAGCGAGTAAATGCCCGGCAGGTCGGTGATGGAAACTTGCTTATCCGCTTTGTAGCGGCCTTCTTTTTTCTCCACGGTAACGCCCGGCCAGTTGCCCACATATTGCGTCGAACCGGTCAGGTCGTTGAACATCGTGGTCTTGCCGCAGTTCGGATTGCCGGCAAGCGCCAAACGAATCGACATGTTGTTGCCCCTTTCTCGAATTAGCTTCCGCTAACTCCTGTGTAAAAAAATTTGGTTTGCTTCACGCGAATTGGTTTACTCCACCAGAATTTTTTCCGCGTCCGCCTTGCGCAGCGAAAGCTCATAGCCGCGCACGGTCACTTCAATCGGGTCGCCCAGCGGCGCGACCTTGCGCACAAATACTTCCGCGCCGCGCGTGATGCCCATATCCATGATACGGCGGCGGGTTGCGCCTTCGCCCTCAACCCGGCGCACGGTCACGGTTTTGCCGCAGGGTGTGTTTCTCAGATTGCCCATTGCTTTTTCCCCCTTTACACCATGATGCGCGAGGCCATCTGCTGTGAGATTGCAACGCGCGTATCTTTCACCGATACGATAAGATTACCCGCAAGCGAAGAAACGACCGAAACCGACGCTCCCTCGACAAAGCCGAGGTTTTGCAGGAACCGTCTGGTCTGGTCCTTTCCCCGTATCGCCTTGATGGTGGTCGGTACGCCGGTGTCTGCCAAAGTCAGCGGCATGATAGCGATCCTCTCCTTTCCGATGCGGTTCATACTTCTAAAGACGTGAGTTAGCATCTTCTAACTCTCATTGTATTTGCAGTTTACCACCGCTAACTCGAATTGTCAAGCAGGGACTTTTAAGTTTGTCAAAACTAACCAACGCTCCGTGGTTAGCAATTGCTAATTTCTCTGTTTCTCCCAGACAAGGAGGAAGCCCACGGCTGTTGTTCCGGACAGCCGCGGGCTCATGTTGCAGGATACCGTGTGGTATCCCCTTTGGGGTTTCCCCCGGGACAAGAAAGGATATTTGTATCATAACCGTCGCCGTCGCGGCGGGTATGACCGGAATAATTTCGTTTGAAGCGTACAGCTTCAAACGAGAGGGATTTGTCGCGCAGTGCGCGAACAAATCCAACCATCAATGATTGCGCGCCGCAAGCGGCACACACCATTGATACCTTGTATAAAAAGTGTGGCAAAGCACACACTTTTTATGATTTTCTGCAAAAAACCGCAGAAAATCTATCGAATGGCGCGCGATGCGCGCAGGATAAGGTCGCGTTTAATAGGTGGCAAAGCCCTTGCCGAACTCACGGCACTGGTCAAGCACAGCCTCGTCCGGCGTCTCATGCGCCATCAGGCCCTCGTCGGTATAGACGTTCGCATTTGCGTCATCCGCGCGCTGTACCCAGTCGCGCATCCACTGACCGTCGCCCCAGCCGTACGAACCGAACAGCGCCACCTTGCGGCCGCCCAGCTTGCCCTCCAGCTCGGTGAAGAACGGGTCGAATTCCGCCTCTTCCAGCACTTCCGCGCCCATTGCCGGGCAGCCGAGCGCCAGCTTATCATATTTGGCAGCGTCGGCAGCACTCACCTCCGCCACGTTCATCAAATCGCACTCCAGACCGCCCGCGCGGATGCCGTCGGCAATGGCACTTGCCATTTGCTCGGTGTTGCCGGTCTGGCTCCAGAAAATTACTGCTGCCTTGCTCATATGGTTCAAACCTCCTAAAATAGATAATGATGATAAAAGATAAACGCTTTATGCCGCAGCGAACACTTCCAGCAGGGTTTCGCCCTGTTCTACACGTGTTTTCACTGCATGGCACACCCGCGATAAGCGGTCAAACAAACGGGATGCGGCTTCCGCATCGCCGTAGACCTTCCAATAGCCGCACAGCTTGCAGCCGCGGCCCTCGTTGCGGATAAAACCCACAACATCCTCGATTGGATAGCCCAAAAACAGCCCGATTTCATGTGGAAATCCCGGCTGCGCGGCAATCCGTCGCCGCAGGCCGTCCAGCAGAGTATTGAGCGGCGCACCGGTCGGATAGCCGAACTTTGTCAGCACCCGCTGCACCCGCGCATCCGCCATGCGCTGTTCCAGCTGCTCTTTGTGATACACCAGCAGCAAAAAGCGTCCGCGGCAGGCGCAAAGGATTTCAAACCGGATGCCGCGCGCGGCAAATGCCGTCTGATAGATATGTAGCTGCTGCGGCAGATTGGGATACTGCATACGGTCGCAGGAGACCAGGCTCGCAGGCTTGATGCCGGCGAGGGTCGGCGAACAATAGGCCGCCAGCAGGTAATCGAGCTGATGATTCATGCGCAAACGCTCCTCCCGTGTCCTTCGCTCCGCCTCTTTTCTGACCGGCAGGCGCAGCCGCGGTTAGCCATACGGCCGCGCCCGTCTTTCGGTCATTTCTGTTCGAATGATGCGCAAAATGCTGAGGAAGCTGTGTATGTGTTACCGGAGCTGTCCCGTTCCGCATGGACGGTTCCGGTCGGTCTGCCTATCAGTAAGCCTCGGCTAACCTGTATATAAGTTAGCATATGCTAACCAATATGTCAAGCGTTTTTTCGGAATTTTTTCTGCGCTGTTGCCAAATAAAAAAAGACCGCCGAAAAACCATGTTTTTCAGCAGTCTTTTGCTGTCGATATGACACGCCTGCACGCGCCGTTATTCGCTGAGCAGCATGCGGTCGTTTTCGATGTTGAACTTCTCGAGCAGCTCACGCACGGTGAGGTTTTTCTTCTCCTCGCCGCGGATATCCACCACCACGCGGCCCGCGTCCATCATAATCAGACGGTTGCCGTACTGGATGGCGTTTTTCATGTTGTGCGTGACCATGAGCGTGGTCAGATTATCGCGCGCGACAATCTCCTCGGTCAGCTGCAGCACCTTGTCGGCCGTTTTGGGGTCGAGCGCAGCGGTATGCTCGTCCAGCAGCAGCAGGTCGGGCTTTTGCAGCGTCGCCATCAGCAGCGTCAGCGCCTGCCGCTGACCGCCGGACAGCAGACCGACCTTGCTGGTCATGCGATCCTCCAGACCAAGGCCGAGCGTTGCGAGCTTTTCCCGATAAATCTTGCGCTCTTCGTTGGTAATGCCGTAGCTCAAGCCGCGCCGCTTGCCGCGGCGATAGGCGAGCGCGAGGTTTTCCTCAATGCCCATGGTGGCGGCCGTGCCCATCATCGGGTCCTGAAACACGCGGCCGAGAAAACGTGCGCGCTTATGCTCGGGCAGACCGGTCAAGTTGAAGCCGTTGAGCCGAATCAGTCCGGCGTCCACCGGAAATACACCTGCAATCAGGTTGAGCGTGGTGGACTTGCCCGCGCCGTTGCCGCCGATGACCGTAACGAAATCGCCGTTTTCCAGCGTCAGGTCAAGGCCGTCAATCGCACGCTTTTCGTTGACTGTGCCTGCATTAAACGTCTTATAAATGCCCTTCAGTTCAAGCATTGTCCTCGCCTCCCTTCGCATCAGCGCTTGCCTTGGCGATTGCCTTGCCCGCGCCCTTGAAATACTTGCCCTTCCAGTAGGGGATGGCAAGGAAGATGGCCACAACCGCTGCGGTAATCAGCTTGAGGTCGTTGGTATCCAGACCGAGCGTCAGCACGAGCTGAATGACGATGTAGTAAATCACCGCGCCCAACGCAACCGACAGCAGCTTGAGCGCAAAGTTGCGGAAAATGCGGCTGAACAGCACTTCGCCGATGATGACCGCCGCCAGACCGATGACAATTGCACCGCGGCCCGCGTTTACGTCGGCAAAGCCCTGATACTGGCAGTACAGCGCGCTCGACAGCGCGACGATGCCGTTGGAAATCATCAGGCCGAGCACCTTGTTGAAGTCAACATTGATGCCCTGCGCGCGGCTCATGTTCGGGTTTGCGCCGGTCGCACGAATCGAGCAGCCGAGCGAGGTACCGAAGAACCAGTACAGCACCGCAATGACGATGATACCGAATACTGCTGCGACAAAAATCGGGTTTTCCAGCGTCACCTTTTTGACGTTGCGCAGCGATACCAGCAAATCATAGTTATCCGGATTGATGGCCATATTTGCCTTTTTGCCCATGATGCGCAGATTGATGGAAAACAGCGCAAGCTGCGTCAAAATACCGGCGAGGATGGCCGGAATACCCATGAAGGTATGCAGCACGCCGGTAATCAAGCCCGCGAGCATACCCGCAAGGAACGCGCACAGCAGCGCCACCCAGACGTTAACGCCGTTCGTCATCAGCACGATGCACACTGCGCCGCCCGTGGCCATCGTGCCGTCTACGGTCAAATCAGCCAGGTCGAGCACCTTGAAGGTGATGTACACACCGATCGCCATCAGGCCCCAAATCAGGCCCTGTGCCACCGCGCCGGGCAGCGCAGCCAGCAGGTTGGAGAAAAAATCCACTTTCAATGCCCCCAATAATATCATCTGATAAAGTGCGAAAGCACATTCATTAGTATAGCAAAAAAAAGCGGAAAAGGAAAGCCCTTTCCGCTTTTTTTGTCTGTTTGATGTTGCTTAGCCTTCGATAGCGGTGTAACCGTCCGGCACGGTGATGCCGAGCGCTTCGCAGTTGGCGGCATTGTACATCTTGGTGAAGTTCGGCGCGGGCTGGACTTCCATATCACCCGGGTTGGAACCGTTCACCAGAATGTCGTACGCCATTTCGCCGGTGATCTGGCCCAGCTCATAGTAATCGATCGACAGGGTCGCCACGCCGCAGCCCGAGCAGATGCCCTGCTCGCCCGCAACAACCGGAACCTTGGCCGGCAGAACGACATTTGCAATCGCTTCCGTGCAGGAAGCGGCGGTGTTGTCGGTCGGGATATAGATTACATCGCTGGCGGACGCAGCGTTCTGTGCAACCGAAGCAACGTCGTTAGAGTCGGTGAATGCGTACTCGGTGCAGGTGTAGCCCATGCCTTCCAGAATCGGCTTGATGGTGTTAATCTGGTACGCAGAGTTCGGCTCGCCCGAGCAGTACAGCAGGCCGACGTTCTTCGCATCCGGGAACAGCTCCTGCAGCATCTCCGCTTGACCGTCGAGCGGCGCAAGGTCGGTCGTACCCGAAATGTTGGTGCCGGTCTTGCCGGTCCAGTCGGTCACACCCAGCGCGGTGCCGTAGTCCGAAACCGAGGTGCCAAGAATCGGGATATCCGCCGTTGCAGCCTGAGCCGCCTGCAGAGCAGCCGTGGCGTTCGCCATAATCAGGTTCACACCGGAAGAAACAAAGCCATTGACAATGGTTGCGCAGTTGGCGGAGTCGCCGGAAGCATTTTGCAGATCAAACTCAACCGAGCCGCCGTCTGCCTCCACCAGCTCCTTCAGCTTATCCTGAAAGCCCTGGGTTGCGGCATCGAGTGCCTCATGCTGCACCAGCTGCACAATGCCAACCTTGTAGCTGCCGGCAGTGCCGCCTTCGGCGGTGTCGTTCGTATCCGTATTTGCGTTATCGTTGTTGGTGCCGCCGCAGGCGGTCATGGTCAGGGCCATTGCGCCGGCCATCAACGCGGCGAGTAATCTCTTCTTCATGTGAAAACCCCTTTTCTGCGTAAAATGCATGTGAAGGAAAGGTGAAACCCTTTCCGCTTTTACAGTTTAGCAGTTAAAAGAGTTTTCGTCAAGTCCATTGCTTACTTTTTTCGTAGAATACTTCTTTTGCCGTCAAAACAACCAAGAAGCGTATTTTTAATTGTTAATAAATTGTTAGCATTAACTAGAATCAGTTGACCATTGCGCACTGGCATCGTAAAATAGAGACAGAATCCACAAGGAGGACATACAATGAACATCTCTTTTTTCCTCAAGCCTAAGGCAGAGGTTTCATACTTATCCGGGGATTGCTCCGTGCGGCAGGCTATCGACGATATGATGCAAAGCGGCTTTACCGCCATCCCGGTTGTCGACCCCAAGGGGCGCTACACTGGCACCATCACCGAGGGCGATTTTTTGCGTCTGGTGCTCAGCCACACCGCCGAGCAGCTCGACCACATGACCGTCGGGGAGGTGCCCCGGCGCATCCGGCACAGTTCGGTCGGCATTGATGCACGCATGGAAAACATGATAGATCTGGTCTCCGCGCAGAATTTCGTACCCGTAACCGATGGACGCGGGATGTTCTGCGGCATTATTACACGGCGGGATGTCATCCAGTTTCTGCGGGACTCCTGCAAAAAGGAATAAGCTGCTTCATTGGTATAGCAAAAGCCGTCCGGCATGTGCCGGACGGCTTGTTTTTGCGAAAAAGGCGTTATTTAAGCTGTACGCGCTCACGCACCGTGCCGCTGACCGCCAGAGCAATCGTCTGGGAGGTATATCCCGAGCAAGTAACCCGCGCCATGTAGCTGCCACGCTTGAGGCTGAATGAAGCGGTACCATCCGCGCCGGTGGTTACATTCTGACCGCCGATGGTAACTATCGCGCCGGGGAGCGACGCACCGTATTCATTGGTAACAACAATCTGTACGGTTTCGAGGATTTCACCTGTCAACTTAATGGTACGAGCGCTGGAAACGCTTTCAGTTGTAGAAACCGCCTGCGTAAAGCGCGCATGGTTCGCGGTTATCGTATAGGTACCGCTCTTGACATAAACCGTTGCTTTGCCGTATGCATCGGTTGTAACATTCTGCGTTGCGCTGCCTTCTTTACTGTTTTCCGGTTCAAACGTAACAGTCGCACCCTCAATCGGCAGACCAAGGTCGTCCACGACGATTGCCGTCAATGAATAGGTCGTCACGTAATTGACCCGCAGCGTCGGATTCTGTCCGTTGGACATCACAAAGGTCAAATTGGCATAGGCTGCACCGTTGGAACCCAAGTCCGCTATTGCAGACTTACTGATCGTAACCTGATTGCCATTGATCTTATACTGCCAATCTTCCTCCAGTGTTTTTCCGTTTGATGTGATTTTCTGCAGCTTTGCGCCATCCGCTGTGCTGAGCGTTATCGTCAAATCCTGATACCCTTCTGAATTGACGTTGGAATCAAAATCCACCTCTGCCGGAGAGACACCGTTGACCGGCGCGGTATCTACTACATTCAGCGTGCAGGAGAACGTTGCGCCTTTATTGGGCACAAAGGTAATGGTATAGGTACCCTTATTCTTTTTCTCCAGCTCTTCCCTCAAGAAGGTAACGATGCCGGTAGAGGAATCATAAAGATAATCCACGCCGCGCTCCAGCGTCGTGCCGCCAAGCCTGATGGAACTGAGCAACGTGCCGGCGGGCAGGACAACCGTTGCCGTCACATTGGAATAATTGGGGGACTCTTTATACCTGTCAAATGTAATCTGGGACGGGCTGACTGCGCTGAGCGCGGAATCACCGACCAGAATGCCGATCGAAGCCTGGGAATTATCCGCAAACACCAGCTCGGCAGTATGTACACCGGCGCTGAGCGTTTTCAGATAGGTCTTGTAAACCCGAATGCCGTTTTTATCGGTCAGTAGGTTATAGTCTGTGCCCATCACCAGCGTCTGACCGTCCACGGCCATACGAATCAGGTTGTTTTTATCCGCATTGAAGGTAAAATCATAGGAAAACGCAATCCCATTCGGATTGTTGATATCGATCGACAGCGTGGACGGGGAGATGGAGACGCCTGTCGATGCGGAAACCGACTGACCGGCAATGACTGCGGTCACGCCGCCGCCCAGCGAATAGGTGTCGGGCTTCATAATCAACTCGCAGCCGGACACGGTAATCACCGCAGACTGAATCGAACCGCCGCCGGTGACGGTTGTTTCACCGTTTGCCGTCAGCTCACCGATAGACGTGCTGCCCGTGGTCAGAATCGAAGTCTTACCCGAGGTGGTCACATCCCACACTGCGGCATCCAGCGTCAGCGACAGGTTGCTGCCGGTGATCGCAAGGTCGGCAAAGCCGCCGGCCGATGCTGCAAGATTGGATTCGGTCAGCGCCGCGGAGGTCTGCACATCGACCTCACCGATGTTGCTGTTGCCCGTGCAGGTGACCTGCGGCGTCAGGCCGAGCGAATTGGACACCGTCATATGCAGCGCGGAAGTGCCGTCCAGCGTCACATTACCGCTGCTGACAATAATGTCGCCATTAACCGTAACATTGGTCAGGTTGACGCTGCCGGAAAGCACGCCCTCCGTGATGAACAGGTTGCCTGCAATCGTGGCATCGGACAGCGAGCAGGGCGCAGAAATGGTCACATTCTTGGTATCGGTATTCAAATTCTCCCCGGTATAGGCTTTTCCCGAGGTGTTGAGCGAAGAACCGAGGAAATAATACAGGATCTTGGCAATTTCGCCGCGGGTGATGTTGCCCTGCGGCTTAAAGGTGCCGTCAGTGTATCCGTTGATATATCCCAGCGCAACCGCCTCAGCCACATAGGACTTGCTGTAATTGCTCAGCTTGTCCTTATCCGAAAAGCTGTTGAGCTTGGACAGGTCGGTGCTCGGCGTATACTTGTGCAAACGGCCGAGAATGGTCGCCGCCTGCTCACGGGTCAGCGTACCATCCGGGTCCATCTTATCGTTGCCGACACCGTTGATGTAGCCATACTTGACCGCAATCTGCACCGTCTCATAATAGACAGCGCTGCTGCTGACATCGGAAAAATCAATCGAGGCTTTTTCCGTAAATCCGAAGGCGCGATTGATATAGCGCATGAACTCCCAACGCCGAATTGCCTGATCAGGCGTATATTCGCCTTCCGAGGAAGGGTTAATGACCCCAAGCTCATTGAGCTCCAACAGGTACGGTTTTGCCCAGTGGTTTTCGATGTCGGAAGCAGCAAACGCCGCCGGCAGCGTGCACAAAAGCAGGGCAACCGCCAGCACGGCGGATATAAATCTTTTCACAGCTATCACCTCTTTGGTTTCATTATTCCTATTTTACCATCATTTTCGTCATTTGTGTACTGTTATTTTACGGGAAACAGCCGGATTTGTCATCATCCGACGAATCTCTGCTTTCAGACAACATCCAACTCCCGTTTCTCATACCGATAAATCAAGGGGCCGCAGACTCCGTTTGACAGGATTTATCGCCCGACAAACCGCTTAAATCATGGTCAGAAGTTTAGCGAACTCTGCGCGGGTAAAGCCGCGCTCCGGCTGGAACGTACCGTCGGTATACCCCTTGACAAGCCCCTTCTGCATGCACAGCACAACCGCGGCACGCCGATTTTCCGGAATCTCCGCCGCGTCCTTGAACGAGGCGAGCGTCTCATCCACCGTCTGGTCGTTCGGCAGCGTGCTTCCTTTCTGCACCAGCACATTGGCAAACAGCTGCGCCGCATCCGCGCGTGTCATCATGCTGTTCGGCTGAAAATCCGCCTCCAGACCGTCGAGCAGGCCCGCGGCCCAGACTGCGCTGACCTCTTCGGCATACCACGCATTCTCATCAATCCCATCCATATTTTCGCCGTCGGTTTCCAGCGACAGGCTGCGCGCAATCGTGGCGCAGACCTCGGCCTGCGTGATTTGCTCTTCCGGACGGAATTTGCCGTCCGCTCCCTGCATCAGCTTCTCTTCGGCAACCTTACGGATATACTCCGCCGCCCAATGATTGGTCTTTACGTCAGAAAAGCCCGCCACAGTGGTTGCCGGCTTGACCAGCGGGGTATTGAGCGCCAGATAGCACGCGCTCTTGGTATCCACTGCGTCGCCCAGCTCCGCAAAGGTCAGCAAGTAGCTTTCGGTATAGGCACGGCGTGTCTCACTTGCGTATTCGTTATAGTAGTAGGTCACGCCTTTGGTGCTCATGCGCGGAAAGCTGTACAGATACATCTCATGCTCCTCGGGCAGCAGCTGCCGGACGGTATCCAGATAGCCGCTGACGAGCAAATCGCTGATTTGGTACTGTTCTCCCGTGCGCAAATCAAAGGCAAGGCTGTCGTTCCACACGGCTGCGCCCGCGCCCTGTCCACTGATGCAGTTGGCCCAAACCACCAGCACTGAGCCTTCGACCGACGCACCGTAGCTGCCTACCAGCGCTTCGTACTCCGCGGTGACCAACGGACCTTTGAGGAAAAACACGCGGATCGCATCGTTGATGGTTTTCTGCACCTTTGTATCGGAAAGGCCGCTCAGCTCCGGAAAATCCACATTCCAGCCGTGCTCGGTTCCGTCCGCCTGATAGCCCATGAATTTTTCATAATGCACGGTCTTTGCCGTGAGGCCGCTGCCCAGATCAAAGGATTTCGGCTGCTCCAGCAGCGTGTTGCCGGTGGACAGATTGATGTATTTGAGCGTACCGTCCTGCGTTACCCGCACGACGTTTTCGCTCAAAAGCGTCGGGTTTTCGGCGTTTTTCAGGCTGGTGAGATAACCACCGTTCTTTTTGAAGAAGATAAGGCTGCCGTCCGCCGTGCCGTGCCAGGCAAGACCATAGCGCAGCTCGCTGAAGCCGCCGACGTAACTGCTCACGCGATAAACAACGTTTCCGTTGGCATCCACCGCAGAAGCGGAACCGTCCGCGCTGCGGGCGGCATACAACCCGTCGCCCATATAGGACAGGTAATAGTAAGTCGGCTCGGTCAGCAGCTTACCGGATGTATTGATCATGCCCCATCGGTTGCCCTCGCGGACCATTGCCACCCCGTCATCAAATTCGCTGATTTCGCTGTACTTGAACACGGTCAGATAATCGCTCTGGGAAAGCGAATACAGCGCCTTGGCCATGCCGTTGGACAGGACAATGGTATCCTCTCCGAAGATGGTCATATAGCGCGGCTCGATGCCGCTTTCCAGCGTGTACAGCGTCTGCCCCTCGGTATCGATGGCAAGATACTGTCCATCCGTTGTGCAAACCAGTGCGCGGCCGCCCGAAAAAACGCCCGCATCCTTAAATTCACCTGCAAACGCGGCGCTGCCGTCCTGCGTCACATAGGTGTACAGGTCGGATGCCGGACTTTTACACAGCAGCAGCCCGTCCTCAAAAAAGCCCACTGCTCCCGCGTAAGAGCCTATTTTTTCTCCTTTCAGCGTATAGTACACACTGTGATCGGCATAGCGATAAGCGATCGCGTCATCCGAAAACTCGACCGATACCGGCGCGTCGGTATAATCCACGACCAGGTGACCCTCGCGGTCGATTACCGCGGTCCGCCACTTGTCATCCTCGACCGCCGCCAGACCGCATGCGGCAAATTCCCCAGCCTGCGCATAGGAAAACGACAGCACAGTACGCCCTTCTTCATCCAGATAGCCGTACCGGGTCACGCCGTCAACATCCGTGCGCTGTGCCGGGAAGATTGTTCCCGCTGCCGAAGCTCCTATTATCATGATAAACGCCGCAAACAGGGCAGATATTGTTTTCTTGAGCATAAATTCTTCCATCCTTGGGTGATTGATATATAAATTATAGTCTTTTCCTGCATGCCGCTCAATAGCAGGCGAAAAAGTGTAACATTTGTGACACAAGCGCGCGCAATATTACATTTTTATTGCAGCGCTGTCGGCTCTGTCTCGCGCGCAAAAAACCGCCCCCTGACAAAAGGGGGCGGTCATTTTTGCATATTTTCCCTGTCGAATAAATCTTCGGGTCATTCCTGTGCGCCCGGCGCATGCTCCTGCACGGGGGCGTTCTCCGCGTTTCCGGCATTTTCCGCATTCTGCGGCTTATGACGGCGGCGTCCTCCGCGGCGACGGCGGCGGCGCGGCGCTCCTTCTGCGGGAGCCGCACCTTCGTCAGACTGCTCTCCCTGCGCCTCATCCGACAAATCCTCAGCGGCATTCTGCTGCTTTTGCTGCTTGGCAGCCTCCTGCTCCATGCGGCGGCGCTCCTCCGCCATGGCGGCGGCGTTCTGCCGGTTGCGGCACGCGCCCTTGACCACGCAGCAATCCGTGCACTGGAATTCGGTCAGCGAATGCTCGGAGCTGTCGTCGAGCTGCACCTTGCAGGTACCACGCAGCATCTGAGTCGTGATGACCTTGCCGCGTCCCTCGGGCGTATCGACGACGCTGCCCTGCTTGGGGGTCACCTTTTGCAGCTCGGCATAGGCTTCATGCTCGTATTTCAGACAGCACATCAAACGGCCGCACACACCCGAAATCTTCGCCGGGTTGAGCGACAGGTTCTGATCCTTCGCCATATTGATCGAAACAGGGTGGAAGTCCTCCAGATACGAGCAGCAGCACAGCTCACGTCCGCAGGTACCCAAACCGCCGATCATCTTCGCCTCATCGCGCACACCAATCTGCCGCAGCTCGATGCGCGTGCGGAACACGCTGGCCAGATCCTTGACCAGCTCGCGGAAATCCACGCGGCCGTCCGCGGTGAAGTAAAACAGCATTTTATTCATGTCGAACGTGCATTCCGCCGTGACCAGATTCATTTCCAGCCCGCGCTCTTCAATTTTGCGCTTGCAGATGATAAACGCCTCGTCCGCTCGCTTTTTGTTGCGCGCCAGCGTCTTTTTATCCGCGTCGGTCGCCACGCGCACCATGCGCTTGAGCGGCTGAACGACCGTCTGGTCGGGCACCTCCGTGTTGCCCTGCACGCACTGGCCGTATTCCAGCCCGCGCGTCGTTTCCACGATGACGTCCTCGCCCGCGGCCACCGGCGTGTCCTGCGGGTCAAAATAGTACATTTTTCCGCCCGCTTTGAAACGGACTCCAATAATCGTTGTCAAAAACTGATCCTCCTACATTATAAAAAGCAGATGCGGTACACATCGCTTGTCAGCGCGTTTGTCACCGCCGCCGCCGCTGCATTGCGGGAGACGCGGTCGGTCAGCACGCTCAGAAAATCGTATAGCTCCAGCAGCCGAGCCGCGCTCACCGCGCTTGCCAGCGCTTGCGTCTGTGCGCGCAGCGCCGCCACGACCGGCGGCTGCGGCAGCCCTTTTCCGGCAAAAATCGCGTCGCGCAGCGCGCTTTGCAGCACGCCGATGACGCCCAGCAGCGCGCGGCGCGGTGTCTTTTCCAGCGCGAGCGCCGCCAGCATCATGCGGTCCTCACGTCTTGCGGCCAGCGCCTCCAGATAGGGTGCAAGGAGCGCGGCGGCTTCGCCGTCCCCGCCCGCTTCCTCCTGCGGTACCAGCGTAAACTTGGTGCAGCGTGATCGCACGGTCTGCAGCAGTGTGTCCGGCTGCTCGGCGGTCAGCACGAAAAAGGCGTATGCCGGCGGCTCTTCGAGTTCCTTGAGCAGTGCGTTCTGCGCCATGGGGTTTAAATTATGCGCGTGCCGGATGACGGTCACGCGGCGCGCGCCGTCGTTTGGAATGATAGCGTCTTCCGCCTTCAGTCGGCGCGCAAGGTCGACTTTCAGTTCGTTTTCACCCTCATCGATAACGGTCAGGTCGGGGTGCACGCCCTCGCTGACCTTGCGGCAGGACAGACACGTCCCGCACGGGCGCGGCCCCGCGCTTTCGCACAGAATACCTGCCGCCAGCACGTCCGACCAGGCCGCCAGCGCTGCGGAATCATCCCCCGAGAGCAGCACGGCCTGCGGAAAACGATCGGCCAGCGCATGTTTCAGCGCGCGTTTCAGAGCTTCATTTCCCGGCAGCGCGTCAAACGAAATCACAGCTTTTCAAAGCGCTCGACGTTTAAAACGAACACGGTCGCGCCGCCGACCTCAACCTGCACCGGTGTGGACGGGAAAAAGCCCATGCCCAGCTCGGCGGTGGTGGGAATGATCTGCTTGCGCGAGGAGGAATGCTCGCGAATGATGTCGAAGCATTCGTCCAGCTTGGACTCATCCAAACCGATCAGAATGGTGACGTTGCCGGCCTTGAGAAAGCCGCCGGTGGTTGCCAGCTTGGTAATCTGGAAACCGGCCTTCATCAGATTATTGATTACATCCTGAGCATCATCATAATTGATGATCGCAAGTACCATTTTCATAGAAAAAATCCTCCTTTGAGGTAAATCAGCCAATCACAACCGTGATCTCGCTGATTTCATTGTACCATCTTTCTCGGATAAGTTCAATGTGCGCGCGAGTAATTTTCTCCCCCGGCCACAGCAGCGGCACGCCGGGCGGATAGGGCGTGACCGGCCGGGCGCACACCAGTCCCTCGGCGGCGGCCAGTTCGACGCGGCCGGTCTTGGCAAACCATGCGTCCCGCACGGACATCACCCGCTCGGCAGGCGGGAAGGGCGCGGCAGGAGAGGGCAGCAGCGTCTCGTGGCGGCGGCGCGAAATATGGCGCAGGCCGCGCCGCAGCCGGTACACCGCCGTACCCGAATCCGCGCAGGTCAGGATGCAAACCACGTTGCGGTCGTCCGCCATCTCACAAGCCACACCGTACTCGCTCCACAGCATGTCGGCCAGCTGATGACCAGTCACATCCGTGCCCGCGGTGCACACGGTCAGGCGGCAGGGGTCGAGCGCGGGGTAATCCTCCATGGTCAGCGCCGTAAAGCCTGTGCGCCGCAGCACGTACTCGCGCAGCTCGCCGCAGGTTTCGGCGGCGCGGCGGTAAGCGGCGCGGCCCGGCCCCTCGGTATAGGCGCGGGCAAGGTCGATGGACGCCATGATGGGGTAGGAGGGGCTGGACGTGCCGAACAGAGCGGTATTTTCGCGCAAAGCACGCTTATCCACGCCCGGACCGCTCAAAACCACCGCGCCCTGTCCCAGACAGGGCAGCGTCTTGTGAATGGACAGCACCGCAAGGTCCGCCCCCTCCTCCACCGGAGTCGGCAGGCCGACGGCAGGGAAGTGCGCGCCGTGCGCCGCATCCACCAGCAGCATTTTTCCGTAGGCGCGGCACAGGTCGACAAACGCCGGAATCGCGCGGCACACACCGTAATAGGTGGGGGAGGTGAGGAGCATCGCGCGAATGTCGGGATGGGCAAGCAGCTGCTGCTCCGCATCCGCAGGCGCGAGCGCGCCCGAAATGCCGAACGGCTCCAAAACCGGCGCGGAGATAAAATACGGTGTGATATCGAGCAGCGCGCAGGCATGGCACACCGATTTGTGGCATTCCCGGTCGAGCAGCACCGCCCCGCCGCGCCCGACCGCAGTTGCCAGCATGGACAAAATGCCCTGCGTCGATCCGCCGGTCAGGAAAAAGCAGTCGGACGCGCCGAAATACCGCGCCGCAGCCACTTCTGCATCACGAATCGGGCCATCGCCCAGATACAGATTGCCCGTGCCGTAGGTTTCGGTAAAGTCAATGGCAAACACCTCGGCATAGCTGTTAAACAGCGGCTCTCCCTTGTGGCCGGGCATGTGAAAGCGCGCGGAATCAGCGGTCGCAAGCAGCTGCAATGCGTGAAACAGCGGTGCATTGGTAAACGGCAGCAGGCGGTTAATCTGCCGGTGGCTGAGCTGGTTTCGCTGGCTGGGCTGGCGGCGCCGGAACATGGCGTCCTCTCCTTTCGCATCGCGTTTTTTACACAGGCCTGTGCAAAAACCCGCGGCATTCCTTTCTGATTTCTGCCTTAGTATACCATATCCGTCCAAGCCCTTGCAATCGGATACCGTTTTCGGTAATACTGCAGCATCTGTCCATAATGTGCAGACATTCGTCTTTTTCCGGCGGAATTTTGGTTTAATTTCCCGTAGTAAATCCCTACCCCTTATATTATAATGGATATTGCATTCCTATACGGAACAGCACGTTGATTTATTGAAAGGCAGGTTACTATCACTATGGCTGACAATCGTATCTACAATTTCTCCGCTGGTCCCTCCATGCTTCCGGTTCCCGTGCTCGAGCGCTGTGCATCCGAAATGCTGAACTACAAGGGCTCAGGCATGTCCGTCATGGAGATGAGTCACCGATCTAAAGTATATGACGGCATCATCAAGGAGACCGAGGCAGCGCTGCGCCGTGTGCTCTCCATTCCGGAGAACTACAAGGTCCTGTTTCTGCAGGGCGGCGCGACGACCCAGTTCGCGGCCATCCCGATGAACCTGATGAAAACCGGCAAGGCAGACTACGCCATCACCGGCAACTTTGCCAACAACGCCTACAAGGAAGCCGTGAAGTTCGGCGACATCCATGTGGCGTTCTCCTCCAAGGAGGGCAATTTTGACCGCGTGCCGACGCAGGCCGAGCTGGACATCCGTCCGGACGCGGATTACTTCTACATCTGCGCGAACAACACCATTTACGGCACCGAGTATCAGTACGACCCCGAAACCCCGGCAGGTGTGCCGCTGGTGGCCGATATGTCCTCGAATATCCTGTCCAAGCCGGTTGACGTTTCCAAGTATGGCGTCATCTATGCGGGCGCACAGAAGAACATGGGCCCCGCAGGCGTGACGGTTGTCATTGTGCGCGAGGATCTGCTGGGCAACTATCCGCTTGAGAAGTATCCGGTCATGCTGGACTGGAAAACCATGGCCGACAAGGACTCCATGTACAACACGCCCCCCACGTACGGCATTTATGTGCTGGGTCTCGTGCTCGAGTGGGTCGAGCAGATGGGCGGCGTCAAGGTCATGCAGGAGCGCGCCGAGAAGCGTTCCAGCATGCTGTACGACTACCTCGACAGCCAGGACTTCTACAAGGCGGTTGCCGAAAAGGCATCCCGCAGCCACATGAACGTCACCTTCCGCACCGGCAACGACGAGCTGGACGCGAAGTTTGCCAAGGAATCCGCAGCGGCCGGCATGTCCAACCTCAAGGGCCACCGTTCGGTCGGCGGCATGCGCGCTTCCATCTACAACGCGATGCCGATTGAGGGCGTGGAGTACTTAATTGACTTCATGAAGAAGTTTGCAGCAGAAAACGCGTAAACACCTATAGAGGGTACCCAGTACCCCCTATATACAAAAATCAGTTCCGGAAAACTGATTTTTTGATACCCCCGGCCGCAGCCCAAGGCCACTGAGTCGGGGTCAAATTTCCAAGGCACCTGTCCTTGGAAATTTGTTATTTTATATCGCTTCGCTCCCAAAGAGCGCAACATAAGAAGATAAGAGGAGTGTATTCCCATGTATCAGGTAAAGCTGTATAATAAGATTTCCAAGGTTGGTCTGGAAAACCTCGACGCCACCAAGTACACCTGCTCGGAGGACTTTACAGACTATGACGCCGTTCTCGTCCGTTCGGCCAAGCTGCACGACGTCGAATTCCCCAAGAGCCTCAAATGCATCGCGCGTGCGGGCGCAGGCGTGAACAACATTCCGCTCGACCGCTGCGCACAGGAAGGCATCGTCGTATTCAACACCCCGGGCGCGAATGCCAACGCCGTCAAGGAGCTGGTTGTCTGCGCGCTGATGCTCGCTTCCCGTAAAATTGTGCAGGGCGCAAACTGGGTAAAGAGCCTCGCCGGCACGCCGGACATCGGCCCGGCTGCGGAAAAGGGCAAGTCCACCTATGCCGGCCCGGAAATCTCCGGCAAGCGTCTGGGCGTCATCGGTCTGGGCGCCATCGGCGTCAAGGTTGCCAACGCGGCGGTCGGTCTGGACATGGAGGTCTGGGGCTACGACCCGTATCTGTCGGTTGACGGCGCGCTCAGCTTATCCCGTTCGGTCAAGCACGTGACCGATCTTGACCAGATTTTCGCCAACTGCGATTACATCACCATCCATGTGCCGCTGACGCCGGAAACCAAAAACACCATTTGCGAGGAGTCCATTGCCAAGATGAAGGACGGCGTGCGCATCATCAACCTCGCCCGCGGCGAGCTGGTCGACGTTGCCGCCATGGCAAAGGCACTCGAGAGCGGCAAGGTCGCAGCCTATGTGTCCGACTTTGCATCCGATGAAATTCTCGCACAGGAAAACGCCGTCACGCTGCCGCACCTCGGCGCGTCCACGCCCGAGAGCGAGGACAACTGCGCGAAGATGGCGGTCAAGGAGATTTCGGATTACCTCGAAACCGGCACCATTCGCAACTCGGTCAACTTCCCGAACCTCAAGGTTCCCTATGAGGGCGGCTACCGCGTCTGCATGATCCACAAGAACATCCCGAACATGATCGCGTCCATCACCGCTGCGGTCAAGTGCAACATTGAAAACATGGGCAACCGCTCCAAGGGCGACTACGCATACACCATCGTCGACCTTGCCGAGCAGCCCACCGAAGCCAATCTCGACGCGCTGCGCGTCATCGACGGTATGATTTCGGTGCGTGCAATCTGATTCCCGTTCATAAGAAAAAAGCCTTCCGCCGCAGCGGAAGGCTTTTTTTAATTGTGCTCAGTCGTAGATGGATTCTACATCCCAGCCGATAATATTGCCAGTCGTAGCATCGACGCTGAATTCATACTCCATGGTATTGTAGATGATTTTGCCTTCGTACTCGAGGCGGCCGTCATCATAATCCAGCTTAAATTCATAGATATTGGCCGTGCTTGCGCCCGGAACCTTCGCCAGCGCAATCTGCTTGGCGCGATCTGCGGAGATGGATGCCGTCTGGCCGCCAATGCTGCCCGTGCCGCCGGTCGAGGGAACATATCCCTCCGCGTCATAGTCATAGCTCAGGATTTTGCCCGTCGAAGCGTCGATTTCGTAGTCATATTCCAGATAGCCCGTGCCGGAACGGTAGATAAACTCGATTTCATACACCGTTCTGCCATACTCCCAATCGGACTTGGTCTTGACAAAGGTCACCTGGCTGGCAGTCTTGCCCGCATGATTGAGTGCGGTCTGCTTGGCCTGCTCCAGCGTTACCGAACCGGTGGTCGTACCAGTGTTGCCGCCAACATTGCCGGTGTTACCCGTATTGCCGGTGTTGCCGCCGACATTACCGGTATTGCCAGTATTGCCGCCAGAGGGGTTGCTTGTATCAAAATCGGTCACCTGACCGCCCGCCGTGCTGCCGGAAATCGACACGGTCTGGGTTGCGCCGTCCCACGATACGGTTTTTCCCATGATTTCACCAATCGCGCGGATAGGCAGGTAGATCGAGCCGTTATACAGCGCGGGATCGACCTTCTGGCCGTTTACGTTATAGAAGGTGCGTGCCGTGCCATCAATCACGATCGTGATGCCAGGCTCAATGTCCATCGTGATGTTCTGCGGAACCGCATTACGGTCCGGCGTGCCGGTTGCGTCCGCCGTAACGCGTGCGCCGCCGATGGTTGCGGTATTGGTTGTGCCGTCCCAGTTGACGTTTTTGTCCATCAGCTCGCCAATCGAGCGAATCGGCACATAGGTCGTGCCCGCGTAGCTGATCGGATGCACTTCCTGACCCTGCACGTTATAGAAAACGCGCTCCACGCCGTCAATCTTGACCGTGACGTCCGGACTCAGCTCCGCCGTTACCGTGTAGGAGCCGTTCGCTGCTCCCGCCGCGCCGCACAGCAATGCGGCCAGTGCCATTGTACAAACCAGTTTTTTCATGTCTTTTTCCTCCTTATTGTCCTCATTTTATTGTCAATCGAATACAGATTCCGCATCCCATTCCTGGATAGCGCCGCTGTATGCGTCGATTTCAAAATCGTACTCCATACCCTCGTAGATAATCTTGCCCTCGTAGCGCAGCCGGCCGTCATCACGGTCCAGATTCATGCGGATGTCTTTTTCGGTCGCGCCCGGCACCTTGGCCAGCGCAATCTTACGAATATCCGCCTCGCTCAGGGTTTCACCCGAAGCGGCAGTCGTATTTTGCTGCGTCGGAGTGTAATTTTCCGCGTCATAGTCGAAACCACGAATCTCACCGGTCGTAGCGTCAATCTCGTAATCGTATTCCGAACCGGTTGCGGCAACGTAGAACTCGACCTCGTAAACCAACACGCCGTTCTCATAATCCTGCTTGGCCATCAGGAACGATGTGTCGCTCTCGCTCACGCCCGCATGGTCCAGCGCAATCTGCTTAGCACGGGCCTCGTCGACCGCACCCGTCTGCGCCGCGGCGGTCGTGCCATTTGCAGCGCCTGCGGCAGCCGTGCCATTCGTGCCGGTCGTCTGCGATGCGGCACTGTTCGATTCAATCACCGCGCCGGTCATGGCGTCAATCGCATAGCGGTAATCCGTATTGTCTGCGGTGAAATCCACCTCATAATACGCAATGCCGTCCCTTGTACTCAGCGAAACACCGGAAAAGGTTGCCTGAGTGGTATCTACCTGCGCGGCGGTGACCGCCATGTTCTTGGCCGCGTCCTCACCGATATATCCCATCTGCGCACTGCTTTTCTGGGTGGGCTGGCTGCAGCCCGCCAACGCAGCGGTCAGCATTGCCGCGGCGGTAAACATCAAAAACTGTTTTTTCATCCTGCTCACACCTTTCGTTTGAGTTCATATACAGAATACCAGCCCAACATTAAAAAAATATTAAAAGAGTAAATTTTCCAAAAAATTTTTTACGCCTCATTTCCGCCGCTTTCTTCCTGCTCTCCAACAGGGAAGCGGAAGGTAAAGCAGCTGCCCACCCCGGGCGCGCTGTCCAGCGTTACGGTACCGCCGTGCAGCGCGGCAATCTGCCGCACCATGGTCAGGCCCAGCCCGGTACCGGCCTGTCCGCTGCGCGACGGCTCCACCTGATAGAACCGCTGCCAGATTTTCTCCTGCTGCTCCCGGGCGATGCCGATGCCGTCATCCCGCACCGCAAGCACGGCGTCCGCCTGCTCCTGCCGCAGAGAAACCCAGATATGCCCGTCCTGCCTGCCGTACCGCACGGCGTTGCCAATCAGGTTTTGCAGCAAACGGCTCATCAAGGTCACGTCAAATCGGGCCTCCACCTCCGGCTGAATATCGGTTTGCAGCGTGATATTCTTGGGGAAGGTGGGCTGCTCCACGCAGACAACCTCCACCAGACCACTCAGGTCGGCCCATTCAAAGGACGCGCGCTGTGTGCCCTGCTCCAGACGGGTCATCTGCAGCAGCTGCGCGATAAGGTTGGACATTTTGCCCGCCTGCCGCTCAATGACCTCGATTGCCTGCGCATATTGCTCGGGCGTTTCGGCATGCCGCCGTGCGTCCTCGCATTGGGCAAGGATAACCGCGGTCGGCGTGCGCAGCTCATGGGATGCATCCGAAGTGAACTGCTTTTCCGACTCAAAGGACGCTTCCAGCCGCACAAACATGTTGTCAAATGCCTGTCCCAGTCGGCTGATCTCGTCCCGTCCCGGGGGCAGACCGATACGGCGGGACAAATCGCGTCCCTCTCCGATGTTTTCCGCGGCACGGATGATGCTGTCGATGGGGCGGAAGGTCGAACGCGCCAGCAGATAAGCGCCCAGACCGCTGATCACCACCATCAGGGGCAGGATGAGCAGTGCGATACCGGTCATATCGTCCAGCACGTCGGCTACGTCCGGCGTCTGGATCATGCCGCGCACCCATGCGCCGTCCTCCCAGCTGAACGGCAGCCAGAAATCCAGCACATAATAATCCCCATTGTCCCCTTCCGCCGTGCGGATTACACCGTTTTCAAACGGCAGCGTATCGGGAAAGGACAGCGGCAGCTGTCCGGCCAGCAGTGCGCCGCTGCTGCTGTAAACCACGGTATACACGCCGTTATGCGTGAAAGAAAAATCCTCGCTGAACGTCAGACTGTCGTTTTCCTTGGAAATACCGCTCAGGTTGCCGCGCACGGTATTGGTCAGTTGTTCATATGCGTTCTCGGTGACGACCGAGCTGCTTACCACAACCATGAACACCAGCACCGCCGTGGTAAGCAGCAGCATGAGCAGTGTAATCCACAGGGTCAGCTTCTGCTTGACGGAAAATCGCTTCACGGCTCCTCCTTTAAGATCCAGCCCGCGCCGCGGACCGTATGCAGCAGCTTTTTATCAAAGCCGCTGTCGATCTTTTTGCGCAGATAGGTGATATACACGTCAACTACATTTGAACCGCCCGTATAATCGTAATTCCAGATATGATCCTCCAGTCGGGCGCGGGAAATGACCGTGCCCTGATGCTGCATCATATATTGCAGGATGGCATATTCCTTGGCGGACAGGCGGATCTCCTTGCCGCCGCGCGTGACCGTATGGCTGCCGGTGTCCACGGTCAGATCGGCCAGTGTCAGCACGCTGGTCTTTTGCGTGCCGTATTTGCGCGTCGCCGCGCGGATACGGGCGAGCAGCTCGTCGAAATCGAAGGGCTTGACCAGATAATCGTCCGCACCGAGATCCAGTCCCTCAATACGGTCCTGCACGCTGTCGCGCGCGGTCAGGAAAATCACCGGCACGGCGCTGCCCTGTGCGCGTACCGTGCGCAGCACCTCTCGTCCGTCCTTTTTGGGCATCATAATGTCCAAAAGCAGGCAGTCGTATTCCGCTCCCAGCAGATAATCCAGTGCGGCTTCTCCGTCAAAGCAGGCGTCCACACTGTATCCCGCGCGCTCGAGCGTCCGGCAGATCAGCCGGTTGAGATCGCGCTCGTCTTCTGCTACCAGAATTCGCATAAAAACCCCTCCTCTTTCTTTATTATAGTACCATATCATACAATTCGGCAAGGGGAGTCTTGCGTATGACGCTTGCGTTTGTCCGGCCGGTCGGCTATAATAAGGATAATACCGACAGGGCAGACGCAGGATGTACCCGGCAATATCCCCATCCGGCTCTGCCGATAGGGCAATCAGGAGGAAAACCCCATGAGAAAGATCATTACCATCAGCCGGCAGTTCGGTGCGGGCGGCGGCGAGCTTGGCCGGCGTACAGCTGACGCACTGGGCATTCCGCTATACAATAAGGATCTGATCCTTTGCACCGCCAAGGCGTCCGCAGGTCTGACCCCTGCGCAGGTGCGCAAATGGGATGAGCGCGTGCCGACCAGCTTTGGCCTGACGCAAAGCCTGTTTGACTTTTACAACCGTCCCTTGAGCGACAAGCTGTGGGAAGCGCAGGTCAAGGCCATCCGTGAAATTGCAGACCACGAAAGCTGCGTTATCGTCGGCCGCAACGCGGACTTTATTCTGCGGGAATTTGACCACTGCCTGCGGGTATTCGTCCATGCGGATTTTGAATGGCGCTTTGAACGCATGCGCGGCATGATGGAGGACACCGAGCCGGAAAAACTCCGCGCCAACATCAAGGCGGTGGATAAGGCGCGCAGCGCATACTGCACGCATTATACCGGTCGCCACTATGCCGACGCGACAAACTACGATTTGACCCTGTGCACCAGCCTGCTGGGCATCGACTTTGCGCTGGAGGAAATTCTGCGGGCGACAGAACGGATTTAACTTGCTTTTTGTCTAAAACAGGCTCTATGCTTGACTGTAGCTTTGTTTTACGTTATAATTAGTTCGGTATAATAGGCGATGGTGGTTGTCTGTATCCTTCCATCGCCTATTCTTTCACTATGACTGATGCACTGCATGCGCGGGGAGAAACGCCATGCGGATGCGGAGGGTAAGAAAAAAGAAAAGGAGAATCACAAGTGAAAAAAGTACTTTCTCTGCTGATGGCGGCCACTCTGGCGCTGGGTCTGGCGGCTTGCGGCGGCAATTCGTCCGGTAGCGACAGCAACGCGGCAAACGACTCGTCTAACGGCGCTTCGGGCGATGAAAAGGTTTGGGTTATTGCATCCGATACCGTTTTCAAGCCCTTTGAATACACCGACGCCTCCGGCAACTTCGTTGGCATCGATGTGGACATCGTTGCGGCGATTGCGGAAGATCAGGGCTTTAAATATGAAATGAAGAGCCTCGGTTGGGATGCAGCCATCGCGGCTTGCCAGTCCGGTCAGGCCGACGGCATGATCGCTGGCGCTTCCATCACCGACGAGCGTAAGGAGAGCGGCTGGATCTTCTCGGACGGCTACTATCAGACCACCCAGACCATGACCGTTGCTGCGGATTCCGACATCACCGGCTTCGAAGACCTGTCCGGCAAGACGGTTGCCGTCAAGACCGGCACGCAGGGCGCGGCTTACGCGGAGAGCCTGAAGGAGCAGTACGGCTTCAACATCACCTACTTTGAGGATTCGCCCACGATGTATCAGGCGGTTCTCGGCGGCCAGGCGGTTGCCTGCTTTGAGGATACCCCGGTTATGACGGCTTCCATCAAGGACGGCAATCTGGCGCTTAAGATTCTGGAGGATACCGCGAACGAAGGCCAGCCCTATGGCTTTGCGATCTTCAATGCGGACAATCAGGAGCTGATCGACATGTTCAACGCCGGTCTTGCCAACATCAAGGAGAACGGCAAGTACGACGAGATCATCGCCAAATATCTGGGCTGATCGCAGCGGATCGACCTGCATTTTCAGGGGGCACTGGTTTGATCCGGCGCCCCCTAATTTTTGAAAGGAGTTCTGATCTGTGATCCAAATCCTCACCGTTTATGGGCCCCTGCTGCTGCAGGCGATGGGGCAGACGCTGCTGCTGGCACTGTGCGGCCTGTTTTTTGCATGTATCCTCGGCCTGTTTTTCGGCTTGTTGAGCGTGCTGAAAAACCGCGTGTGCAATATCATTTCGACGATTTTTGTCGATGTCATCCGCGGCGTACCGATGATCGTTTTGGCGTTTTATGTATTCTTCGGCGTGCCGTACCTGTTCCAAAACATCATCGGTGTCAAGGGCGTTACGCTGACCGCACTACAGGCCGGTACGATCTGTCTGGCGCTGAACTGCGGCGCATACATGGCGGAAATCATCCGCGCCGGTATCCAGAGCGTGGATAAGGGCCAGATGGAGGCTGCGCGCAGCCTTGGTCTGCCGTACTGGAAGGCCATGCGCAAGGTCGTGCTGCCTCAGGCCATCCGCACGATGATCCCGTCGATCATCAACCAGTTCATCATCACGCTCAAGGATACCTCGATCCTGTCGGTTATCGGTTTCCCCGAGCTGGTCAACACCTCG
The DNA here is from genome assembly GCF_964248325.1 of Agathobaculum sp. Marseille-P7918. Lineage (NCBI taxonomy): Bacteria > Bacillati > Bacillota > Clostridia > Eubacteriales > Butyricicoccaceae > Agathobaculum > Agathobaculum sp. Marseille-P7918. The sequence goes on along the minus strand of NZ_CAXTXI010000007.1, from coordinate 68,919 downwards.
AAGAACGTCGTGGCGATCACCTTCAACTCGTTTGCGGTCTGGAGCATCGTCGCGGTGATGTATTTGATCGTGATTACGGTCCTGTCCCGTTTTGCAAAGGTTATGGAGAGGAGGCTGAACCGTGGCAGAGAATAATAAACAGGCGAAGATCCATGTCTCCCACCTGAAAAAGAACTTTGGCGATCTGGAAGTGCTCAAGGATGTCTCAATTGATATTCACGAGGGCGAGGTCGTCGTCATTCTCGGGCCGTCCGGCAGCGGTAAGTCCACCTTCCTGCGCTGCCTGAACCGTCTGGAGGAGATCACCGACGGTACGGTCATCGTCGACGGCTACGATATCACCGACAAGCACACCGATATCAATAAGGTGCGCGAAAACGTCGGCATGGTGTTCCAGCTGTTCAATCTGTTTAACAATCTGGACGTCATGGGCAACATGATGCTCGCGCCGACCGAGCTGAAAAAGGCCACCAAGGAGGAAGCGCGCGAAACCGCCATGCGGCTGCTCAAGCGCGTCGGTCTGGCGGATAAGGCGGAAGCCTATCCCGCGCAGCTGTCCGGCGGCCAGAAGCAGCGCGTTGCCATCGCCCGCGCGCTGGCAATGAACCCGGACATCATGCTGTTCGACGAACCGACCTCCGCACTCGACCCGGAAATGGTCGGAGAGGTGCTGCAGGTTATGCAGAACCTGGCCAAAGAAGGCATGACGATGGTTGTCGTCACGCACGAGATCGGCTTTGCCCGCGAGGTCGCCAGCCGCGTCATCTTCATGGAAGGCGGCTACATCGTCGAGGAAGGCACGCCGGATGAGGTCATCAACCATCCGAAGGAGCCGCGCACGATCGACTTCCTGAGCAAGGTGCTGTAAGCACGCATCCTTTCTGCTCGGATCATTCTATTACGGAAACCACTACCAACGTTTTGCCGCAAGGCAGGATTTTGGTAGTGTTTTTTTTGCTCCGCCATCTGACCGTTCTGCTTCCTTCGCTTCGCTCTGCCCCCAAAGCAGTATGTGAAAAAAAATACAATCGTCATTTTATCTAATATGGAAAATAATTTCTTGTGGACAATCACAATTTTTATTAATTAAACTTGACAAGATAGAGCGAGATGACTAATATTAGCTTACAGATGGTTCGTATTTAAGTCTTATGTTCGTATATACGACCACAGGAAATAATACAACTAGAAATAAAAGACAAGGAAGGTAATGGTTATGAACAACGCAATTGAGACAATGGCTGAACTGGTTGGCAATCAGTTAAAGTTGGTTGATTTGAGCCACAATTTGGAAGTTGGAATGCCCAGCTGCCTGACACACGCCCGCTTTGGCCGCGTCCAGCATGAGGCGATTGAATACGGAGACGGATTTACCCATGCTGCGTTGATTATGAGCGAGCACACCGGCACGCATATGGACGCTCCCAATCATCACATCCCCGGCAGCGACTACACGATCGAAAAGGTTCCGGTAGAGCGCCTTTTCGGCCGCGGCGTTATCATCGACGCCAGCCATCTGGGGAAGAATGAATGCCTTCCCGTAGAGTTCATTCAGGCATGGGAGAAGGAGCACGGCGAAATCCGCGCGAAGGATTTTGTCCTCTTCCGTTTCGGCTGGGACAAAAAGTGGGATGTCCAGCCCAACTGCAAGCCGTACGAGCACGACTGGCCGGGTCTGGGCCGGGAGGCTTCCGAGTATCTCAAGGACAAGGGTGTAAGTGTTGTCGGCACGGATGCGCTCGCGCTGGACGCCGGCGATGCCGTTGTTTGCCCCGCGCATGACGTCCTGCTTGGCGCCGATATCTTTATTCTGGAAGCGCTTGACAAGCTGGATACCCTGCCTCCGTTCTGCTATATCGTTGCGCTCCCGCTCAAGGTAAAGAATGGCTCCGGCGCACCGACCCGTGTCATTGCACTGGTTGGGTAATTCGCCATCAGCGCATGATTCGCATGAAAGAAAGGAGTTGAGCCTGTGGCTAATCAAGAAAACGCAGCCGCTGAGCCGAAGAAAAAGAACCTATTAGATCGAGTCATCGACCTCATCTCATCCGTTTTCCTTCCGTTCATCACGCTGATGGTTGCAGCCGGTATCCTTAAAGGCATTGTCGCGCTGCTGACCGCCGCTAACATTATTGTGGAAGGCCATCCGCTTTACAGCGTATTCTATGCAATGGGCGATGCATTCTTCTACTTTATCCCGGTGTTCCTGGCATTTACCGCTGCAAAGCGCTTTGGAACCGAGCCGTTCTGTGCGGTGCTGGTTGCCTGTGTTCTGGTACATCCGACCTTCGTCGCCCTCATGGAGGCCGGAGAGGACTTCTCCATCCTCGGTCTCCCCGCAAAGGCAATGACCTACTCTTCCACGGTTATCCCCATCCTGTTGGCAGTTTACATGCTCAAGTGGGTGGAAATCCTTTGCAAAAAGGTGATTCCGGAAACCGTACGCGCCATCCTGACCCCGCCGGTCTGCCTGATTCTGGTCATCCCGGTCACGTTGGTTGTCTTTGGCCCAATCGGCCTGTATATCGGCAACTGGGTAGCGGCTGGTTACCAGTGGCTGTACGGACTCAGCCCCTTGGTCGCCGGTTTTGTATTGGGCGCTCTTTTCCAGGTCATGGTTATCTTCGGCTTCAACTGGGGTCTGTTCCCAATCATCCTGAACAATATTGCGGTCAACGGATATGACACCATTCTGGCCCTGATTGGCGGTTCGATTTTCTCGCAGAGCGGCGCGGCGCTTGCGGTCGGCATCCGCACCCGCAACAAGCAGCTGCGCTCCACCGCAGTATCGGCAGCGATTGCCGCTCTCTTCGGCATCACGGAGCCTGCGCTGTTCGGTGTAAACATCCGTCTGAAAAAGCCGATGGTTTGCGCCTGCATTGCCGGCGGCATCGGCGGTGCAATCGCCGGCTGGTTCCGCTGTCAGGCATCCGCGTTTGCTTTCCCGGCGCTAACCACGCTGCCCGTGTTCTGGACGGTGGCATTTATCCCGTTCCTTATCTCTCTGGCCGTCAGCTTTGTTGCCGGCTTCGTCCTGACGCTGGTGGTCGGCTTTGATGATTCCGCAATCGAAAATGCTGTAACCGAAAGCGAAGGCTGATACAACCGCCTTCCGAAAACACATTTTGGAAACTATCTCAAACCGGTTTTCCCTTTCCTGGCCGGTGTCCCCTTCATGCGAGGAATGACCATTCCGGTCATTCCTCGTATTTTTTTGCTGCGCTTTGACATTACTTGCAAAAAGAGAGGAACTTGTTATAATGGAAATAGGAAGCATCCGGCCATAAACCACTCCCGCATCCGGCAGCTTTCTATATGGAAAGGGGACTACTTGGATGGCACAAGACCAACATCGCACAACCACACGCATATTAGACATTCTGGAGCATGTGTCTGCTGTGAAAGCGGGAATGACCCTGACAGAATTGGCACAGACATTGAATGCGCCCAAAAGCAGTCTGTTTCCCATCGTTCACACGTTGGAAGAACGGCGTTATTTGCAGCAAAATCATGAAACCGGGCGATATACCATTGGCCCAAGCGGATTGGTGCTCGGCGCAGCTTTCTCGGCCGACGGTGGGATGGAGCCCGTCACCAAAATCATGAAGCAGGTGGTCGCCGCCTGCCAGGAGACCTGCCAGTTCGGTATTTTGGATCACGGCAATGTGCTATATGTGGGCAAAGAGGACTCCACACAGGCGATCCGCATGATTTCCTGGGTGGGAAACCGCTTGCCTGCCAATGCAACGGCCATCGGCAAAGCGCTGCTCAGCGGGCTGACGGATGAGGAAGTCCGGGCGCTTTATGCTGACGGAATGCCGCGTTTGACCGAACATACGATTACCGACCCGGATTGCCTGATCGCACAGCTGGATGCGATTCGCAACGGAGAAATCGCAACCGAGCAGGAAGAATCCACCGCACAAATGGCGTGCTGGGCGGTTCCGCTGCGCCGACAGGGCAAGGTTTTCGCTGCCCTGAGCGTTTCGGTGCCATTGTTCCGCTGTCAGGAGGAAAAAATAGCGCAGGTTTGTCGGTGTCTGAAGGATGCACAGGCCGAAATTGAACAGTTGGGCGAAATCACTAGTTTCTTCTGACCAAATCGAAAATACCGATTGCGCACCATGCGCAGCAGACAGATCCATGCCCCAAACGGCAGGATCTGTTTTTTTATGCGCCGGACGCGGTACCCCAAAACCGAACTGCCGTTTCATTGCATTTCCCAGCAAACAAATAAGAAAATAGTGGGATTCTTTTTGTGAAATATGTCAAAATCTCTCCCAAATTCCGTTTGACAGATTGGTGCTATGGTGTTATAATCAGACCATGGATTCGTAATTAAGAATACAATTCTTAATTACGAACAATCGGAGCGGCAATACGACCGAGAAAGCAGCACGATTGCTGCAAGGAAAATGAAGCTTTCAAAATACAAATCCCTGTGTGTCCTTTCGGGTCTAACGCAAGGCCGGCAGATGCCCGGAGACTTTTGCAAAAAGAACATCACAGCGGTGAAAAAGGAGTGGAGCGCATGTGTAATGCCATGATCATTGACAGCAAAGATAATGTTGCGGTAGCCATTGAGCCGATTTCCCAAGGCGATACCGTCACCTACCTTTGCGACGGCGTGGAACAGACCCTGACGGCGCGGAATGATATTACCATTTATCATAAGCTCGCCATCCGGGATATTAGCTGCGGAGAACCGGTCGTCAAATATGGGGAGCATATCGGCTTTGCGACCTGTGACATCAAAACCGGCGAGCATGTCCATGTGCACAATGTAGAGGGCCGTCGAGAAAACCCAGAAGAAAAAGAATAGGAGGACAGACATGACTTTTTATGGATATCAGCGGCCTGACGGCCGCGTGGGTGTACGCAACAAGGTGCTGATCCTTCCCGCCAGTGTCTGTGCTTCGGATACCGCCCGCATCATTGCCCAGCAAGTGGAAGGCGCGGTCACCTTCAACAACCAGCTCGGCTGTTCGCAAGTCGCTTCCGATCAGCAGTATGTCATGGATGTAATGGCGGGTTATGCCGCCAATCCGAATATTTACGGAACGGTCGTCGTCTCGCTCGGATGTGAAAACTGCCAGATGGATTTGGTGGTTAAGGCCATTCAAGAGCGCACCAACAAGCCGATCCGACAGGTCATCATTCAGGAAGTCGGCGGCACGCTCAAAGCGGCCGATATCGGCGTACGGTATGCCAAAGAGCTGACGACACAGGCCTCCCTGCTGCAAAAAATGCCCTTCCCTATGTCCGAACTTATCATCGGAACCGAATGCGGTGGCTCCGACCCCACCAGCGGCCTGGCGGCCAATGTGCTGATTGGGGAAATGAGCGACCGCATTGTGGCGGCAGGCGGCACCTCCATTCTGTCCGAAACCACGGAGTTCATCGGTGCCGAGCATATTCTTGCCCGCCGCGCGATAAATCAAGAAGTACACAACCGGATTTACGAGATCGTCCACCGGTATGAACATGCGATGCATCTGGTCGGGGAGGAAATCCGCGAAGGCAATCCCGCACCGGGCAACAAGGCTGGCGGCATTACGACGCTGGAGGAAAAATCCCTCGGCTGCATCCACAAGGGTGGCCACAGCCCCATTATGGCGGTTTACGACTATGCCAAACAGGTCAAACCCAAAAGCGGCCTAGTCATTATGGATACTCCGGGCAACGATCCGGCTTCGGTTTCCGCTATGGTCGCGGGCGGCGCACAGGTGGTCGTATTCTCCACCGGACGCGGCACGCCGACCGGCAATCCCATCGCCCCGGTCATCAAAATCACCGGCAACCGTATGACCTTTGCCAAAATGGAAGACAACATCGACGTGGATGCATCTTCCCTGATTTACGGCGGGAGCCTCCAGCAGTTAGGGGACGACCTGATGCAGCTGGTGTCCGAGGTGGCCAGCGGCCGTCAGACCAAGGCCGAATCGCTCGGCTTTACTGAAATGTCGATTGCCCGTGTATGCAACTTTGTTTGAGTCTTTGTATGCCAAAATAAGTATCTGTCGATATAGGAGATGAAAGTCCAATGAAGAAAAACTACGCCGTGATGGACGGAAACACGGCTGCAGCCCATGTTGCCTACGCCTTTACCGAGGTGGCTGCGATCTATCCGATCACGCCGTCCTCCCCGATGGCGGAAAAGGTGGATGAATGGTCTGCCAAGGGCAGGAAGAACCTGTTTGGCTCGACCGTGGATGTGATTCAGATGCAGTCCGAAGCAGGTGCCGCGGGCACCTGCCACGGCGCTTTGCAGGCCGGCGCTCTGACGACGACGTTTACTTCGTCGCAGGGTCTGATGCTCATGATCCCCGCCATGTATGCGATGGGCGGTCAGTTTCTTCCCAATGTCATGCACATCGCGTCCCGTGTGGTCACCTCCAACCACCATTCCATCTTCGGCGATCACACCGACTTTATGACCTGCCGCACCACCGGCTATGCCATGCTGATGTCCTCCTCGCCGCAGGAAGCGATGGATTTGGGCGCGGTCGCGCACCTGTCGGCCATTCACGCCAAATATGCGTTCATGCACTGCTTTGACGGCTTCCGCACCTCGCATGAAATGCAGCGCATTGAAGCGCTCGACTATGAGGATTTGCGCGGTCTCATCGACTATGACGCACTCAAGCAATTCCGCGCACAGGCGCTCAACCCCGAGCATCCGACCAACCGCGGCAACAACGTAAACCCGGATATTTATTTCCAGTGCAAGGAAGGCGCAAACGTCAAGAGCGCCGTTGTGCCCGAGACGGTCGAATATTACATGGGCAAAATCAACGAGCTGACCGGCCGGGACTATCATCTGTTCAACTACTACGGTGCGCCGGATGCCGAAGAGGTCATTGTCGTGATGTGCTCGGCCTCGGAAGCGCTCAAGGAAACCGTAGACTACCTCAACGCACACGGCCGCAAGGTCGGCATGGTGCAGATCCACCTGTACCGCCCGTTTTCGGTTTCGCATTTTTCGGCGGCCATTCCGGCAACCTGCAAAAAGATTGCAGTGCTCGACCGCTCCAAGGAAGTCGGTTCGGTTGGTGAGCCGGTCTATCTGGACGTCTGCACTGCGCTGCATCAGGCAGGACGCGGCGATATTCAGGTCATCGGCGGCCGCTACGGCTTGTCCTCCAAGGACACCACACCCGGCCAGCTGATTGCCGTCTATGACAACCTCGCACAGGATACCCCGAAAAACAACTTCACCATCGGTATTCTCGACGACGTGACCCACACCTCTCTGGACTATCAGGAAGTGGAATTGGCGCATCCCGGTCAGGTTTCCTGCAAGCTGTGGGGCCTCGGCGGCGACGGCACGGTGGGCGCGAACAAGAACGCCATCACGACCATCGGTCTGACGGCCAACAAGTATGCGCAGGCATATTTCTCCTACGATTCCATGAAATCCGGCGGCCTGACACAGTCGCATCTGCGCTTTGGCGACGAACCGATTCGCTCGACCTACCTTGTTTCGGCTGCGGATTTTGTTGCGGTACACGCGCCGACCTATGTCAGCAAGTATGACACCACCGAGGATCTCAAGGATGGCGGTATCTACCTGCTCAACTGCCCGTGGAGTGTGGAGGATCTGGAAACACGCCTGCCCGCCAAGGTTAAACGCGATCTGTGCCGCAAACATGCCCAGTTCTACATTATCGACGCTGCAAAGCTCGCCGCTGAAATCGGTCTGGGCAAGCGCACCAACAGCATCCTGCAAGCAGCCTTCTTCGCCCTGACCAAAGTCATCCCGCTGGATGTCGCGGTGGAGGATATGAAGAAGAACAACTATAATTCCTACTTCAAGAAGGCTGGGCAGAAGATTGTTGATTTGAACAATCAGGCGGTTGACGTCGGCATCAGCGCCGCCGTCAAGGTGGATATTCCGGCAAGCTGGGCCGATGCAGTCGATGCCCCGGCGCAGGAAATCGAGGCCACGCCTTTTGTTAAGGATATTGTACTCCCCATGGACCGCCAGCAGGGCGATAAGCTGCCGGTTTCGGTATTCCAGAAGCACGGCGTGCTGGACGGCACCTGGGAAAACGGCACTTCGGCCTATGCCAAGCGCGGCGTTGCCACCAAGGTGCCCAAGTGGGACGGCAGCAAGTGTGCACAGTGCAACCGCTGCGCGGCTACCTGTCCGCATGCGGCCATCCGCCCGGTTCTGCTGACCGAAGAGGAGAAGGCAAGCGTACCGGCCTCCTTCCAAACCGTCCCGGCCAAGGGCCTGGGCAAGGATGCGCCGTCGTATTCCTATCGGATGCAGATTTCTCCCTATGACTGTCTGGGCTGCGGCGTCTGCCTGACAGCCTGCCCGGTAGAGGGCGCATTGACCATGACGCCGTTTGAAGAAATGAAGGAAGAACAGAACAACTTTGACGCAGTCGCTATGAACGAACGCTATCTCAAGCCGGATGTCATCAGCGATAAGAACATGAAGTCCATCCAGTTTGCAAAGCCCTATTTCCAGTTCTCCGCTGCCTGCGCCGGTTGTGCCGAAACCACTTATATCAAGCTGGTCAGCCAGCTGGTGGGCGACCATATGTACATCGGCAACGCGGCAGGCTGCTCCTCTGCATACAGCGGCGGCGCTCCCATCCTGCCGTATTGCAAGGATAAGCGCGGCTTTGGCCCGGCTTGGGAACATTCTCTGTTTGAAGATAATGCGGAATTTGCCTATGGCTTCTTCCACGCACAGGATGCCATCCGCAAGGAAATCCTCCTGCATCTGGAATCCCTGCGCAAAGCAGGTGTCGCAGTGAATGCAATCGACGCTTATCTGGCTAACTGGAATGACCGCGAGCAATCCCGCGCGGTGTCGGATGCACTGATTGCGGCGCTGAACGATGTCGAAAACACGCCCGATGTCGCCTTTGTGCTGGAAAACAAGGAGTATCTGTCGAAAAAATCCGTATGGGCAATCGGCGGCGACGGCTGGGCCTATGATATCGGTTTCGGCGGCATCGATCATGTGCTTGCGCAGAATCAGGATGTGAACCTGATGGTGCTGGATACCGAAGTTTATTCCAACACGGGCGGACAGTCCTCCAAGGCAACGCCGACCGCTGCGGTTGCAAAATTTGCCTCGGGCGGCAAGCAGATCGCCAAGAAGGATCTCGGCGCCATCTTTATGAACTACGGCTATGTATATGTCGCACAGGTAGCCATCGGTTACGATCAGGCGCAGACGCTCAAGGCCATCCGCGAAGCGGAGGCCTATCCGGGTCCGTCGCTGATTATCTGCTACTGCCCGTGCCTTGAGCAGCATATTAAGGCAGGCATGAGCTGCACGCAGACCGAAATGAAAAAAGCGGTTGAATGCGGATACTGGCAGCTGTATCGCTACGACCCGCGCCGTACGGCGCAGGGACTCAATCCCTTCCAGCTGGATTCTCCCGAGCCGGATACCAGCAAACTGATGGATTACCTGATGGGCGAAAATCGCTTTGCGTCGCTCAAAAATAATTTCCCCGATCGTGCGGATGCCCTTTATGAAAAGGCAATTTGCGACATCAAGGCTCGCTATGAGAAATACCGCAAAATGGCGGACGATACCAACGCATAATTTCCCAATTTCCCAAAATGCTTTTCTGATAGCCTATGACAGGAAAACCCGTTCAGCCGGTAATCTTTTACCGACTGAACGGGTTTTGTCTTTCATAAGCCTCTGCACCAATTTCTCGAATCGAAAAAGCTCAATCCTCCAGCGCGAGGGCCGCTTCTGCGGCCAAAAGCAGCAGCCGCTGGAACTCCTTGCGTTCGGTGTCCGTCATGTGCTGCGTAATTTGCCGGAAACACGCTTCAATCTGCTCTTTGATGAACGGATACACCTCCCACGCCTTTTCCGTGGGGTGGATATCATAGGTGCGCTTATCCTTTGCGTTGGTGGAACGGATGAGAAAGCCGGTTTCCTCCAGCTTGGTAACGGTTTTGGCAATCACACTTTTGTCCAGCGACAGCCGCTTGGTGATTTCATCCTGCGTCAAGCCGTCAAAATCGCAGACAATCAGAATAACTACGGCCTGCGCCGCCGTCAAATGGTAGGGGACACAGCCGTTATTGAGCCAAATATGCGATTTTCGATATAAAATCGATATGGCTTTGAACGGACTGTCCATGATGTAAGGCATGCACAAGCCTCCCTTCTGCTGGTTGCTATTATAAGCCATTTTGGTTGCAATTGCAACCGGATATTGACGCGGTGATTTTCCCATGTTATTCTAATATAGTGGCACTTGCCACTATTTTTTATCCACACCCATAAAGGAGCTTTACGCACATGGAACAAACAGAAAAAATCTGGAACCGAAAATTCATCCTTCTCTTTATCACCAACCTGCTGGTACTGGCAGCGTTTTATGCATCTATCCCCATTATCCCCATCTATTGTCAGGAAATCGGCATCACCGGCTCGAAAATCGGTATCGTGCTGACCGCCATGTCCGTAGCGACCATTCTGTTCCGTCCGGTTGCAGGCTATTTGCTGGATAATTTCAACCGTTATCACGTCTATCTGCTGTTTCTGGCGCTGTTCTGCCTGTCTTTCCCCAGCTTTATCGCGTTTCCGCTGTTCGGTGCACTGATTGTCATTCGCCTGTACATGGGCGCGGTATACTCGGTCTGCGGCTCGGCCACCATGACGCTGGCCAGCGATGTGCTGCCGGTGACCAAAATCACCGAGGGCATCAGCCGCTTTGCTTTTACGGTATCCATCGGCATGGCGGTCGGCCCCTATGTCGGCATTCAGGTACAGAACAACATGAGCAGCAAAGCCTCCTTCCTGACGATTTTCGGCATCACCGTAGTCGCTCTGATTTGCGTTGCCTGCTGCCGCATCCGCTATCCCAAGGTGGAACGGAAAAAGTTTGCGTTTAAAGACACCATCCATGTTTCCGCACTTCCGTTCATGTTCAACATGATGTTTTTGATGATTCCCTACGGAGCGGTGATTGCCTATTCCTCCATTTTGGCACAGGAAAAGGGCTTAACGCCCTTTCTCCCTTACTTCTATATCTGCCTTGTTGCCGGTATGCTGACCTCTAAATTATCCACACAGAAGATGATTGACGCCGCCAAGCACCGCGTTCTGGTCTATATCAGCCTGGTGATTTTGATTTGCACGATGGCAAGCTACCTCTTTTTGTCCACCGGCGTACACATGCTGGTCGCAGGTTATTTCTTCGGACTTGGCTATGGCATTTTGCAGCCGCTGTTCCAGTCCTTTGTAACCGGCACTACCCCCGCCCCCAAGCGCGGCGTTGCCAACGCCACCTATATGCTGTCCTATGACGTCGGCATCGGCATCGGCTCGCTGCTGATGGGCTGCCTGCAGGAAACCATCGGCTTGCCGACCGGCTTTGCCCTGACTGCTATCGCCTATGTCATCGGCGGCATCATTTATATCATCCACGTGGATGGGTATTACCACAAGCTGCGGCATAAGCTGCACCATCAGTAAAGCCCTTTGATGATGGACACGCAGGTATCAATCCCCAGCGTTCCGCTGTTGAGGGTGATATCATAATTTTGCGCATGGCCCCACTTCATATTGGTATAAAACCGGTGATAAATCGCGCGACGCTTATCCTTGTCCTTGAGGCGCTGCTCCGGAGAGGCTTCGCGTTCACCGTATACCTTGACGATGCGCTCGGCACGGAATTTCATGTCCGCATGGATGAACACCCGCAGGCAATCCGCTTTGTCCCGCAGAATATAGTCCGCACAGCGGCCGACAATGACGCACGGCCCTTTTTCCGCCAGCTCAGTGATGATGTTATACTGAATCGTCCAAAGATAATCCGCGTTATTCAGGCCGGTTGACCGATGGGAAAAAGCGGAGGATAGGTATCCGCCGGGCGAATATTCGCCGGCGTCCTTGATATAGTTTTCGCTGAACCCGCTTTGCTCTGCAATTTTCTGGAGCAGCTCGCTGTCATAGCAGGGAATCCCCAGCTCCTCTGCTACCTTTTTTCCAATTGTGCGGCCGCCGCTGCCAAACTCACGGCTGATGGTAATGACTCGGTTTTTCATATCTGACGTCTCCTTCCACTGAACCTATATGTTTGATTGCTCTCCTAATTTATGCCGCTGCCGGGTCCTCTTTTAACTGCTTTCTCTCATAGATAAGCAGAATCAGCGAGAACAGGAATGCCAGGCCGTCTGCCACCGGACCGGTCCACAGAACACCGACCACGCCGAGGAACATCGGCAGAATGATTGCTGTCGGCACAAAGAAAATGATCTGACGGGACAGCGAAAGGATAGCGGATTTTACCGGCTTGCCGATGGCCTGCAGGTAAATCGCCATGACGGTCTGGAAACCGGTCAGCGGGCAGAACAGCAGGAAAATACGGAACGACAGCACGGCAAACTCATTATACAGACCTTCCTCCGAACCAAACAGCGAAACCACGCTCATCGGTGCGAACTGGAAGATTAAAAAAGCGATAATTGCCACGATTTCGGATGCGACTACTGCAATATCAAACGCTTTGCGCACGCGCAGGAAGTTCTTGGAGCCGTAGTTGTAACCGATGATCGGCTGTGCGCCGGTGGAGATACCGACCAGAATGGAAATCAAAATCTGGTTGACCTTCATCACAATACCCATCGCCGTCAACGGAATTTCCGAACCGTAAATGGACTGCGCACCGTATGCAACCAGCAGGTTGTTGGACAAAGCCATAACGAACGTGATGGCGATCTGTGTGATGAAGCTGCTGATACCAAGGCTCAGCACCTTGCCGCAGATCTTGAGCTTGAGCCGGAAAGCAGCAGCGTCGAAACGGAAGGTCTTAAAATGGAAAAGGTAGATGGCGGACATGATAAAGGTTGCTACCTGTCCCATGACGGTTGCGATAGCGGCGCCACGAACGCCCATATGGAACACAAAGATAAAAATGGGGTCAAAAATCGTATTGATGACGGCGCCGAGAATCATGGAGAACATGGCATATTTCGGGCTGCCGTCCGCACGAATCATGGAGTTGAGCGCGGCCGGAATCATCATAAACGGCAAACCGATGCCAATGATATAACCATATTGCAGCGCATAGGTGCGCAGGGCATCGGTTGCGCCGAACAAGTTCAAAATCGGATTGATGAAAATGAGAAATATCGCCATCAGGATGATACTGACCGCCGTCACCATGACAACGGCATTGCCCACGCCCTTTTTCGCGCTGTCGATATCGCCTTCACCGAGTTTGAGGCTGAGAAATGCTGCGCCGCCGTCACCGATCATCAGCGAAAGCGCGAGTGCGATAATTGTAATAGGGAACACGACGTTGGTCGCGCCGTTGCCAAGATAGCCAACGCCCCAGCCGATAAAAATCTGGTCGACGATATTGTACAGCGAGTTGACCAGCAGGGAAATGACGCAGGGAATCGCAAATTTTAAAATCAACCGGCCGACCGGCTCGGTTGCAAAAGGACTTTTGCTTGTTGAAACGATTTTTTCCATTCTTGTTCTCTCCTTATTAAGTAACTAGTTACCTATCTAGGTATTATAGCAGGCAGCGCACCGGAGCGATTTCCTCGGCACACTGCCCGGGGAATTGTGTTTTTTTCAACCGGAAGATTTATTCCGCCTCAATATTTTTCAATAGCATATCCGCCATTTGCAGCAGGGTTTGCTTCTGCTCCTGTGTAAAGTTTTTACACAGCTCGGACAGAACCTCTTCATCCTGCGCCAAAATCATCCGATGGATGCCGCTTGACTGCTCCGTACAGGTGATTTTTTTATACCTCCGGTCGATTTCGCTGGGAACACACCGGATAAATCCCTTGCTTTCCAGCCGCTGCAGCAGCTTGGTCATGGCAGGATGCGTCACATGCTCAATGCGCTCCAAATCATTCTGATGAATTTCGCTTTGTCCGGTCTCCTCCAGGCGGCTGATCGAACCCAACACCCGCAGCTGCACAGACGTCAGCCCCATGGCGCTGGCTTTTTCATCCAACCTTTTGTGAAAGGCCCGATTGATGATAGCAATTTTCAATCCGAACGGCATCATACCCGGCATGGCTTCCCCTCATTTCAATAAGTAACTAATTACATAATATGCCGCTTCACCGTATTTGTCAAGACGGTGCGGCAAAGAGATGGATGCATCCGGCTGCCTGCTGCGTATTACTCGCCCAAGGTCGGATGAGATTGCTCATAGGCTTTCCGGATATCCTCCGGCATCTCCTCCGGCGTTAATGTGCGCAGCCGTTCCTCGTTTCCGTCCTGTATCGCCTGCTCATAGTACCAGCACTTGAACCGCAGCATCGCCATCACCTGCTGCAAACGGCTCAGTTCCTCCTCGACGCACTGCTTCTGCCGGCGGAACAGCTCCAGCCGCGCCGGATAGGTGCTGCTGCCCTCCACACACCATTCCATAAACCGTTTGATATCCTTGATTTCCAAACCGGATTTTTTCAGGCACTCGATCACACGCAGCGCATCGATTTCCTGCTCACCGAACTTTCGGATGCCGGAATCCCGACGCATCCCGGGAAATAATCCCTCTTTATCGTAATACCGCAGCGTCGAAACCGGAATAGTAAACATTCTGGATACCTCGCCGATTGTGTACATGCCCTTTCCACACCTTTCGCAAAAACATCTTGACCTAAAGTCAGGTTTAGGTATTACAATTATCCTATCACAGAATATCAACCCCGTCAAAGGAAAAGGAGCAGCGAATATGGAAAATCTGCAATTGGGTACGCAATGGGACAAAACCTTCCCGCGCAGCGAGCAGGTGGAGCACAAGAAAGTCACCTTTCACAATCGATACGGTGTCACACTGGCAGCCGACCTGTATGCGCCGCGCGGCGTGGACGGCCTGCTTCCCGCGCTGGCCGTCAGCGGCCCGTTTGGGGCGGTGAAAGAACAGGCCTCCGGTCTGTACGCCCAGAAAATGGCGGAAAAAGGCTTTCTGACCATCGCCTTTGACCCGTCTTTCACGGGTGAAAGCGGCGGATTCCCGCGCAATGTTGCTTCGCCGGACATCAACACCGAGGATTTTCAAGCGGCGGTGGATTTGCTCTCCGTGCAGGAGAACGTAGACCCCGAACGCATCGGCATCATCGGCATCTGCGGCTGGGGCGGCATGGCGCTCAACGCGGCGGCAATTGACCCGCGCATCAAAGCTACGGTCGCTTCCACCATGTATGACATGACCCGTGTCACGGCAAAGGGCTATTTTGACGCGGAGGACAGCGAGCAGGCGCGCTTTGAAAAGCGCAAAACGCTCTGTGCGCAGCGCACGGCTGACTACAAAAACGGGACCTATGCCCGCGCCGGCGGCGTGGTTGACCCGCTGCCCACGGATGCGCCCGATTTTGTCAAGGACTACTATGCCTATTATAAGACCGAGCGCGGCTATCATCCCCGCTCTCTGAACTCCAACGACGGATGGAACGTCACTTCGTCGCTGTCCTTCCTCAACATGCCGATCCTGCAATACAGTCAGGAAATCCGCAGCGCGGTGCTGGTGATTCACGGCGATAAGGCGCATTCCTGTTATTTCAGCCGCGATGCCTATGCCAAGCTGACCGGCGACAATAAGGAACTGATGCTGATTCCCGGTGCCGTCCACACCGATTTATATGACAATCTGGATGTGATTCCGTTTGACAAAATGGCCGCATTTTTTAACGAATACCTCAAGTAAACCCTTGAAACATTCGCATGTTACAGGAGGTGCGTATCACATGCTTTCCAAACTGATGCTGACCTTGCTCGTCTGCATGGGCATGACCGGATGCGAAACACCGCCCGCTACGACGGACACGCCTGCTGCGCCGTCTGTTTCCAACCCATCGGACGCGCAGCCATCGGAAGAGACGGCGGAAGGGGAGAGTGCGTCCGACCAGACCATCATCCTCAGCATAAACGGCACGGAAATTCCCGTCCAGTGGCAGGAAAACCGCGCGGTAGAGGACTTAAGAGCGCTCTTGGCGGACGGGGAACTGACCATACAGACCCAGGCATACGGCGGTTTTGAGCAGGTCGGCGCACTGCCGCAGTCGCTTACAGCGGACGATGCCCAAATGACAACCGAGCCGGGGGACATCGTTCTGTATAACAGCAATTCCATCGTGTTTTTCTATGGAGCAAATTCATGGAGCTATACCAAGCTCGGACATATGACCGACTTTGATGCGGCGGCAGACGCGCTATTGCGCGCGGACAGCGTTACGGTTACGTTGTCCCTTGCTTGATACTCCGCACGGTATATCACCTCATCTTCTACTATAGTTTCCTTTTCTCTTCAGCCAAATCTTAGAGGAAACCGAGGATATGCAGTAAAGCAATATAAAATCGCCATTCTTGAAATTCCCGGAATTCATACTATAATAGAGTAGATAGTATTATTCCGGGAAAGAAAGAAGAACGATTTCGTGAAAAAACAGATTTATTACAGAGCAGTATTCTATATTATAGGGCTTCTCATTTTGGCAATGGGATTGACGCTGAACACCAAAGCGGGTTTGGGGGTATCTCCGATTATTTCTGTCTCTTACAGCACATCGGAGATTTTCGGATGCAACTTCGGAGACATGACGATGGTTCTCTACTGTATTTTCGTTGCAGTCGAACTGGTTCTGCATTTCGTACGGGGACGAACAAGCCCGCAAAAGAATCAAAAACTGATTTTGCTGATGGATATTCTGCAAATCCCGCTCAGCCTGATTTTTACCCGGTTTCTGAATCTGTTCGGCTCGTTTCTGCCGGATTTCTCTTCCGGTGCAGACAACTGGAATGATCACTTTCCGCTTCGCCTGCTGGTTCTGATTCTGGCCATAGTCTGCACCGGCGTCGGCGCTGCCATGTCGCTGTCCATGCGGATTGTCCCTAACCCTGGGGATGGAATTGTGCAGACCATTGCAGACTGCATTCACAAAAATGTTGGTTTTACCAAAAACTGCTTTGACCTTTTGAACATCACCATCACAATCACCTTGGGCCTGCTGCTTGCAGACCATTTGGTGGGCGTGGGTATCGGAACCGTTCTGGCAGTCATCGGCGTAGGACGGGTGATCGCGTTGTTCCAGCACTTTGCAGGGAAGAAGATGGCAGCGCTTTCCGGCATTGCAATTTCGTAATTTTTTTGTATGCTGCCGCACAAAATTGCAGCGTTTCTTCGCATCATAGCAAAAATTTGCCCGCTTAAGCGCAGAAAAGTCCAAAAAATAAGGGAGAGAATGTAAGGTATCATTCTCTCCCTTTTTTATTATCACAAATCACGAAGAAACTTCTTTGTAGATAATATCAATCCTGCAAAAGGAGGACTCGGACAATTAGTTTCAAGACAAGTATTTCAATCTATGCTGCAGCGCGAAATCAGCAAGTATGCACGATAAATTTACCTTGACCTCAGCTGCAGCCCGTGCCGAAGAGCGCCAGCGCACGTTGAGCAAGGGGATAGCATCAACTTAATCTCAGTGCGGAGAGCCGGCAAGGAACCGCTTTTTGCACAGCGACAGAACAAACAAAACCTCAGACCGGGCAAGATGCTTTCGGTCTGAGGTTTTTGTGAATTGGCAAAGAAGTTATGCAGGTTCCGCGAAGATGAAACGCAATGCAAATTGGCAGAGGGCGATATCAAAACAGCAGGCTCTGTTAACTCCCTATATAAAATCCTTGTTGCTTATTTCAACAAAGAGCGCAGCAAGCTCCTTTGGTGTTTTTTCGATGTCATGAAAAAGCCAAAACTTTAAAAAGAAATAGATTCCACCCGCATAAAAGGATGTGAGAAGAAACCTGCTGTCTTCGTCAAAGTCGTTGGATATATGATTCTGCCGGCCTTTGAGGAAATTGTGCGAATATAATTTTTCAAACATTTTGGGAAAGTCATCATCCGACGCATTCTTGATAAATATTTTAATTAAATCTGCGTGTTCCAGCATAAAGCCGAACATATTCTCGAAATACTGCTGTTTATCTGCTGGAGAAACAGCATAGTCAAACTGTTTTGACATATATTCGAGAAAGTCTTTTTCAATATCCAACAGAACATCTCTGGGATATTCATAGTGCCTGTAAAAGGTGCCGCGGTTTACAGATGCCTCACTGCATAATTGTGTGATGCTGACTTTATCCACAGTTGATGTGCGCAGGAGACGGAGAAGAGCCTCTTTCAAAAGCCGTTTTGTAAGCGTGATTCTTTGATTTTCCTGTACCATTGAAGCCCTCTTTTCAAAAAATCATCCGGAACGAATGCAACAAAAACGCGGAGGTTGTTTCTTTTATATCAAATGCTGTAAAACTGATTGTTGTGAAATCTATATTGGATGCTTATGATTATATTTGGTCGGTTTTATGTTGTCAAGAAAGAAAACAACAGAATAATTTTGAATAAGTAAGGTTCAAAAAAATGCAAAATTCTTTAGCATACTTGCCTTACTTATTTCTTTCAGCTGTTGTTTCTGCAATGAATGTAAAATCAGCAATTTTATTATCTGCGTTTCCTGTGTTTTGAAACGGGAAAATAAAATATCAGGAGTATACGTTATGGATCAAACAACAATGAACATCTTGGTAACCTTGGATGAAAACTATATTCCCTGTCTTAATGTGATGCTTGTCTCGCTGTTGCGCAGTAATCTGGATGCCCATTTTAATGTATATCTGCTCCATTCTTCCGTTCGTGAGCAAGCTCTGACCAAAACACGACACATTCTCGGTGACCGAGGTACGTTAACTGCGATACAGGTGTCGGATGCGGAATTGGAAAATGCTCCAACAACATCTCGATATCCTGTTGAAATCTACTATCGCATTTTTGCTGCCAGATACTTGCCGCAGCAATTGGATCGGGTGTTGTATCTGGATCCTGATTTAATTGTTAATAAATCACTCAGAGAACTGTATGTTATGCCCATGAGAGACTATTACTTTGCTGCAGCGTCTCATACAGGGCCTGTTTTGCGAAAGCTAAACGAAGTGCGTCTGGATATGGAGGAGGAAACGCCCTATATCAATTCCGGCGTGATGCTGATGAATCTTGCGCTTCTACGCAAAGAGCAGCGCCTAGAGGATGTATTTGAATTTATCGAGAAGAAAAAGTCCGTGCTGTTTTTGCCGGATCAGGACATTATCAGCAGCCTGTATGGAAGCAGGATTTTCCCATTGGATACGTTTCGCTACAATATGACGGAAATACTTTATCAGCGTTACGCAGCTTTTGAGAAAAGAATCAATTTAGATTGGGTCAGAAAGAATTCTGTTATTATTCACTATTGCGGCAGAAACAAACCGTGGAAAGAGTCGTATATTGGAAAGTTAGGCGTATTTTATCAGGAGACCAAGGATTATATGGAAAGAAATTTATAACTTTATCAATGCTTACAGGCAAAAGTATGATGCATAACGAGATGAAATGATGCTTTGCATCCGATGATGATTGAATAAACAGATGGAGAAGTTAATATGAGTATACAATGGAAATCCTGCTTTAGAATCTGCCTTAGTGTCTTTTTGCTATATCTTTGTATTCACTATTGGACCAATGTATCGTCGCTGATAGGTGTGTTAATAGGAGCGGCAACACCCTTATTCGTCGGCTGTGCGATTGCGTATGTGGTCAACATTCTGATGAATCTGTATGAACGATACTATTTCCCCAAATCCCGCAAGAGCATTGTTTTGAAATCCCGCAGGCCGATATGTATGATAGGCGCATTTGTTACCGTTGTTGTTATCGTGCTGCTGGTGATTTTCCTGATTGCTCCGCAGCTGCGCTCCTGCATCGAATTGTTGATTTGGCAGCTGCCGGATGCTGTGAAAATTGTGGCTGATTGGGTTGAAAAGTGGGACATTCTTCCGGAAGATATCATCGGTCCTTTATTCTCAATTGATTGGAAAAACACCATTTCTCAAATACTGAATGTGTTGGCAACCGGCGTCGGCAATGTGGTGGAGGTCGTAGTTTGGGCAGTTTCCTCTGTCGTCTCCGGTGTTGTTACGGCCATCGTCAGTATCATTTTTGCAATTTATATCTTGACAGGAAAAGAAAAACTGGGGCAACAGGGTAATCGTCTGATGCATCGCTATATGAAGCCGAGATGGTGCGAAAAATTCACCTATGTTTTATCTGTATTGGATCGTTGTTTCCACAAATATATTGTCGGTCAGTGTACAGAAGCTGTCATCCTCGGTATATTATGCATGGTTGGGATGTGGATTCTTCGATTGCCTTATGCACCCATGATCGGCGCGTTGATTGGGTTTACTGCGCTCATTCCTGTTGCCGGTGCATATATCGGCGGAGGCGTAGGTGCGTTTATCATTTTGATGGAATCACCGATCAAAGCGGGCATCTTCCTTGTTTTTCTTGTTGTTTTACAGCAATTTGAGGGCAATATCATCTATCCAAGAGTCGTTGGGTCTTCCATCGGGCTTCCCGCCATCTGGGTTCTTGCCGCAGTCACCGTTGGCGGAGGTTTGATGGGGATATTGGGAATGCTGCTTGCAGTACCTGTTGCTGCAACAATTTATACACTACTAAAAAATGATGTGAATCAGGGAAATATCGCATCGCAGGATACAGTATCATAAATTATGGACCTTTATAATCAAATACTGCGCAATCGGGCGGTTCAATTATGATGCCTATTCAGAAGCAGTTTTGACCCTCGGCCGAACTCTTTTGCAGTACTATAAACGAGTTGTCCGAGTGTGCCGCCGCTCAAATTCGACTGTTTCTTTTTGACGGATTAACTGGGTCAAATCCAGAACCCCACTCCACGGCAGAATGCACAGTCTTGACTATGTTACACTGTTTGATATAATAAAAATATGTCAAAGATGTGACCATATTTGCAGTGAAAAAGCATCTTATTGGGTAATTTCCGGTGTTTTCCCTTGAAATTACCGGATATATTCCAACAAATTTCGCATCTTTTTATATGACATACAAAGAAAAAATTCAGACAGAGGTGTACATATGGGCATTTTTCGTACAGTCAAAGGGACCTGCCGCAACATTGGACTATGGATGGCGGCGGTGCTGCTGGCCGTGGGACTGTTTATGGTTTCTGCCTATGCGTTGAATTCATCCTCCAATGCTACAGTTTCCTTTGTTGATTACGACATGGATAAGCTGGACGGCGCTTTTCCCAGCGGACCAGTGCCAAACGGTACCATGCTGTATACCGCTGCCGATCTGAAAAACGTGGATGGATTTCAGCCGTCTAATGGCTGCACTTGGTACTTATACAAAGAGGCGGCTGACGGGCAGAGCGCTTTCGGCCCCGCTGCCATCCCCGATCCTCCGGCCCGGGTGGGCTATGAATTCTACGACTGGGCCTCCCTGAACACTATCAGCGCCGACGGACTCCACACAGTACAGGGGAATACAACCTTTCTTGCCCGTTATGCCCGCTCCTGCCAATATTTGATCAGCTTCTACTACCAATACGACGATGAGACCCGCAGTGTGGCGGCTCCCACCACCTCCGCCGTCGGCGGCTTGGGGGACCAGATTTCCATGGTCTTGCCCCAACTGGAAACGCTCACCGGCCTGACACCCCAGATCCGCTGTCTCTATGAAGATGAAACCGGAACCGGCGTAGACGAGGCCAAGGCGGCAGCCGCCCAGCTCAATGCCATGCTGCAAAATGGCAGCTTTTCGGCCACTCTGGACGAGTCATTTCTGGAACTGTGCCGGACAGCGTGGTTCGTGGAATGGGATACGCAGACCAACAACTATAAAACCGATGAGAACGGTGTGGTGCGCATCAACATTCCGGTGGTTTATGAGTTCGACGGAACGGCATCTTTCCAGGTTCACTATTATCTGCAAGGCGCCGACGATCCCCGCAGTTATGAGCCGGTGGAGGAGGATTTTGAGACGGTTCAGATCTCCGGCAGCACCCATGTGAGTCTGGAGGAATTGGGACTGGTCAAGGAATACAAGAGCTTTTCCCTCAACGCCGTTTCCAGAAAGTATGCCGGCAGCTATACGGTAAACCCCAACGGCTCCACAGTCATTGATTTGCACTACGACCGGGAAGTATACTATGTCACCTATGCCCTTCATGGCGGAAACCTGCAGGAGCCGGTGGCCTTCCGTTACGGACAGACTCTGGCCACCAGTCAAGCCGCGGCCAATGACCTGTTGGCAACTCCGGTTCGCGCAGGTTATACCTTCACCGGTTGGACCTACCGCAACAGCGACGGCAATATCCTTGATGAGCTGCCCGCCACGATGCCCGCATACGATCTGGTGCTGGAGGCCAACTGGACACCGGCTACCACCACCATCACCATCACCTATTGGATGGAAAACGCAAACGACGAGGACTATACACCTGTTGCCATACAGAGAGTAGATGTGGACACGGAAGCCGTCGTGGGATATGAGCAGATTGCCGCTTATTTAACTCCCAAAGGGATGGAGGCTGCAGGTATCACCGACGGTGCATATTTCTCTCTGGTTAACGACGGAGACAAAGCCATCCCCACCGTCATCGCCGCCGGGGACGGCAGCACCACCATCAATGCGTACTACGATCGCAAGGAGTATACGCTGGTGTTTCATATTGGCAAGGTGAACGGCAGCAGCTACCAGATTTCCACTGGCGGAAATTCGACCAACAAAAGCGATCCATCCGACTGGACCACCGGCTATACCTCCTGGATATCCGGCGCTGACGATGTGCAGATGACCATCAATGACCGCGTATACACCATCAGCAACGATACGGAAGCCTGCTATCAGATCACGGAAAAATACGGTGCTTTTATCGGTGACCAGTGGCCGGTAGCCGGTGAGGAAACCATTACAAAAATCGTCGCTTCCGATAAGAAAACATACCAGTTGTTTACCTGGGGCACCCATTCGGCAAGTCCCTATTTTCAAAATCGCGAAAATCCATCCACCAATAAGAATATCATGGGCATCTACTCCACCATGTCCGCGGAGTTGATCATTGATGCCGCTCAACCTACTGTTGCACACCATCTAACAGCCTATTGGGCCGCCGTTTCCGGCAAGGGATCTGGTGGTGAAAATAAAGGCGAGTATAAAATCCATCATTATCTGTTTGAAGCCGCTCCCGGTGCGGTGGATGCAGACACACCGCTGGTATACGGAAACGCCTATGGAAATACTTCCATTACTGCGGATCATCCCTCTGAGATGGAAGATATTGCATCGATACAGTTCTATGAGTATCAGAAGCTGGAGGTGCGCACCACCAACACCTCAAAAGCGCAGAATCCACCGGCTTTTGCCAATCTGACATTTCAATACGGCTGTTACAACGGTGAGAATGTGTATTTCTTCTATACTTATGATAACTATAGACTGACCTATGACGAAAACAACCCCAATCTCACAGTCGGCAGTTCGGAGACCCGCCAGGATGTCGATTTCCACTATGTCAGCGGCAAGCCTCTGAAGGATACGCTGGCAACATCGGATTTTGTTTATGACTACGAGCCGGACCAGCCCTATGTGTGCCAGTATGGCAACGATCACCTGTTTGCCGGCTGGTACAAGGACCCGGCATGCACCACTCCCATCGATTGGGACACCATCGCTTCGGAAATCCATATGACGGCTTACGCCAAATGGGATTCACCCACTTTTGACCTGACCCTAAAGGTCCCCGGCGGCAGCTTGCCAGAGGATGTCCTTCAGAGCATCCGTGCCCAAGGCTACACCGTGGAAGTGGCTGCCGACAGCGGCGGTCAATCCTATATTGTCCACGATGTGACCGACGGTACGCCCATCAACCGGGTTCTGGGCCAGTCTCAGCAGCCGGTGAGCGATTATGGTCTGGCGTTTCAGGACTGGTATGAGGCCGATGAGGACGGCGTGCTGCACCGGTTTCTGTTTGATGATTCCCAAGTGATGAATGACAGCCGCACGCTCACAGCCCACTGGGTTGAGCAAGACACCGGTGTCTACGTGGTCCGCTATCTGACCACACAGGATCCGCACAATGGTCTGGAAACCGTGGAAGTGAACGGCGTCGTTTACTACCGTCTCCGTCAGGATGAAACGGCATCGGGTCTGGCTGTTGGAAGCACAGTCACCCTCGAACCCCAACTTGTCAGCGCCTACCTGCCCACCTGTGGCAGTCTGACACAGATAATCACCGGTTCCGAGGACGATCCCACCCTCTTTGACTTTGTATATACGCCTATGGGTAATCAGGCTGTCACCTACACAGTCCACTATGTGCTGGACACCGGCGAGGATTACGGCCGCACTGCCGCGGACGACTCCATTTCTCTTGCCGACGCCATCACCTTTACCCTGTCGGCAGCCCGCTCCCGCAGCGCCACCGGTTCCATCACCGGTTCTATCCGGGCCATAGCCGCCCCGCTCCCCGGATACGTTCCCCGGAACGGATATCAGGCCAGAATGGTCTTGTCCAGTGAAGCCGAGGAAAACCATCTGTACTTCTACTATGTTGCCAACGCCGACGCCGGCACAGATCTGGGTCTGGCCGGCGGGGGTGGAACCTACGACGTACCCTGCCGGGTAGATTATTACATTTGGGACAATACCTCGCAAAAGTATACTTTGCAAGACACCAAGGACATGGAGAGCATGGTAGGTACCATTTTGTATGCTGTGCCCTATGCAGAGCAGTATCTGCTGCAAGTCGGCACGCCCGGACTGGCCATGGATCAAACGCATACAGCCTCGTCAGTTGTGGTGTCGGAACATGGAGACAACATCCTTCCTATCTATTTTAAAGCTCCTGTCGCAGGAGAGACCCCGCCGGATACCGACTGGAACCAGCCTGAGGAAGATCTGCCGGATTCGCAACCGGATTATGTGCCTACGCCGCCGCCTGCGCCGACACCGGACGCCGGAGATACCGGTGGTGGAGATAACGGCGGTGGAGATAACGGTGGAAATACCGGTGACAGCAGTGGAAATACCGGCGGCACCAGCTCAGTCTATTATATCCTCCGCTATGAATCCAACGGCGGCACCGTCTATCAGGACGAACGATATGCGGCCAACGCCGTAGTCGTTCTGGACAAGACGCCCTTGCGGGCAGGCTGCCGTTTTACCGGTTGGTACGCGGATGCAGCCCTGACCCAGCCTGTGTCCTCCGTCACCATGAACGCTGACTGCACGGTCTACGCCGGTTGGGAACCTTCCGCTGTGCCGGATATTCTCAATGGAACGGATCACTTCGCTTATGTCATTGGCTATGCTGACGGTACGGTGCGGCCTTTGGACAATATCACCCGTGCCGAGGTAGCGACCATCTTCTTCCGCCTGCTGGACCCGGAGGTTCGGGCGGCAGCCATGACGGACAGCAACCCCTTTACGGATATGGCAAAAACCGATTGGTTTAACCAAGCCGTTTCCACCCTGTACGATCTGGGCATTATCCACGGCCGAACCGAGACGCTGTTTGACGGCGGCGCTCCCATCACCCGTGCGGAATTTGCTGCCATCTGTGCCCGGTTCGACCGAAGCGGCGCCGTTGCGGTCAACCGCTTTACTGATATCGCGGACCACTGGGCGCGGGAGGAAATCGGCTGCGCCGCTTCGCTGGGCTGGATTCTTGGTTATGAGGACGGAAGTTTCCGGCCCAATCAGCCCATCACCCGGGCCGAGGCCATGAGTATGGTCAACCGGGTGCTGCATCGGTTGCCGGAAACTGCTGGTGATCTGTCGCCTGATATGAATGTCTGGCCGGACAATCCGCAGGATGCCTGGTATTATCTCGCTGTACAGGAAGCAACCAATACCCACGCCTACAGCCCGAAGGATGAATTCTATGAGACATGGACTCATCTGTTAGAAAACCCTGACTGGACCCAGTATCAGTGACCATATACATCTGTTGCGGTGAAAGGCCACACTGTGCTCAAAAAAGCACAGTGTGGCCTTTTAAAATTCCAGCTGATGTGAAACAATTGCGCCGCGCTGTATTGCAGAGGTGGTATGAATATTTCTTCCTGCAAAAATCACCGCACTGACGGAATCCCCCATGAATATACGCGAATGATACATTGACATTATATTCTTGTTCATGCTATACTATTTTCATAACTACTATATTATTTACAATAGATATTTTTATAGTAGAAAGGAGGAATCCTGTGGATAAGCAAACGTATCTGAAAAAGTTTTCCCGCATTGTACGCTGGAAACTGCCAAAACCCGAAGCGGATGCAGTACTCGCAGATTATAATGAGATGTTTTCTGAGTATTCCGGGGGAAACGAAGAGATTCCCATACAGGAATTTGGCAAACCGGCACAAGCCGCCCGGTTCCTATCCGAACCAAAGGCTTATCATCGTTGGTTAGTGTTATTTTGTACCTTGTCGTTTTGTTTACTATTGTCAGAATTCTTTCTTTTAAGAGCAAAATTCAACCATTATCCCACGGTACGGATGTACATACTTTTGATTTTGGGATGCGCAGGGTCACTCATCTGGTTTCGCCCCCAACAGGGAGAGAAGCAAAAATCGCCCTTGCCGCAAAGGCTATTGCCCATGCTGCTGGTCTTGTTGGCTCTGGTGATTGCTGTTGCTGCAATTATGGCAGGCCTCAGCCTAAAAGTTTGGGCGTTTATTCCTCCCGGAATGTATGGTAGAGTAACTTATTGGGCGCTGCTGCTGGCCGGCACGGTTGCGACAATCTTTGGATTGTTCGGTCTTGTAAATGCCAGATTGTCCGACCGTCGTTGGTGTTCTCTGTATATAATGGGTTTAACCATATTGGCAGAATGCGTTCTTGTGCTCGCGCTTTTGGTAAATATGTCTTTAGACACTGCATCTGCCGGTTGGTGGGTGCCTTATGTGACGAACTTAGGTGTTATGGGAATCGCTGGTCTCATTGGCGTGGGGATATCCTTATGTTGAAGAAAGACCTTATCGAGTTGTGTCTGCTCCATATTCTGTCTTCCGAAGATTTATATGGCTATGAAATCTTGCGCCGCATCCACGAGAGTTTCCCCGGTACACAAGAGAGTGCCATTTATGCTTTGCTCCGCGGATTATGCAAAGAAGGCTGTACCGAACAATACAACGGAGCGACCTCAGGCGGACCGACTCGAAAATACTATCGCATTACAAGAGAAGGCATAGAAAAACGGGATGCTTTGCTTGATGAATGGCGTCGCCTCCGAGATACGCTTTCTGCATTGGGCGTGGAATAATCCTTACGGTTCCTTAGAAAAGGCCAGTTCCATTTTCAATACAAAAACCCGCCAAATTGGCGGGTTTTTGTACATCTTTATTTTTATTGCATAAGCCGTAAATATCCCTTAACAATGTTGAAAAATAAATAGCTTATAAGGCTTGCAGTTGGAGCAAAAGCACCGTTTCTTTTACTGATGGTGTATTTTCATAGTGCAAAGTATTAAATTTCTGCATCGGAGGATCGATTGCATATGTCTTCAGATTTGATTTGATAGATTCCAACCGATTGTCCAGTGCGTTGGCCTGCTCTTGATTTCCGCTCAGCACGGTTTTTCCCATGAATTGATAAGTTGCTCCAGTCATATTGTCCTGCATGGTAAACAGTTCGCCAATCGGATTGGTCATCCATTTTATCGTACAATCAACGCTAAGAGCATCAACCCATTTACCATTCTGCACGGTTTGCAATTTCTCTGCCCAGTGCCGGTCTCCAGAATTGGCTTGTATCAGTGCCCAGTCACCGATACTGCTGGTATAGCTGTAAATTTTTCCATTTTCTTCGTACAGTTCAATCGACCCATAAGAAAAGTAAGTCGGATCGCCATTTCCACTAAACAAATAAGCTGCTCGTTGATTTGTTATTTTTTCTGCCGTTGATCCGTTCCAATGATAAACAGATAGATAGCTATTCAAATTTCGACCTCTTTCATTGAGTTCATCATCCGCATAACCACACACCAGCTCCGGATTCCCATCAGAATCGAAGTCAACCAGCATTGCAGTCACCAAACCGCTTACCGCTTTTCCTCCACTGAGTTTTCTCATTTCACCATATTGAGCAGTTAATTTATCTATTACTGATAAATAAGCCTGCGCTCTTTTGCTTGCTTCGTTTTCCGCCGCGGTTTTTGTATAGGATTGGTCTGTTGAAATTTGCACCTGACCGGTTTGATTATCATATTCAACGCCAATATTAAAACGCTTTGCCATATCACGGAGCTTAAAATAGTTATTTCCTGCTATGCTGTAACCAGTAAATGCAATCTGCTCTCCATCCAAATAAATTGCACTTGTAGCCTCATACGCTTTCTGGCTTTGGATATTGCTGTTGGATAACTCACCCCCAACCATGGTATACGGCATTTCCGATGTCATGCGGATCGCTTGACTTGCGTTATCCCACTCGACCTGAAACTGTTTTTCTGTTCCGTTTACCAGTGCCGCAAAATCCCGAAGCTTGAAATAATTATTTCCCTGTATCATGTATGCAGAAACATTCTGTGCTTCACCATCTACTAAAATCGTATTTTGAGAAAGTTCGGCTGTTTCCGCTGCGCCTGCAAAAGAAATGAAGGTTAACAGACTGATTACCGCTGCAATAGATATTTTTCTCCACATAATATTCTCCTCTGCACAATGCCATCTTGAAAAAGATACCTTGATACTGTTACTATAATTTACTTTGTTGACAATTGCAAATACTTTTTCAGGTATTCAGTTGTTTCAGTATGTCTGCATATGTTTGTCCCTCTTGGCTGTCATAAAGAGCGACCGCGCGACTTGTTTCAAAAGCATTCCGGAGATTTTTCTCATAATCTTGCTTTGCTACGGCCTGACCGTTCCAAGTATAACGATATTCATTTTCCGGAACAGACGCTCCGCTGTCATCTACTATCTGAAAATCCCCGCGAACCACTGTCTGGAAGCTGCCTTCTTCCAAGCGGTAAACTGCATCGTAAAAATATCCCATATGCCCTCCAGAGGCTAAAAACAGTCCCTCTCCGGGCAAATATGAAATTCCGGCAACATAGCTATTCAACTCCTGTACTTTTCCATTGGAAAATGTACACAGCCGATTCCCCGCGTAGGTGAACATATAGTCAATCCAAAGTTCCGGGGTGTTGTCTCCGTTGGCATCAAACAAGAAATAGCGTGCCTCATCCATAAGACTCGTTGTGCTGCCATTACCAGCGGTTTTCTCGATATCCTGCACAATATAGTCCCGATAAGCCTGTTTCCATCCCATATCCGTTGCTTGCTGATCGGTTTTCGTGACTGTAAAAGGAGTAGGTGAATCCCCTGATAAAACCTCACCGCGCAAAGTGCCCTCCAGATCCAATAAACTATAACCGGACGGATGCTCAATCCATTGATCCGCATCAAAACGGAAAGTACCTCTATCCGTCAGCGAAACATCCATGGTATAGGATCCTTCCTTGGCGTTTGTATGACCAGGCAGATTATAAAAATCAAACAGCGCACGGTAGTTTCCGCTTTCTTCATAGATGGTTAAGGTCAATCCGGTTTCTCCTTGCGTGGCATAATAGGAGCCTTCATAAGTACCTGCCAAATCCGCCAGCGCTGCCACGCTGTGATCTCCCAAACGATAATTTTGTGCTTTGTTTCCGCCAAAAATTACAACACGCGCGCCCAAATAACTATCATGATCCCCGAATTTCTCCTGTGCGTAGCTTAATGCTTCACTTAAGGTATAATACTGATTTGTTTTCGCATTGACTTTGGTCATGCAGGACATGATCTCCCGCTGCATAGCCTGTGTATAGTCTGTTAAAACGGTATCCGAATTGGCTACAACCGCAGTAGCGCCTTTGTTTAAAAACGCATTGGCCAATACAGAATCCTTTCCTGTTGCGCAAGCGCCAAGATATATCAATGATCCATTCAGGCTCGATACATATTTTTCTATGTACTTACTGCCGATGGCAATCCGGTCTTCCATATTGGTGCAAATGATTCTTCCGGACAGATAATCCGCAGTATGTTCCATATTTTGCAGATAGTAAATCGGATTTAGAAGAAATGCTTCTTCATCCAGCTGCTCTCCCAGCGCGATCAATGCGTGCGTTTTGCTGGTAAAATCACCGTGACCATCCCACAAAATTATCTGATTTTCCGACATGCTTTCTATACTGTCCAAAGTCACTGCGGCATCATCATAGTTTTTTGTGAAGGAATAATTATCAAAGGCAGCTGCAATTTCTTTTGCCACGCCGTCTGTTGCAGCCTCTCCGTTCACATCCTGATTTTTTCCTGGTCTTTCCGTTTCCCACCAGCGGCTAAACGGTTCATAGGTCAGTATAGACAGATGTACTCCCTGACCGATACTACTGGTGTTTTCCAGCGGAGCTAAGTACACATATTGGATTCCGCTGGCTAACTGTATCCATATGGTCTGCTCCTCTCTTTCATAATCAGAAATGGTACCGAGAGCTTGTTGATGCTTCACCTCAGCCTCAACAGCATCCAGCAGCTCATCAATATCGGAAATAGAAACATATCCTTCGCTGTTCAGATAGGGCTGTCCTGCCTGCTCTATTTCATCTGTTGTGGAGAAATATTCCATTAGGCTTTTTGTAGTAAGCTCAGAACCTGACTTCTGTTCCACAGCTCTGTCCAGACGCATGAACATCGTGGCTGCTTCGGCGCGATTTGCGGTTTCCTGCGGCTGGAAAGAACCGTCCTCATAGCCCGTGAGGATGCCTGTCCGGCGCATCAGTTCCACGCCCTCTTGCGCCCAAGAGGAAATATACGCTTTATCCGTGAAAAATGCAGCTGGATTGCCGGCCTCCGGGAGAGAAAAACCCGCGCTGTTTACATACCGAGCGATCATAGCCGCCATTTGTTCTCGGGTGACGGCATCATCCGGAGAGAATTTCCCATCGCCTGTGCCGTCTGTTACCCCTGTCCGGGCTGCCCAAGCCACATAGGAGCTGTACCATTGTCCGGTCCGCACATCGCTGAACGAACTGCCGGGATAGGTATCCTGACCTACCCCAGCCATTCGGCCCAAAATCGTGACAAACATTGCGCGGGTGAGACTTCCGTCAGGACGGAACGCAGTATCGCTTTCCCCGTTCATCAATCCATTTTCATAGACGTATTCCACTGACTCTCTGGACCAGTGACTGGATGGAACGTCTGTAAAGGGGAAAGCGCCTGCTGCGCTCACTGTTCCATTGAATAAAGCCAGCATCAGGCATATAGACAACAAGATTTTTTGCTTCATGGTTTTCTCTCCTTTCTTTTCTTGTCATTGCTTACTGACCGACTGCATATGCATAAAAGAAAAAGGAAACAATTACGCAAGTTTCACAGTCTTACTGACGGTTCATCCTCTTTTTCGCCCGCCGTTTCAGCATAAATACGCCTATTCCCACCAGAATAACTGCAATAGCGGCAAGCACACCATAAATCACAAGCGTATAGTCCACGATTTCGCCTGTTTCGTTTGCCTTGGCACGGTATTTCAAATCATATTTTCCATCTCCATCCGCATCAACCTTGAGTTCGGTTGTATCCGTATTGGCCGCAACGGTATCAATGATGGTACTGCGATTGATTCTGATATCCTCAAAATTTCTCAAATCGCTGTAATCTCCATTTTCATCCATAAAACCGATGGTATAATTCATTTTTCCAAGGCCGGTTCCTTGAATACGGATATCATATTGCACTCCGTCTTTCAGTCGCAGCGTCTTGATTCGATTGTCCGAACCTTGTTGGGCATCCGCCTGCTCTTCCTGTTCTTCCTCGCTTTCTTCAAACGTCAGCGAACCGAATGCGGTCCTTGTCTGGAGGTTTTCTTCACTGGAATCCAAGGTTTCTCCCTGATAGCTGACCGATACATCCACCGGACAGGCAATACGGATATAAATATACTTTTGTCCGTTAATCTGGTCGGCAATATCTCCGAAGAAGAATACCAGATTGTCCGCATTTTCAACTTCATAATGGCAGCCATCACTTGCAATTTGCTCCATTAGGGCCTGTGCAGCAGATTTATCTCCCAGACTCTCGAAAAATCCCAAAGTATAAATCGTGATGTCTGATTGTTTGATTTGGTCTGCATAGGCAATCAATTCCTCGCCAACTTTGCCTTCGTTCGGTTCTCCATCACTCATCAGGACTATAATTTTTTGTTTGGCGTTGCTGCTGTTAAGCATGGACTGTGCTTTGGCCAATCCCGCTTCAATGTTTGTTCCACCTCCGGAAGAAATCTCCTCAACAATTCCCTGCAGGTGACTGTTCTCAACAGAAAAATCCGACACCATCTCTGCATCTGCCGCATACGTCACAATACCAATGCTGGCATCCTCTTCCAAAACCGTATCAATAAAACTGCTGGCAGCTTTCTTGGTTTCCTCGAGCGGCGTTCCTGCCATACTTCCGGATATGTCAAGCACGAGAACAATGTCGCGTTCCTCCGAAGTCGTGCGCCCTGCATTGTCGGCGTCCAACTGATATTCTCCCCATTCGCAGAGGAACGCTGTTGTGTCACTTTCCGCAGCGCCGGTGAAATTGCCGGTTTCCCAGGTGCCTCCATCCTGTTTATATGCGATTGGCGTCAGCTCCGATATCGCAGTATCCTGATATTTCGTACCCTCATATACCGAATCAATGCGAATGGTAAGGCGGTCTGTCTCGACAGGATTCTGGAGATATACTGTCTGCTTATCGTTGATATCCTGCAATATGCACTGCTCACTGGAACCGTCCGGATATTCTATCGTAATTGTTTCCGGCCTCGAATTTTTCCAATACAGGTCATTGTTTTTTTGGAATCCGGCATTGATTTCAAAACCGCTTAACAAATACGTCTGGTCAAAAATCAGGGAAATGGATTCACCGATACCCTGTCCATCCACACCATCTGCCCATGCAGTGCTGAAATCGCCATCCATTATCTGGTCAACGGAATAAGTGGTTGTTTCTTCCGTCAGCTCAGAGGACGACTGCGCACTTTTTACCATGTCCTTCGCACGCTCGGAATACAGTAAAGCATAGTTTCCACTTTTGCTATTGTCGGATTCCCAGTTTGTGTATTCCAGCTCCTCTCCGTTTGCCCATTTCCATCCGTCCTCCTGCTGACCGCCGGATAAACCAAAATACGCTTGGTCAAACCCTTTTTGATGGATATAAGAGTAAAGAAAATCGTTTTCCTCCTGCGAAGTGATCGTTGCCAGATAACCATTCTTTTCCTCGCAGTATTGCTGGGCCAATTCCCAGTTGGCTGCGGCAGAGGCCGGATAGGCATAATAGTAATGGCCGTTAAATTCAACCGCTTCATCCGGAACCTCGGATAACTCAAATTGTCCGGCTTCTATATTTTGCGGCGTATAATGCAGCGCCGCCTGAACAGCATTATTTGCATTGAGTAAGCCGTATTTTTCTTCTCCATATGAGCCAACAGCTGAATCACATAGTATTCTTTTGACATCTTCTCCCTTCAAATCGGGGTTCGCTGCAAAAACCAGCCCCGCGACACCGGCAACATGCGGCGCTGCCATAGAGGTTCCGCACATATATCCATAACCGTTTTTAAACGTACTGTGGATTGCAATCCCCGCCACAGCCTCTCCTTTTTCGTTATAGTTTCCTCCCGGCGCCAATATGTCTACGGCTTCACCACATTGGCTGTAATCAGCTATCGCATATCCATCATGTACTTCGGTTCCGCCAAAGAATAAAAATCCGCCCTCTTTGTGGCTGCCCAAATTTTCTACAGCGCCAACAATAAGAATTCTATTCCGTACTTTTTCATCGGTAATTGCACCTAAAATGTCATATTTCGCGTCCACATTTCCGCTTATCAATCGTTCTTCGATTTCAGCTTTCCTATCTTTGTAGCGCGAAAAGACTTTTTCATGATATGCAGTGCCTTCTCCCTTCAAATAGTCACAATACTCGCTGTAAGACAGATAATCG
Organism: Agathobaculum sp. Marseille-P7918; assembly: GCF_964248325.1. Lineage (NCBI taxonomy): Bacteria > Bacillati > Bacillota > Clostridia > Eubacteriales > Butyricicoccaceae > Agathobaculum > Agathobaculum sp. Marseille-P7918. The sequence goes on along the minus strand of NZ_CAXTXI010000007.1, from coordinate 35,069 downwards.
TAAGCATTGACAGAATCAGCCGTATCTTTTAGAAAATATTGATATCCGCCATCCGCATTTTGATTTCCTGCCGATTTACATATTACAAATTGGTGCCCACTGTCGATTAATAAGCGCAAACAATCCGCAATACCGCTTGCAAATTCGTCTAACTGCTTTTCTGCCGCACAGCATTCACGGGAGGCGTTAAATGTGAGCACATCGGCACCAAGGCTCATATTTACGACAGAGCAATCCTTCATGCCGATCAGGTAATACAAGGCTATCCGAATATTCTGAAGCGAACCCTTAACCGTTTCTCCAATGCCGTTGGAAGAAGCTCCATACAAATTTGTCTTTACTGAAATTCCCGCTATACCTTTCTTATTATCGAAAATAGCTGCAGCAGTGCCAGCCGTATGCGTTCCGTGACTGTATTTTTCCTTCCAGTTTGTTATGGCATTAACAGCCAACGTATTTCCCAGAGGCTGCTCCGAAAAATTCAAATCTTCATGAAAAACGTCAAACACATTATCAAATATTCCTATATTAACCGTGCCTAACTGGTCTTTATATTCCCATGCCTCCGGGACATCGATCGCCTCAACTCCCCAATTTTGACCTTCCGGAATATCACTCCATTGATTCTTCCATTTTTTATCGTTTGGTATATAATCTGCGTTTAAATCTATCACATAATTGGGTGTTGCGGACCGAACCCAATCAAGGCTCTCCAGATCATGCACCAAATCAGTCAACGCATTGTATGACATAGGCTGATCCAATAAGATCTGATACTCTCTCAGTTCGGGTATTTCACCTACAATTTCACCGCCTACAGAGGAAAGATATTTCTCCAAATCGGCTCGAAACTGTTCGTCGCGCAGCGTGACCAAAATCTCATTATTAACAAAAGTCATTCCTGCGTCCGTAACAACATTTTCTTTTGATGAATCATAAAATACAAATCCGCTTGTATCGGTTTCAGGAATATCCTTTTCTATATCCGCCGAAGTGTTTCCTGCGCCCATTTGATCGAATAAATCAGTAAATATTGGAATATTCACCATTCCACAATAGGCAAGTAGCCCTGTCGCACCAATAGCAAGAACCAGTAAAAGGACCAAAACCACCAATATCCTGCGCAAAGGTCCACCTATCCTGTGACTGTTTTCCTTCTGTACCGGCTTTACCTTTTTCTTTGTCTTTTTATCCGATTTTTTGTTTTCATCATCATGGTAAGTATCAGGCGGCGTACTGGAAGGCTCTTGCTGTTTCTGCTCCTGACTTCCATTTTCAGCTGAATCTTCAGCTGGCTTTTGCTGGCTATTTAATTTATCCGCATCGCAGTTCGGACATAATCCGGTTTTTTCATCCAGCTTCGAACCGCATTTTCCGCAAAACTTTCCCATATGCTCCCCCTTCTCATATTAAACAACACCCATTTTTACTTTTGCATTGCATCCATTCAAATACTTGACTAAGTGCTAAGAGGCAGTGGATAAACATACTCATCCGCTGCCCCTTTCTACTATCTCATCTTATTTCTATCAACCCACTGCAGAACAACACCTATGGCATGTATCATCATTTAGCGGTAACTTTCAAGACAAGAGAAATATTATGTCCAAAATACGGTATTCCATCGTTTCATATATCGCATACTGAACAAACTATAAGATTATTTTTATATTTTGCTTTGCATTTTGATATAGATGCCTTTTGTGTCGATTGCAGCCCTTGATAGCAGCCGCTGTTAAAGATTATAATTTTGCTCCGCACTCTGTACAAAAAGTTTCGTTGTTCTCTATTTTTGCACCACAGTTGGGACAAGTTCTTTCCGCGGCTTCAACCTGGTTTTCGTCTTGGTCTTCGTTCTGGGATGGCATTTGCTGATTCATTGGTTTACCGCATACCGTGCAAAATCGCATTCCTTTCTGTACCATAGCCCCACAGTTTGCGCACTTTTCCATATCTGTATGGTCAACAGCAACTGTATTTTTGGGGATCGATGCACCGCAAGAACTGCAAAATGCTGCACCGGAAGGCAGCTCCGCACCGCATTTCTCACAGCGGATTACACCTTTAATGTCCTGAATTCGCTGTCTGCGTTCTGAAATTTTATTTTCTGCGTCTAAAACCGAACCAATCATTCCGGCAAAATCACTTTCACAGCTTGCTGCATGTTTTGCTACATATAATTTTCCAATTTCGTAATACAGATTGTTTACTGTGCGCTGCAGATCGGAAATTTCCGAATTGATCTTTGCTATATCCGCAACATCTTTTGTCTTTTGTACAGCCGTTTGGCTGACTGAGGTCAGCTTTCTGCTTAAATCATTAAAGAACGCCATTTCTTATATTCTCCCCCATATTTATATATTTGCAAATTAGAGTAAACTGCCCAAACTATCCATATCCAAATACCACGACCGTCCCACCTTCACAACCGTCATTTCCATATCCTGTGTTCTTTCCTGTTCTCCAAATTTTATAGAAACAGTAACATCTACTGTTTTTGCAGCTTTCACTTTAACTGCGTATTCATTGTATACATTCTGAATATCCAGCAGTTCATCCCCAGTGATATCCGTATCCGACAAAACCTCACAGTCTAATTTCCAGTTTTCACCCATCATTGTATCAAGTGAAGATATTTGGCTTTGCAATTCGCTTTCGGCCTGATCAATAAACTCTTCCATATCCTGATCGCTGTATCCTTGCTGTTCCATGGCTTTTTCCATCATGCCCGGCGGTAAAAGATCAAGAATCGCATTAACATCTCCGTTCATGCTTGCATCAAAATATTTGTCAATGGTTTTCTCATAGCTTCTTCCTCCAAATAGCCAGAACCCGATCAATGCAACCACGACCACCACGGCAACAATTGAAAAGATTGCCTTAATGTTTGTCTGTTTTTGTCCTATCGTTATTTGTCCTAATCCATCAACTTTTTTCTCTGTTGTCGTGAGCGGAGCGCCGCACGCATGACAGAACGTCGCATTCTCTTCATTTTTTGCTCCACAATTTCCACAGAACATTTTTAAACCTCCCACCAAAACAAACCGTTTTTCTTTAAAACATTGATTATTGCTCTTGGATAAATATGAAAAATCATATTAAAGACAGTGATATTTATTGCTCTAATTTATGGGTCTGTACAAGGTCCAGATACTCTTGTCTGGATATGGGAATTGCTTCGCCGCTTCCCATACCGGATAATGCGGCAGACAGCGAAAAGATTTTCCAACCATCCTCATAATGATGCAGACGCATACTGCCGCAATAGTACTGATCATTTAGTGTATAAATGATATAATAATCGGCTATATCATCACACATATACTGTTCGCATAGCTTTGCAATATTTTGGCGATTGCTCTCATCATCCTGAGCCTCAGGATTCACATAAATCAATTCTACGAAGTTCAGTGTTGACAACTGCGACGGATCGAGTGCCGTGAAAAGGTCCGCATATGTAGCTGTACCTGAAGTATCATCGGTGGAAATTACCGCCATTTTCGAATCCGCTATATCCCGTAATTCAGCAAAATTACTGTCCCCCATCAAGAGATCGAATAGGAAGGAAATCATCTCCCTTTGCCCACAAGCTAATCGACCAACCATGTTTAACGGTATATATGATTCATACGATTCATGCTCCGTGGGAAGCCGCCCCCAATTGCTTGCATCTATTACCGAATAGATACCCGAACGCTCTATAGCAATAGCAACATTGCTTTGCGAGGCATTGACAATATCAAAATAGGTCAACGCTTTTTCAAAATCCTGCGTTTGGATAGCAGAGGTAAATGCCGCAGCAAGTTCCTCAGGTGTATCAAAACCTTCATCTTGAAAAGAGAAAATCACATTCACATCTTGATTTTGATTATCCAACAAATTTTTGATTCCCCAAAAACCTCCCACACCTATTGCTATGACGAGCAAAGCAACTATCACACAGGCAATTCCCTTTTTGTGATGCCTTTCTTTTTTCGGCTGGGTTGCCGTCGAATTGTCCCTTTGGCCTTGATCCAATGCGCTTCCGCAATATTCGCAGAACTTGGAATCAGGGGAGACTTCCTTACCGCATTTCCAGCAAAACATTATTTTATCCCCCAATCAAAAAACACTTATTTTTCTCAAAACACAAGTTCTCAGCTTGTGCGCGCAAAACACCTCTCAATCGGCATAATGTAACAGGCATCATCCAGAGAAATGATGCAATATCCTTACTCCTTATTTCATATTCTTGAAAAACCATTGATACCATTCCATCGCAGTATGTTGGCACAACATATTAAAAGAAAAATGAAATTGTCCTGCATTTCCCCCTCACGAATGAGCAAATCGCCTCTCTTCAAATGAAGACGCTTTGTATTATCAACAAAACGTTCTAGCAGTGTTTGCTCTGATAAATGTAATACATTTTTATAAGACATTTTAATAATCTTCTTCTCAAATCCCCCTATTTTTACATTTATTACAATAAGATTATATATCCAAAAGCGAAATGAAGCATTATCATATGTTAATTTCTTGCATTTTTTCAATCAATATCTTTTATATAATATTTCTGGAATGCCTTACATACATCTCCTTAACTTCATTCCATAAGAAATGGGATGGCTTAACGCCATCCCATTTCTGACATGCTTATTTATATCTGACAAATCGCCCTTGTATGTCCAAATGCCGTCCATTATAGCTTATGCCCGCATTCTGTGCAAAAGGCGCAGTCTGCCTCATTGGCAGCGCCGCAGGCCGGGCAGATTTTAGCAGTTGATTCTTCTGCAGCCGGCGTTTGCTCCATCGAAGGCGCCGATGCCTGCTCGTCAGCAGGTGCTTCCTGTACAGGCGGCACGGCGTCCCGCAGCATCGGTTTGCCGCATGCAGTGCAAAAGCGCACACCCTGAGGGATCATTGCGCCGCAGCTTGGACATTTCTCCAAATTTTGCGTATTGACCGATGCCGCACTTTTGGGTGTCGGTGCGCCACAGAAACTGCAAAATGCCGCACCGGCCGGAATATCCGCACCGCATTTCTCGCAACGAACCACACCTTTGATATCCTGAATTTTCTGCCTGCACTCGGCTATTTTTCTTTCCGACTCGATTACTGAACCAATCATGCCGGAAAAATCGCTTTCATAATCCGCCGCATGTTTTGCAACATACAGCTTGCCAATCTGATAGTACAGATTATTTGCCGTGCGTTCCAGCTCGGAAATCTCTGCATTGATTTTTGCAATATCCGCAACATCTTTCGTCTTTTGTACTGCCGACTGACTGACTGAAGTCAGTTTTCTTCCCAAATCGTCAAAAAAAGCCATTTCATTTATCCCCCTATATTTTTATCTATGATTTCTCTGCTGGTTATCAAAGCGAGTTTACATCTAAATACCAGGAACGACCGACTTTTATCACAGGAATTTCCAAATCCTGCGCTCCTGAAAAAATACTGGAATCAAGCGAAACATTTACATTTACAATTTTGGCCTTTTTCACCTTCACATTGTATTCGTCTTTATACTCTGTCTGCAATGTTTTCAATTGTTCTCCTGTGATATCGGTATCTCCGATGATATCAACATCCAAATCCATATCGCCTGTAATTACGCCGCCAAGTGCCAGCATACCCTTTAACTCATTCTCTGTCTGATTTACAAAGTTCTGCATATCCCCCTTATCATAGCCTCGTGACTCCATTGTGCTTTTAATCACATCGTTGGGTATCAGTTCAAACACACCCTGCACATCTCCATCCATGCAGGCTTCGAAAAACTTTTCCACGGTAGCCTTATAGCCTCTTCCGCCGAACAGCAGCCAGGCCACCAGTGCAATCACCACAACGGCGGCAACCACCGCGATGATTCCCTTTTTTCTGTCGGCCTGTCTTTGCGATATTGCCGCCGCCCCTGCGCTGGCCCCTGGCGCTGCTGTCAACGGTGAGCCGCACGCCTGGCAGAAGGCAGCCGTATCATCGTTTTTTGTTCCACAATTTCCACAATACATCTGTTTATCCTCCAATCTTTTTTCCAACCCTCAAATTCTGTCAAAACCCTCTTTATTGATCCGCCTGCAAACCGGAAAGATACTGGTAGACCTGCTGTGAAATCGCAACGATATGACTTCTTGCCGCGCTTGTATCCGCAATATCTTGCGACATTACACAAAGGATGTACGGAGAATCCCCGCTCCAGACAATCGCCGCATCATTTTCCACTGTATCCAGTTCTCCGGTTTTATTGGCGGTTTCAACCCCTTCCGGAACACCGGCAGGGATTTTTTCCGTCCTTGTCTGCTGCTTTAATGCATCCAGAATCGCATCGGCTCCCACTGTTTCACCGGACAACAGCGATTGCAGAAACGCACAGCAATCTTCCACCGATGTGAAGTTATCCGCATCCGCATGGAAATCCAGCATCAGACGCCCCATAGAAGTATCCTGATAGCCGTATTTCGTGCAATATGCATTGACCAGTTCCATACCCGCTTCGGCATTTCCGTTTCCAAGGCGCTTTACAAGCGTATTGGTCGCCTCATTGTCGCTTTCCGAGAGCATATGGAACAACAAATCCGCTGTTTCTCCGCTGCACTGTTCCCATGCCGCAACCGAATCCGGATTTTCTTCGACCGTTGCGGCTACAAATAGTTTAATCAAACTGGCAGACTGCATCGGCTTGCTGTTGACGGCATAGCACTGCTCGTCGTTTGCACGCTGCACTGCGACCGCCCATACGCCGCCTGTCTGTGCTGCATCATCGGCAAGGGATTGCAGCAAAGCGGTCAGCTCTTTGTCTTGGGATAACTGGGCAATTTCCTTTTCCGATGGGATGGCTTCAACAGGCGGGATGATATCCACAGTATCCACAGCAGAATCCGCATTTTTTTCGGCTGCATCCTCCGGCTGTGCGCATGCAGATAACAAAAGCAAGGTCAGCGCGCAGCATATCAGCCTATTCCACCGTTTCAAAATACGTTTTCACTCCCTCTGCAATCCCCTCCGCCATTGTCTGGCGAAACGCATCCTGCGCCATTGACAGGTCATCGTGCTCATTTGTCATAAATCCCATTTCCAGAATGACCACCGGCTGTGCGCTCCAGTTGATACCGGTCATTATATCATTATATTGAACACCCAGATTTTCTATCCCGGTTGCATCGCAATAGGATTGCAGAATCGTTTGCGCCAGATGGGTGCTTTTCTCCGATAAATTGCCGACATACACATTTTCTGCGGAAGGGACCAGCGCCAGCGCACCGCTTGCCTCAGGATTCTCACTGCCGTTGGCATGAATGCGTAAAAGTATATCCGCGCCGGCATCGTTTGCCATCGTCGCCCGTTCTGCATTGCTGATTGCGGTTTCATTGTCCTCCCGTGTGAGCAGGGTAGAGAAGCCTTGCTGCTTCAACAGCTCCCGCAGCCGTAACGAGATATCCAGATTCAGGTCATATTCATAGGTCCCGGAAAAGGTTCCCATTGTACCTGTAGTCGCTTTTGCTTTCATCACAGAAGATCCGGGTGCATTCGGTTCGGTTGCGCTCATATCGATCTCCCAGGATTGATGTCCGGGATCAATCGCAATCAGGAAATCCTTTTTATCCGGCTGTGCTTTTTCCTGCGGCTGCTCAACCGTTACCTCCGGAATGGTTTCCTGCTCGGCCGTCGGCTGCTGCTGTGCTCCGGTGCATCCGGTGAAAAACACCGTCACCAGAAGCGTCGCAATGCAAGTCCATCCCGCTTTACTGATCCAGTTGATATCCATTCGGCGCAATGCTGAACTCAACCTCCGCAAGAAATTCCGCATTCTTCTTCTCCACATCACTCAATACGCTTTCTTTAAAATTCGCCGCGTCTACGGTTCCGTGGTACCACGACTGCGCGTTAAAGTAATTTTGAAGCTCCTTGGATGCAAATTTTCTACCATGACGCGCATAGATTTCATTTTTGGCATAGTTGATTTGCTGCAAGCTCAGCCCTTCCACATCCTTCTGCGTCAGCAGACGGGAATCGCTTTCCGGCAGAATTTCTTCGGATACTGCTTCCTCTGCCTCGGTCACAATTGCGTTCCCGTTCGGATCGGTCATCCGATTCGCTTTCAAAATCAGCTGACTGCCGTCCAACTCCAATTCTCCCGTGACAAGAACTTTCTGCTCCAGCGGAAGCTCACTCCACAAGCTGCTATCCACACCATCATTCTGCAAATATGCGGAGCTTACGTCATTTAGTTTCACAAATTCACCGTCATCCTCTTTCAGCAAAATGGACATCGGTTCACTCCACTCCAAAAACAGCCGGTTATCTGTGGATACTTTCACCATACCCTGCAGAGAAACCTCGTCATCTGCGACCAAATCCGCATCACTGCTGTCAATCTGTTCGGAATCCACTTCTTTTATTTGTTTTGTTTCCTGCTCTACAGACGTATCCGATGTATTCGCCGCCGTCTTTTCATCCGTCGGTGCAGAAAATACCGTAAATTTCAGAGCAACAGCTACAATACCGGCACACAGCAGCACGGCCACAATAATAATAACCGGCAGGTACCCTTTCTTCTTGGGCGCCGGTTGCTGCGGCGCTGTTGTTTCCGCATGCACCGGCATGGGTGCAGCAGGAGCAGAGGGCTGCCCGGCTGTCTCTTTTTCCGGTTTTTGCTGCGGTTCAGACGTTATTTTCGCGCCGCAAGCAGTGCAAAATGCGGCGCCGGGCTTCAGCGGCGCACCACAGGACTTGCAAAATCGCTTCTCTTCTGTCGGCACATCCTGTTTTGCACCACAAGCCTGGCAAAACTTTGCACCATCCTTCATTTCTGCGCCGCACTGTACACATTTCATCTTACATCCCCCTATCATTGACAAAACCTACAGAATTCTGCTCGTCGATAATGATTAATTTCAATTTTAGTATAGCACTAAATCCAAAACTCGCAAGCAGAAAATGGAAAGCCACTGCATAGTGTGGTAAAATAACACACACAGGAGGAAATGAAACATGAATATTGCAATTTGTGAGGACGAAACCCATTTCGCCGCGCACTTGCAGGATATAGTGCAACAATATCTCGAGCAGAAGGCACGGAAGGCTGCCATTATACTGTATTTCAGCGGAGAGGAACTTTCATGCTCCGGCATTATTCCGGATATTATCTTGATGGACATTCAGCTTTCCGGGAAAAACGGAATGGACACGATGAAAAGGCTCCGGGAGGCTGGATGCAATAGTCAAGTCATCTTTATCACTGCATATCCGGAATATGTATTCCAAGCCTTCGATGTGGATGCAATACAGTATCTTGAAAAGCCTATCGACCAGAGCAAACTTTTTTCTGCCTTGGATAAGGCATGGAACCGGGCCGTTTCTGACGATGAAAAGACAATGATTCTCACGAAGAGAGCCAGTGTGTCCAAAGTAAGAATCAAAGATATTACGTATTGTGAAGTATTCAACCACCAGACCATCATTCATACTTTGTCCGACCGATACAGCTATTCCGGTACGCTGGATTCTTTAGAGCCGGCGCTGGACAAGCGCTTTTTCCGCTGTCATAGAAGTTATCTTGTAAATCTTGACTATGTTGTGGATAAGGAACCGGGGATAGCCTTGCTGGTTGGAGGAAGCAAGGTTTTCATTTCCCGCAGAAAACAACAGGAGTTCACTCTGCGGCTTTTGGAATCATGCAGGAGGTGGGAATAACCTTGCCGGTCACGTTGTACCTTTGGTGGATGGTATCAAATGGGATTGTTACATATTTTTCGATTGATTTTTTCCTCTCCATCACTCAGACAGACGGAAAAAAGCACATCCCTATCTTATTGGCCGTCACTATCGTTCTCACGGCTGCCGTCACCCGCTGGCAGATTCCCGGTACCTTTTGGCTGGAGATTCCCTTGTGGATGGTTTACGCCGTAGTTTTTATCAAAATCCGATGGACGGATTTGCTGGCACCGATGTCGATTTTGTTCACACTGCGCACCTTTGCAGAGGGATTCACAGCTGTGCTGACCGCATACGCCGCCGCCCACTGGAACCTGCCTTTCGATGGGACATTGGTGCAAATTGTTCTTTCTCTGTCTTTGGATATTCTGTTCCTGCTTTTGCTGGTGTGGATACAAAAGAGAGTTGCATTTTCGCTGCAAAACTCCATCTCTCCCTACCTGTATGCGCTGTTACTGCCCGGTGCGCTGATGGTGCTGACCATTCGGTATGGTCTGCGGCTGGACAGCCCGAGTTTTGCGCAGTACCTGTTCTCGTTTCGAAGAGATGGCAGCTTCACGGCACTGCTTCTGTTGTCCGGTGCAGCCGTTGTATTTTTCATCATGATTGAGATTGTTTGTAAGGTAATCCGGCTGACAGAGCAGGAAACCGCAGTGGCACTGCTCACACGTCAGCTGGCTGCACAGCAAACTTATCTGGAAGAAGCAAAAACACGCGATGCGCAATATTCCGCCTTTCAGCATGATATCAAAAACCATCTGCTGGTTTTATCCGGTCTGATACAGGAAGCAAAGTATGGGGCCGCAGAACAGTATGCCGTGGCCCTGCAAGCCGGTTGCAGCTCGCTTACGATTCCCGTTTCTACGGGTAATCTGATTTTGGATACCCTCCTCAAAGAAAAGTTGGGCCATGCCCGGTACTGTGAAATTCGGGTGGATTGCAGCGTGCAGATTCCCCCGCATTTTCACATAGAGGATCTGGATCTATGCGTTGTCTTTTCCAATATTCTGGACAATGCAATCACAGCGTGTATGCAGGTGGAGCAATCCAAACGAGTGCTGAGCATCACAACAAAGGTAAGAGCCAATTTTTTGGTCATTGAATCCACCAATTCTGTCGCCGTAAGCCGCCCCATTGAAAAGGGCATCGGTCTGCGAAACATTGAAGCCATTTCCCGAAAGTATCAGGGCATCACAGAAATTGAAAATACAGACGGAACCTTTCGGATCAGTGTGCTGCTCTGTACCCCAAAACAAGAATGCCATGCATGAGAACATAATTTTTGCACAAAACCGCCCTTTCACTGCGTTTGCCGGTGGAGGGCGGTTTTGGAATATGACCAAACTCCTGCCTGCCATTCAAACCAGTCATCATTCTTTCACGCATGCCAATGCCAGAGAAATAACAAAGAGAATAATAATTGACCAAATGGCCTTTTCGCGTGTATTTGTAGTGAATGGAGGTGAGGAGATGCAAGAAGGAGCTTATGGATAAAACTGATTTGAAGCAAGCCGTTTCTCACATTGTTATGCCGGACCACATGGCCCAACGCATCCGCAGCAATCTTCGGCAGACAGACACAGGTAAACGCACAGCATCCAAATGGTATCGCCGCACCCCGGTTGTGGCAGTTGTGTTGGCGATCTGCGTTCTGACCGTAAGCGCGGCAGCCACCTGTACCTACCTGTTCCACAACCCAACCATTCTGAAGGATCACGACGCGCTGAACGCTGTCATTGAGGAGAATAATAACACGGCCACAGGCCAACCGGAGGCTGTGGTGTATCAAGCGCCGAACTCCCGCTCCACCTTCTCCCTAGAACGGGTGATCGACGATTATACGTTCAAATCCCGTGGGTGGACGTCGGAGGAGACCATGTACGGCTCCATTCGTTCGGATGATGCATGGAGCTTCATGGAAGTAACGGATGCAGAAGGCCCTCTGCGTGCCCGCAGCATTTTCTCCGAAGCCGGCGCTGTCAAGGAAGAGTTTACAGCGGAGGACCCGGCCCTGCTGCAGGAGCGGATGCGCGGCGATCTTTCCATTGATTTTTCCGGTTTGAATACGGTCTTTGCATATATACCGGATGCCAATCTGCTCTACACCATCACAGACCGCAACGGCACGGATGCCGGGCTGTACTGCGACGCATTGTATGCCGGACCCACGGAGGGTTCCTATTTCACCATTGAATACACATACGAGCCGGATGCGGATAACCAAGCCTACGGCGCGCCCTATATCACGGAAAGCGACTATGACGAGGCCTATGCCTATACCAACGCCCACGGTGTGGAGTTTGTCATCACAACATACGGGGATTGCAGCTGGGCCGAGTGTACGACTGCGCATAGCACATTCTGTCTGTATGGCGGATATCTTTCTACAGAAACGATGGAAACCATTCTGGATTATATCGACATGGGCAATCCGTCCTGATGGATACCATTTACGCAAGGAAAGCGACCGTTTACGTGATTCATCTTTCCGTTCCTCAAAATGTTCCGATATGTTTTCTGTAGACTTTTGGGAAGGTTTTGCATGAAAAACAACAGATGAATCACAACATAAGGAGGGAATTGTATGTCTTTACAGATACGTTCAGGGTATATCAACCCATTGACTACAATGACCAGTCCGAAGCAAGGCCGCACATTCTTCGGAAATAATCGTCCTGCCGACAAGGAAGCAGATTTGCAAACCAAGCAGCAGCAGCTTCAGAATACCCTGCTGCTCATGAAGTCCACGGGTACCGACAGCGGGATATCCACTGCGGAGCAGCAGGAAAAACTGCAAGCTGACTTGGAAAAGGTATCGGAAGAACTCCAGGCCGTCAAAAATGATGTGCCGCAGGCAGAAATGCTTTCCTCAGTAGAAAAAGCACAGGGGACCTCCATAGCTTCCTCTGCCGCACAGCCCAGAATGGACACCTATGAGCAAAGCGCACAAAAAATAGCGTCGTCCGGCATCTATCAGGTGCATCAGGGGCAGAATTCCGGCTACCAGATTTCGTTTATCCCATACTCCGAGTAAATACATAAGAAATGTGACATTCCCAAAGTCTACATTTTTATTTGGCACGGCGGCATCTATATCCTAAATTTTACCTGATAGACACATCAGGACTCTTTACTTCCGCAAAAATCAACCGATAAATAAAATATATAGATAGTATGTAGAAATGTTCGCGTGTAAGACATTCGTATGGGGGGAAGAACAATATGTATATCGGCCAATTTGGTGCAAATCCGTGGTTGAAGAGCACTTGGCTTAACAATATCAGCATAAAACAGAATAACTCCGCTGTGTCCGCCGCTCTTTTGCAGGCGCAGACACAGTCCAAAGCGGCAAACCGGGATCGGGTGGAGCTGAGCGGCGCTTATCCGTATCTGCCCAACCGTCTGCAAGTGCTGGAAACGCCGGAAGCGACGCCAATCAACGCCAAGCTTGACTTGGCGGCCGATCTTCGCCCGGCTTCGGAGAAAGAATACACCGAAGAAGATGCCCTGATGAATCAATACATGAAGCAGTACCGTCTGGACTTCATCAAAATAGGGGACTCCTTTGAACTGGATCCCTCCAAGCCGGTGAAGCTGATGACAGAAGGTCAGGTCAGTCAGGAGAGCTTGGATGCGTTCCGTGCTCAGTTGGAGGCAAACGGACTGGGGGACGAAATCGACTGGCGCGGTGTGCAGGAAGATTTTATCCACATGGATATACGCTTTGACAACGCCGAAAGTTTTGAAACCAAGGCGGACTATCTGGCTTCTCGCTATGCGGTTTTGAAAGATCGTATCCAAACCCAGTACACCGGCGACAAGCTGGAACAGGAAATGCAGACGCTGGATGGTTTATACACCAAGGCCAAGGAAGAAATGGCGGATTCCTATGCCGCTAACATCGGCGGATTCTATGAAGAAATGGGACAGTCCGGTGTCTCTGCGGATATGCGGGAGAGCGTTCTGGCAGCCATCGACAGCAAAGCAGACGAATACAGTGCATATCTTGCGGAAAACGACATTTATGCGAACATCACCGATCCCAGCAAGCAGTGGCTCAAGCAGGATGACGGCTATATGGCGGCCAAACTGCGGGAAAGTGCCGGTGCATCGTCGGCGGATAAAGTAACCACCCAGACTGTCAGCGAACAAGCTCCATACAGCGACGATGATTTAGCATTTGCCGCTGTCTACGCTAAAGGACTTTCCGAGCAAATCAAAAATCCGGAGTGGGATACCTATGAAATCAAGGACAGTGATGCCGATTTGGGCAAATATCTTGCCCAACAGTATCAGTCCCTTTCGGACGAGATGAAGCAGGCAGGCATCAGTGATAAGATGTCGCAGGTATTACAAGATTCCTTTGAGCCGTTCATCGACAAGTTTCTGGATGCGCTGGATGCCAAAATAGACCATAACCGGGAACGGGTTGCCAACAAGCCCTGGCAGGCCGGTTTGATTCGAACGGAATATATCAACCGAAACGAAGTATATCGAGCATTTGCGATGTTTCAATAATATTGCAGTAACAAAGGAAAATTAGGATTTCTAAGTCAAAGAACCATTTTCCGTTTTGGCCTGAAAATCAACACATACAACAGTTTATATATTTCTTATACTTGACAAAAGGGAGAAGTTAAAAATGAGTATAGCAAATGTAACTGGAGTAAGTAATCTGGCTACCACCTTTGAAACACAGCAGACCAATGATACTGCTTCTTCAAATACAAAAGCAGAACAGCTTCAAAAGCAGTTAGAGCAAATAAAAAAGAATGATGATTTGCCGAATGACGAAAAAGAAACGCGTATTGCAAATATAGAAAAACAGCTTGCACAGATAGAACAACAAGAAGAAAAAGAAAGCAGCAAAGATTCTTCTTTCGAGATGAAAAAAAGATTCGATACATATGAAAAGCAAGCGCCGCAGCAATCAGCGGGTACGGGCATGTATAAAGTTTCTCATGATGAAAAGGGACAGCAAATCATTCAAGTAGACAAAAATCAAGAAGATATGCAGGACCAGCCCAAAACGGAGTCTCAAAATGAGGGGGAAAAGCCAGTCATTGTAAAGACGACGGGAAACACAGATAAAGTGGATAAAGAAATTGAAAAGTTAAAACAGACAAAAACGCAGCTGGAACAGAAGATTGCGGCAGCCAAAGATACAAGAGAAAAGGAATCATTAGAGAACCAGCTTGCACAAGTGGAAGCTGAACTGAAAATGAAAGATAATGACACATATCGCCGCCAGCATATGGAGATAACAGAGCAAAAAGTTGTTTCAAATGTTGGCGAATAAAAAGATTCGTTCCACTCATTGCAGGTCAACAGCCCTAAAATCGGCATTTTAGGAAAAATCCTGCCGCGCAGGATATGCTGGAGTTGATCAAGGAGACTGAAAAACAGTTTGTACAGGACGGCGCCAAAGAGTCGAAAAAGTTCGGTATTTTCTGGACAAAAACACACGTTAATCCGGCCGCAAGGTCGGATTTCTTTTATGGGATATCAGTCAAATGGGAGCTTTATTGCATCAAGGCATACATCTCTTGCACGGCGCATACCCCTGTTCGATCAGCGTTTCACGCGAGCCGCTATATTGCTCCCGGTTGGACGGCTTAATATCCTCGACGCTGGAGCAGCTCGGTCGATGGAACTTGCGCGTGTTGTGATTGAGCACATAGCTTGGCTCCTCCTCGGGCGGTGCTTGTATGGTCGGCTCAGGAGAGGGTGCGTCTGCCAATGCACTTGCCCCGGTGACATAGTCGATCTGCACGCCGGGCTGGACGTTGAAGGCATAAACGCAGAAGCAAATTCCCGTGCTGTTGTCCTCCACCGAATAGCCCTCCATCAGCACACCACTCGCCAGCAGATTTTCTCCCTTGAAAACCGGCGTCGCGCGATAGAGTACATGATTTCCCGTCTGCTGCACATAATCGGCTACCCGATTTTCAAACGGCAGCATCCCCTCGATATTCAGATACCGCGTGCCGGTGAGCAGATTGCGTTCATTTGCATTTTCGGCAGTCAGTTGATAGCCAATCAAATGGCAGCGATTATAGAGGTATTTTCCGTCCACGCAGTCGTATTTGACCAGATGCCAGCCGCTGGGTTTGACCTGTCCAATGCTGCCGCGATCCTCGGTCGGCATCAGATCCCGCCCCACACAGGCAAACGCAGCGCCGCAACGACCCAGATCATCCAGCGGACTGTATGTTTCAAAGGATTGGTCAGTTAGTTCCTCGTCTGTGAAAAAGGGAACATTGTTATGGATCTCGGTATAGGGCGCGCCTGCATACTGTGGGATTTCCCATTGCGGTTGTGGTTCTGCTTCGGGTAAGGTCGCTTGGAGCGCGTCGCCCGATGGCGTCTGCGCTGTTGTTCCGCTGACCGTGCTGGGACTGTTGTTTGCTTGCGTGAGATCTGCTTTGCATCCTGACAGGATCAGGAATATGCAAACCAGTAATACGCCCAAACGCTCGATTTTCGGCTTCATCCAAACCCCCACTTTCTGCTGATACGATTGCTGTGTCATACCCACAATAGATACAGATCTGAACGTATTGTGGAAAAATACTTAAAAATAAGAATCGTTCCGGAGGCCTTAAAATGATCAGCTATGAGCCGCTTTTCAGAACAATGAAAGATAAAGGAGTCACATCGTACCAATTGCAAAAGATGGGCTTTAACCGTGCGACCTACTATTCGATGAAATGCGGCAAAAGCGTATCCACCAACACCATTGATCTGCTTTGCAGGCTGCTTGACTGTCACGTTGAAGATATCATGCAATATATAGCAGAAAATGACGAAAAAACACGATAAAGTGAATTTTCGTCATTTGGGGAACTGCAGCATTTGGTTTGTTAAAGTGGAAAGCTCCGGAAAATATGGCTTGATGCCCGAAAAACGATATAATGACAGCAAAAAATCCGGCCTTTCAGCCGGATTTTTGTTATAGTTGTTTGTTTTGTAAATTACTCTTGCTGATTTATGCCAAGAAAAACAACCGCTATATGCGATTGTTCCACGCTAAAAGTTGTCATTGACAACTGAAATGTTCACATTGTTTATCAAAAATTTTACCGAGAGCGTGACCGCTTTGCCAATCTCCAAACTGCCGCTATCAGAAATATCCCCAACAGGACACATATCAGTAGAGCAAGCGGTATTGGGAAAGAGGTATCTTTTTCCGTCCCCACATTGGTGCGCTGCGGAGGGTCGGCTTGTGCAATCGCCTGCTGGAGCACCGAAAGTGCAGACGCCTCAAGGCCGTTCTGTTCTGCCGGCAAGGTCACATCAACCAGTTTATTCTCAACGGCATAGGCAATCTGTCCGCCGAGACGCTGGATATCGCTGTTATCCAAATCCGAGATCATTTCGCCAAACGCCGTGGGATCGGCTTCATACGCTTTCGTAATCGAGATGCAAAACGCTTCGTCTGAATACGGATCGGACACCGACAGGTTCTGGTCGATGAGGCCGCGAATGGTCTGTACATCAAAGCCGGGCAGGGTGACCGACGTATCCTCTGGGATTTCTGTTTCGGGGTTTTGCGCCTGATAGGCGATCCAGTAGTCGGTCAATTCCTCTGCTGCATCCAGTTGGTCGGCGGAAAGGTTAGAAAGTCCGTTTAAAATATCCGGCAGCGTATCTTCATCGTAGTTATTTTCCCAAACAATAAACTGTACGACCACCTGACGCACATCATCCGGCTGGGAGGCCAGCTCGGAGAGGAATGCGACGGGATCCTCAGCAAATCGCTGATACAGTTCATAACTGATGGCTTCCGAGCCTGCGCCGTCCGATGTTGCCGCTTCTTCCATGAGCGCAGATGTAGATTGTGCCGCACTGTCCACTTCATTTGCAGCAAGAGCAGAAAAAGACATTGCAAATGCTGTCAGCAAGGCAATCGAAATCAGTTTTTTTAGTTTACGCATTTTATTCTCCTTCATATACCGAATCAATAACCTTTTTCATTTCGTCTACGGTCACTGGCCCGCAAAACAGTACCTCACGCTGATTGACGACTGCTGATGCCACAACGTAGTCCAGATTGTGCATGATATACCAGTCAACACCATTGGTTGGATATCGTATGACTGGTCGGTCATCTTTTTCTATCCCTCCAGAGCTGTATTCATTTAAATCGGTGATTGCAATAGTAAATGCACCATTTTCATTTTTGTAGTAAACATCGAAATATGATATATCCAATAAATAATCTTTGGTAAACTCAATATACTCTATGACAAAGCTATCAGGAATCCAAGTCGGTGCGACAGGATCGGTAACACCAAACGCCTTTAATACTGCAATAAAATCCTCATTGAGAATGCGAAAGTTCTCAATCGTGTGCAGTTCATCCCATACAGATTCGGTTTTTTCGAGTCCCATCGCTGACACATCCGTATCCGGAACATCGGCAAAGGCCGGATCAGGACCAATATCTTCAATTGGGATAATATCCTCTGAATCAGCGTCTATTTCCGGGAGCTCCCCGATGTATTTTTCATTCGGATTATAGTAGGTTTCCGGGTCGTATTTCTCCGGATTTGCCGTCTGCATGATATAGCCGAACGTCTCTGCGCCCCACATTGCCGCATAGTCGTACATACTGCGGCCGAACGCAAAAATGCAGAATGTATTGAGCACAATGATTGCCGCGGCGATCACACACAAACGATATCCCCACCGTCGGGCGCGGGTGTGCTTATGCGTTGCAAAAGCCGCAGCGTGTTGCTCCTTGAACGCTTTCAGTGCGCTTTCTGCGTCGAGATGCGTACTCCCAGCATTTTCAGCCTGTGTCTCATCCGTGTAGGTTTTCAAATCGGGAAGGGCATCTTCTCCGGACTGACAAACCTGATCCAGAAGCGCAAGCAGCTTCGGGTCGATATCGGTTTCGTCCGCAATCTGACTGTTGCCATGCAAAAAGGCAGTTTCATGCTCCTGCTGCCCTTTATGCTTTTGAGGTTTCGTTTCCATGTGCTTCACCTCCTCGGTGTATCATGCCGTTCAACAGCTTATGTGTAGTTTTATGGCTCTTTATATACCGAGTCGATCATTTTTTTCATTTCATTCACAGTAATTGGTCCAAAAAACAAAATGTGCCGATTATCTATAATGGTAACAGCAGTAACATTCTCAAGATTATGCATAATATACCATTCCACCCCGTTTGTATAGTACTCTATTACAGGGCGATCGTCTTTTTCGGTAAACCCACCAGCACTATTATCACTAATTGTGCGAACTACAATTCCAAGAAGGTATTCCTCATTCTCATTTGAATAATATCCTTCCAGATTAACTGTTTCCGAAGAATAATCTTTTGTTACAGTTATTTCGTTCTGTACAAATCCATCGGGAATCCATGTAGGGATTAGATGATTTGGAATGCCAAATATACAAGCGACATCCGCCAATTCTTTGTTAAGAATTGAAAAACGCTCAATGATATGTGCTTCATCCCATACAGATTCGCTTTTTTCAAGTCCCATTGCGGAAACATCCGTGTCTGGAATATTTGCATATTCCGGAAGGGGTTCCAGACTATCGAGCGGAATCGGATTATCCTCAGAACCAAGCGGAGCATTCGGATCATATTCCGGCAATTCGCCAACATACTGCTCTCTGGGATTGTAATAGGTATCCGGGTCGTATTTCTCAGGATTTGCCGTCTGCATGATATATCCGAATGTCTCTGCGCCCCACATTGCAACATAGTCATACATACTGCGTCCAAACGCAAAAATGCAGAGCGTATTGAGCACAATGATCGCCGCGGCAATCACACACAAACGATACCCCCATCGTCGGGCGCGGGTGCGCTTATGCGTTTTAAAGGCCGCAGCGTGTTGCTCCTTGAATGCTTTCAGCGCACTTTCTGCGTCGAGATGCATGCCCCCAGTATTTTCAGCCTGTGTCTCATCTGTGTAGGCCTTCAGCTCGGGAAGGGCGTCTTCTCCGGATGCGCAAACCTGATCCAGAAGCGCAAGCAGCTTCGGGTCGATGTCGGTTTCGTCCGCAATCCGGTCGGTGGAATGCAAAATGGTTTTATCACTTTCGTGCTTTTTCTCATTATCCTGACTGTTTGTACACATGCGCTTCACCTCCTCATACGGTTGCTGCTACTTAAATAATGCTTGACAGCAGAATTCTGTAACAGAAAACTTGCTATTTGTCCCGTTCCATTAATTCCGCACAACGCTTTTTAGCGCGGCTGAACTTCATGCGGCAGGCACTTTCTGTCGAGTGCAGGCGCTTCGCGATTTCTGCATAATCCAGATCTTCGCCAAGCCGAAGGATCAGAATGTCACGTTCCTCCGGTGTCAAACCTTTGGGGAGCATCTCTGAAAACGGGATCAGTTCCTGCTCCTTGCCGCGAATGATCGCATCATCCAGCGATACTTCTTTACGGACCTTCGATTTTCTGTACTCGCCGAGTGCATTGTTCTTCAGCACTGTAAACAGCCATTTGACAGGGTCTTCATGGTTCATCACAGTGGAAATTTTCAAGATAAGTATGAGAAAGGTGTCCGATACCACATCCGAAGCCTTGACCGGATTTTTTACGATTCGCAGTGCGACTTCAAACATGAGAGCATAGTGCTTTCGATATAAATTTTCAAAAAAAGAAATTTGCTCTTGTGTCAACCCTCAATCCCCCCTTGGAACCAGCTGCGGCTTGATGGAGCAGACTGTGTGAGCAGCTCCGATATCGTTAATTTTATCATCCTGTTGTGAAAATACAATCCATTTGCTTCTCAGTCACCATTGTAATAAAGGTATTTCCTCACACTAATACAATGCTTCAGAACGTCATTTTGTAACAGGAAAGGACACACAAAATATTTTTTAATTTGCTGTTACAAAACGGAATCTTGAAGCATTGTACATGATATGGAATGGATAAACCTGTCCATATTTTTTAAAGGAGGAATCATTATGAAGCGCACATTAAAACTCGCTTTACTCGCATTAACGCTTTCCGTTGCCACGATATACGGAGCAGCGGCGGCAGGAAATGAAATTACAATCAGCGATCCGAACGCACAGATTTATGTGCAGGGTGTTCCGGTCATGTTCCCGAATGAAAATGGAGAATACATGCCGGCAATCAGCTATCAGGGCTCTACCTATATGCCTGTTCGTTCGGCAGGCGAATGGATGGGTAAAAACGTGGGTTGGAATGGAACGACGCAGACCATTACATTGAGCGGCTCTGTGAACAGCGTAATTCATGGTGAAAATGAAGCAGTAAACGGTGCTGTTTTTCATGGAATAAAGGAAGGAACTGCTGTTCTTTGCCCGGAACGAAAAGTTTATCTGGACGGTGAACTGGTGACTTTCAAAAATGAAAAAGGCACTGTCATCTATCCCATAGACTTTTTGAACGTGACATATTTGCCGGTTCGCAGCATCGGCGAATTGACCGGCATGGATATAAAATGGGTCGGCAACCAAGACGGAAATACAGGTCTCATCTTTCTGCGGATGCCGCTGAGTGAAGCAGAGCGTTCTTCCCTGCAAAGCTATGCGCAAAATCTCCAAGCCGCAGCAGAAAAATTATACGATATATCCGAAACATTTCGTAAAGCAATCCCTGCGCGGATTGTCATAACAGAAACGCAGTATACTGTTGTGGATCAGGATAAAGCACAAGCCGCACTGACTGAAATGCAGCAACAGATTGCAGAGATGCAGAAATTATGCCAATCGGATTCTACGCTGGTTCAGTATTACCAAAATGAGATACTTTCCAATCTCAAGGCTTTACATACCGCAGCACAAACTGTGAGCAATATGCTGTCACAAAACGATTTTGATACTGTGATTGAAGGTGAGGGAGTTATGGGCACCAGCCTTCCCATTGTCCATAGCGGCAGCAATACGGTACTGCAAATGACCGCGCATATGCGCGAAGTCATTGAGCAGACCGGATTTATCGATCCCTTTGCTAACGTATAATTCGGGTTATGTGACATTATGTATTTTGTTATGCACAAAAAGCCGCAGAAACCAAATTTTGGTTTCTGCGACTTTTATGCTTTCAACGCTTTTGCAAACATAAGCCTATTGATAACAGGATCGCGTATATGCTGATTGACAACGAACATAGCCCCACTCTTTTTAGAGAACTTTATAATTGCACACTCATTGCCGTACTTTTTAACACACCGGCTGGTATTTTCCAGCTTTTCTGCTGAGGATGTTCTGCGGGTAAAAGAAAAACTGAAAGCGAATGAAATTTCCTTTCTTATCAAAAAGAAACAGTCGAATTTGAGCGAAGGCACATTCGGACAACTCGTTGAAAAGCAAATCGCATACGATGTCTATGTACCGAATGAGGACTTTGACCGCGCAAAGCACGTGTTAAACCTGCTATAAATCCAATACAACCAAAAAAGCGCACAAAAACCCGTTATTTCTTTCGAAATAACGGGTTTTTTGGAGCTTGCGGCTGGACTCGAATCGGCGACCTGCGCATTACGAATGCGCATATTCTAACTTTTTTTGCGTATAGATACGCATATTAACACAATTTATTTTGTTTTACAGAATTTTTATAGTGAGTTGCAAAAGTTATTGGTGTTTATTTTCAATTGCGTAAACACCAAATAAACACCAGCTCGCCGGTTTGGGAGCGCAAGGCCCAGGTTCGGGCCGCAGGCCTCGGAAAACCCTGGAACACTTGGGCTGACAGCACCTGCACTTTCTCCAGTAACTGGTCAAAAATTGGCGTTAACCACATGTTTGACCACAATTAGAAAATTTCATATCCGGGTGTAGCGCAGTTGGTAGCGCGCTTGCTTTGGGAGCAGCATGCCCTGGGTTCGAATCCGTCAATCAGACCACATTTCTTAGAAAAACCGCCTAATTTTGCGATTTTTCGCGTTTTTGGTTCGGTTTTTGAAACTTGAATGATTGCTGTTCAGTAGCGATTTGAGGAGTAAAAAAACAGTGGGCGTATGAGTGTGGGTAACGGTCGAAACCACCAAATCCCTAACCCATCCCTAATTGGCGTGGCTGCTGTTCTCTTATTGTGGATACGACAAATTCTTGAGTTTTCCAGCTTTATCCTTTATAATAGTTCTACGGTGAGCCTTTGCGCCACCAAGGCAGCCGTGTGGGTGTATTCCCATGCGGCTTTTTAACTTTAGAAACCAGATGGAGATGATGGTATGCTCACCAATAACCAGATTTCCTATTTACCATATGATGATTATGCTCAGAGTGCCAATACGCTTTTTCATTTCATGAAAAAGCAAGAATACTTAAACTCCATTCTCCGCCGCAGGGCCATAATTCCACGGTATTGTGTTGAGACCATAGACTACCTAAATATCCGAAATGGCACTCGTTTATTTAACGAAGTTGCCATTTTGCAAAAATGTTTCTGTGATATTCCTTTTCACAAACTTGCAGATTCATTCGCTGTAAATGGTGTTGGTGATGTTTATGAATCCTTAAGCAAGGATGAACGGGCTGACCTCGAAAAGAACAACACACATTTTGCTTATTATGGAGAATATGCAGTAGCTTTTTCGAAAAGTTGGGGTGAAAAAAAGCATCTTCAGCCAGTTCACTATCTTAACAAAGATTCCCAATATGCAAAAGATTTTTCTGCTCTATTTGGTCGAGTTTTCCAGGATAATGACATTCCAGAAGAATATTCTCAAGACGTAATCAATCGTTTAGCATACATCAAACCGTTGCGAGGGATTATGAAGAGAAGAATCCCTCGTAGCGATTCCAGTTCTGCTACAATTGAAATCTACAAAAATTTCCATGATGAGCGTGAGTGGAGATATGTTCCGAATGTTGAGGTTCTTACTGCTTTGAATACAGAAAGCATCATCGCTAATCCTTATATAATTCCTTTGGCCGACGAAATTAGCAAGGGGTTAGAACAGGATAGATACAAAAAACTTTGGCTTGACTTTTCGTATGATGATATACGGTATATCATTGTTCCGGATATCCTCGCCCGAATTGAAATTATTAAAACTATAACCGATTTACTTGATAGTTGTTTCGAAAACCAGGACGATATTTTAATGCAGAAGAATGTTTTGATCAGTAAAATTCTGGTGCTGGAAGAAATCAGAAGGGACTGGTAATATGCCGAATAAACTCAAAGAAATTTTTTCTGATGATATGTTTAATATGAGCGGCACCTTGCGTTTTAGCGACGGAGAGGCATATAAGAACTTCTTATCTGCTTTGGAAATTGCATACACCGAAGGGCGTGTCGTTCCGGTCGAAGGTGTTACTTCAGTTTCTACAACAGTCGGACACCTGGGTGCCAAATTCCCATTAGAAGAACAAACAAACATAACCCAATTCTTGGTTAGCCCGGCGATAGAGCCTGTGCCTATTACTCTTGATATAGACGGAAAAGAAAAAACAATAACGCTGTTGCGTAGTCGGATTAAAGATAAAGTAATTTTGCGTTCCGAGCCTGATGCCATTGTTGCTTTTAATATTGCATTCCTGCTTGGCGAAAATAAACATACCCTCAATTGTAAGGTGCAATTTGAGAAGGCAAAAAGTATTAGAGAAGTTGCTGACAGTTTTAGCATCGCTGCAGCACTCTTGGCGCATTTTTATAATCGTGAAGATAACACCCCCTCCGAAGACGGAAATATTTCCCTATCGGATATAAAAGAATATTTTCGTCGTTACAAATCTTTCTTTAAGCGCTTAAGTGCAATAGAGAGCAAACTTGCCATTTCAATTTCTCCAGGTTTGTTGAACGCATTATCTCTGGAAGAACAGCAAGATATTGATGAGCTTTATTTGCTCCTATGCGAGAAGAAAGTTGTTCGCTTGAGCGCCAAACTCACATCCACGAGTTCAACAGCTGTGACTATGAACAATGCGGAAACATCTCTCGGTATTGGCGACAAGATTGCGTTAACTTTCATAGGGAGTATTGAGTTTAATTTCTTAAAGCAGTCCGTTACCCTTCACACTGCCAATCTGTTGATAAATGCGCTGGTGAAAGATATTCAAGAGTGTGATGACGGAACAGTAAGGGTTTTGTATGGTGATACTGATAGCAAACCCATGTATATTTCTTTTTCCGCATTTCAAACAAGCGAAGAAGCAAAGCGAGAATCAGAGACCATATTGCAACACGAAGAAATCTATGTCAATGCCCTAACAAGCAATGCATATATTAATCGGTACTATGAAGAACAGCTTTAAGAGCTCTACGCATTAAAAAGGCAGATGCCTAAGGAACAGATGAACTACCCCAAGTTGTACGGACAGTACAAAAAAAGAGCCCCTGGTAGGAAGTATCAAGTTTTAGAACGAGAGGCGTCGCGCAAGCGGTGCCTCTCCAGTTTTTAGCTGGATGCGCCTGTGATTGTAAAAGTAGATGTAGCGGTTAATCATCTCATTAGCTGATGCGGTATCGCCGCCGGGAGAGCAGTGTGGAAGAGGCTCTCATTGAGATGTACCTGGCGGCGTATCCGTCCGGCGTGTGGAGGACATCACCGAGGCTCTCTGGGGCAGCAAGGTCTCTCCCTCCACCATCAGTGAACTGAACAAGAAAGCGTATGTTCACATTGAGGATTGGCGGAACCGCCCTCTGCAGGGCGGACGCTATCCGTATGTTTATGTAGATGGAATCTACCTGCGCCGTAACTGGTGTGGAGAATTTGAAAATGTGGCTATTCTGGTGGCAATTGCGGTTAATGAAGACGGGTACTGAGAGGTTCTTGGCGCTGCCGAGGGCATGAAAGAAAACAAAACCAGCTGGGTCAGTTTCTTCCAGTGGCTGCGTAGCCGTGGCCTGAATGGTGTGAAGCTCATTGTTGGCGACAAGTGCCTTGGCATGCTGGAGGCCGTAGGCGAAGTGTTTCCTGAAGCCAAATACCAGCGGTGTACCGTCCACTTTTACCGAAATGTATTCTCAGTCACGCCTCGTTCCAAAGTGAAGCTGGTAGCCAAAATGCTCAAGGCGATCCACGCCCAGGAGAACAAGAAGGCTGCCAGGGAGAAAGCTAAAGCCGTGGTGGAGCAACTGCTCTCTATGAAGCTGAAAGAAGCTGCTAAGAAGGTGGAGAATGGCATTGAGGAAACGCTGACTTACTGCGATTTTCCCAGTGAGCACTGGACTCGCATCCGCACTAACAATGTGATTGAACGGCTGAACCGGGAGATCCGCCGCCGCACCCGTGTGGTGGGCAGCTTCCCGGACGGCAACTCAGCTCTGATGCTGGTTTGTGCCCGGCTCCGCCATGTGGCCGGTACCCAGTGGGGCAACAAGAAGTACATGAACATGAAGCACCTGGAGGCTGCCGTTGAGGATGCCTCCATTGCTGGCTTACCTCATTCATCCCGGAGTCTGCAAACCAATTTTGCGCAAAATCCTACACTACCTCCGCAACTTTACCCACTAAGCCTTTTTGAAAGTGTACAGCGAAGGCCGATCCATCAGAGATTTCTATTCCCCGATGGGCCGGTAAACTCCCCCAAGCTGAAGGGGGCAGGAAAATCGCATGGATTTCCTACTCCTTTTCAATGTGATGTGTCTGGATCAAGCTACTATTGTCGAAAAGTCATAGAATAAATGACCTAGAAGCAGTCCGCTCGTATACTTGCTTTCACAAAAGAAATATGTGGATGACGCTTCAATAATTGTAATATCTTCGATTATTTTACTGTTCAACTCGTCTTTGTGCGCAGAAGAAACATCAGTAAAAATTTTTGCCTGATCAACATTACTAACAAGAAACGCCAACATCAAATTCTTGTTGTGATAGGAAGGGTAAAGCGGAGGATTCCCCAAGAACCTGCAAACCCCTTCTACAACATACTTTTTGCTTAACGATTTTGTTCCATCTATTCGTTTGCACTCAATAGTGTAGTAATCTGAGCTGTTAGCAAACCAATCAATAGATACAACTTTAATGTCTGTTCGGCCAGAATAAGTATCAGAAGACAAATCATAGTGCTCTGGGACTTCTGGTAAAAACCTTAAAGAAATGTTTCCTGTCCCGGTTTGTGGGCAAATCTGATCATTATTGAGATAGTTCTCAAGAAGATGATTTCGAATCTTTTCCTCATGATTGTTTAAAACCCTTCCCTCAGCGGTACATTCTTTAAGCATTAACTCGCAACTGTTTCTGACAGTAAGAACTATTAAATTATATAGTCCGCATTTAAAGGCTGTATTTAACGACCGATCAAGAAAACCGCTCATTCATCTTCACCCCCTGTGTCTGACATGATTTGATCAATGGCATCAGAAAGGTCAAGTTTAGATATCGCTGGGTGCCAGTACTTAAAGTAGTTTGGCTTTAGAATGTAAAACGAACGCTCACCAAAGCAAACTACATCACGCATTTGATAGAATTTATCATTGTATGCGCTAAGGATAAAGCGCGAAAACAGTTCTTTGTCGTCCGTGCATTCCGAAATTATATTATCATCCTGACTAACATCATCAGATACAAACAATTCAACCGCCGCATAACAATTTAGGATATTAGGATATATTTTTATGGATACCGTTTTTCCTAATTGACTATATATGGCTGAGAATTGTTTTATGAAACATTCACTGTATCTTTTCAAGTCATCTGTAGCAACTTTTCTGTACGCTTCACTCTCCCGAGAACCAATTAGCTCAGGAATTTGAATGGTTAATGCATAATCGATAAAATCATTATTTGCCAAGCCAAATTCAGTCATAACTAAATGATCCAATTTTTCGATATGTGTAGCAATCTCTGATTCACAGTTCTGATTATCTGAGTTGCATAATACATGAAGCTCTTCGGTCTGCCTTGCAATTTCTTTAGAGAATGTGTACGGGAATGAAAGAACCTCTGTCATAAATCTTTGTTCTCGCTCGATTCCCAAAGAAGAACCAATCATTAGGTTTAAATATGCAAAAAGAGATGAATTCATTAGACCGACAAGATTATAAAGCATATCAACTTGACTTTCATCTCCCTTAATGACATACATGGTTTCCTTGCACACTACTTGCTTGTCCGAAAAAACAGATCTCATTTTATAATTTGAGCAATTTAAACCTTTTGCTGTAAAACAATGTGGAGGATCAAACAACTTGCGGTTTCTTGCTCTGTGAATTTTAGGTTTGTCAAAAGCGCTTTCGTCACTGATGTTAATTGAAAAGTGGTCAACCCCATTATCTGAATTCAATAATGGCAGTCCCAAGAGGCTGGTTGCGTCTTGAGCATCTCCAAGATGATCTTGAATACCGCTACCACAAAGCAAAGGAGGAGTCGTAGTTTCTATAGCCTCCTTGATGGTAATAAAACTTTTCTTTAACTTTATGATGTTTTCGACATCTCCACTAAAACCATATACAATTGTTTTCCAGGCCCAATCATACTGGTAAAGCAATTCTTGGGAAACAAACTTTACATCATTCTTCTCTACGACCAATAAATTAAACAACCGAAAAAAAATATTTGGCTTAAATGATGTATAAGTAAACTTATTCTTTAAATTATTCCCTTGGTTATAATTAAAAGAAAGGATTATTGCGGGAGCTTTTGCATTCTCGAAAACAAGCTTTCTTACCGAAGACATTTCTATGATGCTAATGAGCCTTACATGCTCCAGTAAATACTTTCTAAATTTTACTGCAGGCCCTTTCTGATTATATAGCAGTTTAGAATGCAAAATAAATGTACAGATGGTATTTTTATCACAAAAATCTTTTGCCCTAAAAACAAAGCTGCGGCTGATCTCATTGTTTTGCTGCATATGGCTATAGTCATTTGTTCTGCAATAATTTATATGCAATCCACTTTTTACGCTCCCCCAAGGAGGATTGCCAATAATGAAATCAAAGCGGATATTTAAGTCAGATAACACTTTCAGTGCGGACTCATCAAAGAAATCGGCAACGAACAGATTTTTTCCTTTTAAGTTAGGGAACTCAAATCCAAAGAGTGTTTTGGGATCTTTATAATCTAACACAGTCAAATACAGCGAAAAGATTGTGACATCAATTGCTTCATCATTTATATCTATTCCGAAAATATTATGCGATAACAGATTTGCAAGCAATGTATCGTCTTCACAATACCGATTTTCAGTCATCTTTTCTTCAATAATCTTGCGGTAGCAATTTACCAAAAAAATGCCCGAACCGCAAGCTGGGTCTAAAACTGTAAACTCTGCTTTTTCCTTTAAAGATCGTGTAACCGTACGATTAAGTATGTATTCCACCAGATAGTTAGGGGTATAAAATGCGTTGTCTTCATTCTGCACTTCTTTTCCGAGAAGAATCTCGTATATATTGCTGATAAGTTCCACTGGAATAATATTGAAATCGTACATGGAAAATAACGACATCTGACCGCTACTTAAAGCAATTTCACCAGATAAGAAATCAGCTAACAAATCGAAAACATTAGCTGTCAATTCACTGCAATATACTTCATCGCCCAAATCAAAAAGATTGCCATTAAACTTTGTTTTTAAGTAATTGAACAAATCATATAGAGATTGCTTGTCTCTTACGATTCGCAGAAATTCGGCCTTAGACCGAATAGTATCCGCAGAGAAATTTTGATACGCTAAATCTACCCCTCTGTCAATAAGATAACGAATAAAGATCAGTCGCAATACTAACTTGGTTGCAAAAGTGATGTGGTATTTATTTTTGAGCTCATTTGTCAGATAAGAAATATTGTCGAGCAAACATTTATTTAGCCGTGTATTAGAATAATCACTTGAATAGCGCTCCCAGAATAGCGGATCAGCGATATTCCAAAAGGAAAAATCCGATTCGGCAGTGCACTCGCTTATCTCATATTCACGCACTTGTTTAATGGTATAGTCTTTCACATTAATAGATGCGCCGTTAAAAACCTTCACCGAATTCTCGTCGCAGAATATTGCAACAGGGATTTGGGCATTCCAAATATGTTTACTAATATCTTTCAGTGCGATCTCATCACTTATTATTCTATCAAAGAAAACAATAAAGGGGGCGTCGTTAACTATATACGCGGCATACGGGTCGAGATCAGAAAGAATTTTTCTTGCATGCAGCGACAGCGTAGAATCTTGATATTTCTCTGGCAGATATAGGTTGCTTGAAGTATCGTAACCCAATTGCGAAATTACAAAGTCAATGGGTAATTTAGACTTCCTCACCGATTCTCCCCCTCTATTGACGACTTTTCATTATCTAAAAAAAGAAGATAGGTCTCGACACCTAATGCGTCAGATATCTTTTGGATGTTATCCAAAGATATGCTTCTTTTCCCTCGTTCTACTGCACTGATATATGTTCTGTGCAATCCTGCCTTTTCAGCAAAAGCTTCTTGTGATATGCCAAGCGAAGTTCTATATTTTCTTAGATTAGAAGAAAACACTTTGATAATATCCATATACACCACCCCATGTTATCATATGGATATAGTACTAAAATTGAATACAATTAGTCAACAGACAATGAGTAACAAACAACACATACTCAAAACAGCTACTTAATATGTCACAATACACGGCTATATTAGTGCATTCTTTGTACAATATATTAGGCATCTATTTTCAGCGGGCGGTAATCCTTGTCTATGTGGTGCATTTTTGCGGGTGGCCGCTGCCAGCGATCTCATGTTAAATCTTCGACTGCATTTATCGCCGATTTTTGGAGTTCTGAAATCAGCGTCTAGAGGAGTTACTGCGGTTGTTCGGGTTGGTGCGAGTGTTTCCTTTCCCACCGTGTTTTGTGGCCACACAGCGGCCCACAGGGCGAAACAGGCGGTAATCGCTGCGGCCATGGCAATTCGTTTTTTCATTCCGTTCCCTCCTCTGATACGAAACGAGCGCCCACTCTTCTGATCCGGCAGGAGGCAGAGCACTTGTTTTCGTTATTGTGCAGTTCTATTGAGATCTTCCAGGCCAACTAAAATCCGGCGATAAAGCTACCGAGAACGGTTTCTTCCTTGATATGATCCTGGGCATCAATGATACGCAGCACCAGCTTACGTTCCGGCTTTGCCAGAGCCTCGATCAACGCTTTATGGCACGCCATCACTTTATCCTCCTGTTCGGAAAGCTCCGGTGAAGCATAGAAGCAATCATATAGCCCCTTGAGCAGTTTATTTTCCATGGTCATCGCCTCCTCTTGTGACACAAACATATACCACACCTTTTGGGGGAATATCTATCAGAATTTCAGAAGATTATCCAGAACATTTGCCGCTTGCCGGAGTCTTCCGTAGATGCTTCGTTGGGCCTATTTTCAATTTTGGCGGCTGCATGGGCCAGGTATGGTGCGTAGTTCTGTCGTGCCATCGCGGTTCTGAAGTGGCCCAGCATCTGAGAAACCTCTTTAGTGTCCATTCCATTTTGCAGCGATAGGACGACGCAGGTGTTCCAGATATCTGCGAAGCAGACATGGTCCAGCCCGGCTTCCCAGATGATCTCATCGTGCAATTGGCGTACCATCTGCGGCGAGTAGGATTTTTGTGTGGCCGAGTGCATAAACATGAGCGGACTGCTGGGATGCTTGGCATGTTCCAGGCACAGGAGTTCAACGACTTCTTTGGTCAGACTGATTGTCCTGGTGTCCGTCTCCGTACTCCACCAGCTTGCGTCGCTCCACCGAGCGTTTCTCGGTAATGGTTAGTATCCGCTTTTTTATATCCAGGTCGCTCCACTTGAGGGCAATCAGCTCTCCTTGTCGAAGTCCTGCCGTCAGCGCCAGCAAGAACATGGGGAAGTGCCCCAACCGCTCCGCTGCGTCCAGATAGTCCTCCATTTCTGCTGGTGTCAGCACATTGGCGTTGACCTTCTTAGGTTTTTGGTAGTGAAACGATCGGGCAGGATTTTCCGCTATCAGGCCATCCCGCATCGCCTGGTCCAGGCATTGCTGGAGCAGCCGGTGGATGTGCCGCATGATATGTTCGCCCAGCCCTGGGTATTCGGGGCTTTCTGGGCGGTGACCGCCAAAGCGCTTTCGTTCCTCCAGAAAATCTCCCACTTGCTCCACCGTTAATTCAGAGAGTAGTATATCCCCCAATCCGGGGAGAATGTGGTTTTTGAAGATATAACCATGGGCTGCATAGGTTGGTCGGGCGGCTCTGGTTCTTGTCATAGACCTCCTGCCAGCGGAGGATATAGTCTTTCAGCTTCATATCCCTACCTCCATGCACTGGCGCTGCAGATTCCGGAAGGCCACCCACGGAAGCCCCGCTTGTTTCAGAATCCGCTTGTGGAGGTAATAGAACTCGTGGAGCTGATATGGCTCTCCGGTCTTGGGGTTGAGGAACAATGGCAGTCGGTTTCTGGTATCCGTTCCAGAAGATGCTCCGCTTTTCTGTTGAGGGTCAGCAACCGCTATCCCTTGAAGATATACCAGCAGCGGATATGAAAATCGGCCCACGACAAGGTGATAAGTTCACATTGCCGTAGGCCGCTGGACAGCCCTGTGTAGATGAGAGGGAGTGCTCCAAACTTTTCTGCTGCGTTTAGGTACCGCTGGATCTGCCCCAGGCGCAAGGGAGCAGTCTTATATTCCTCTGCCTTTGGTTCTTTACAGAGCCGCACCGGATTATAGGGGATAAGGTGGTCACGAGCTGCTTCATCCGCACATCGCCGCAGGAGCAGATGGACGCACCAGACACTTCTGGTGCTAAGTCCCTGGCTCTGCAGGACATCATAGAAGCTGGTGACAGTGTCTTCGGTCAGTTCTGTCAGTGAGATACTCCCGATTTCAGGGAGAATGTGGCGGTAGATCAGGTTGCGGTATCCGCCCACGGTGCTGCTATTCCATCTGCTTTGATTCTCATGGAACCAGCGGTCACACCATTGGCCTACCGTGTAGCCGTTTTCGTTCTGCATATCGTCGCCTCCTTTTGGCAAACGAACAATATCACAGAAAGAGGGAAATAGCTACTGGAAAGAACAGAATTCCTTTAGAGTGAAGCTTTACCTACTTTATGACGATACAGAGTTGCTGGCATCATTTACTGCAATTTGCCTTTTTTAATAGCAAATGATAAAATGTCTAACAAAAGGGGGTGCTGATATGCTCGGACGTAAAGTGAAGCACAAGGTTTTTGGATGTGGGACAATTACTGAACTCACAAGTGCGTGTCTCACCGTCAATTTCGGGGATAGCCAAAAGAAATTTGTCTATCCAGATGCATTTGAAAAATACCTGACGAGTACAGATCCGGAGCTTATGGAACAGGTTGATAAAGATATCCAATCCAAACAATCTGCCCACTCAAATTCTGTTCTGTCTGCCAATCACTTATCGGCAACACCAACACAGTCGCAGATGCGGTCGCAGAAGCATGTCAAAAAAGTAGAACGCTCTAATATAGCGTTCAAATGCAATTACTGTGATGGGGGGAAAGGGCAGAATCATATAGGATTCCAAGGCGTTTGTTCTGATTCTGTATTAAGATTCAATATTGAGAAAGCCCACCACGTTTGGTGTTCTTCCAAAGACTCTCCTTGTCGTTGTTACTTAGACGGAGAAATCACCAGACAAGAATTGGAATCTATGATGAGCGGTGGTCATGGTCTGGATTCCGTCTGCTATGAGAGTCATATGCTGCGAGACTGGATGGCAAGCGCAGGAGTTGTTCAGACTGGGATCGACAAAGGGAAACCAATGCATCTCTTGAAAGTACAGAAAAACAGTCTCGCGGTTTTGACAACACGAGAGCCTAACGCTGCTTCAGACGAATCGCGGTTTGTTTTTGCAGTATTCCTCGTTGATGAGAGCTATGAAGGCGACAACCGAGATGCAGGTTATGTAACGACAAATTCTGAATGGAAAATTAAACTTGCTCCAACAGAAGCTCATAAAATACTTTTTTGGAACTACTATATCAACCGAAACGCTCCACAAAAAATAGTCTTCGGGTCTGGGCTTCATCGGTACTTATCTGACGAGCAGGCTGCACAAATCTTACGGGACATCATTACCGTCAAAAGTATCCCCGAAGAAAAAGAATTCGCCCAGCATTTTTTCCAACACTTCTGTAAGATCAATGGCATTGATGCAAATGATGTTCCGCCTCCCAATGGTGCTCTGGTGAATAACAATTAATTTTCGAAAGTCTCATACGACTGAGATAGTGAACAAAGATGTCATAAGTGCTATTCTTTGTTTATGCGGCGCATTCCCTGGGCCACTTCTCTGTAGCGATCTGGCTCGTCAGTGCCACCCGAACTGGACGGAACATCTTTTAATACACAGAATCCAATCCCACACAAATCCCAAAAGACGAAAGGTTTCCTTGAAACAAGCAGGGCAAAAGAGTGTTAAAGAGAAACTGACGAAGCAGAGGAAATCGTCAAAGAGGGCGATAGAGTGCCGGCTGAAGGTTCAGACACACATTTGGGTGCAAGATGCCTGAAGTTCGAGTCTCCCCACTCGGATTATTTTTGGTCAGAAAACCGTCTGAATAGTCGTTTTTTCTTCTTTTATCAAATTTTTTAATTAAAAAACTCTATTTTACATCATACGGCTTACTGTTGTTGGTTCGTCCCAGAATATAATCGGTGGAGACCTTATAGTAGTCCGCCAATTTCAGAAGATGAATTACAGGAATAGTTTGAAACCCACGCTCGTAGCGGGAATACACCGTCTGACTGATTCCTAAAATTTTCGCCACATCCTCCTGCCGCAGATCCCGGTCCTCCCGCAAATCTCTTAGTCGTTGAAATAACATACCGCCCACCGCCTTTAGTACTGATTAATACTATTGACGATACCGCAGATTTTTATTAGAATGTTGATTGTAGAACTTATAAGTACTAAAGCGGTGATTGTATGGAGCTGTATCAGGAGATCCTTTGTCATGTGTTTGCAAACGAAAAAATTCAGGTTTCCTTCCCAGAACTTATCAATACAGACGTAGCAAAGATTGTGGAACTGGAATGCTACAAGGCTCTGGGCAAAATTAAAGCCATCCTGGAGGATGACGCATTGGCAGACAGCGAATGCTTTCAGCAAATCGAGGAAATCGTCTGTACCTTTGAAGAGCTGGGTTCGGGCGGCGGCAATCGGCATGATTTTGGATAACTCTACAGACGAGTAACCGCCCGCTGAATATCTGCGGAATTCAGCGGGCGGTTATCTTTGATGATTGCTTGTCAAAAACTGATATTGTTTCCTTAACTTACCCCCAGTTCTGTTGTCAGAGGTACCTTCGGTTCTTTCGGCTCCGTAAGCGCTATTTGTGGGTCGGATACAGTGGGCATTGGACTTGGTGCGGGTGTTTCCTTGATCATCGCTGTTCCGGTTGACACAACAGCACAATGCTTGTATGATGTAGGTTTGTCAAACATATTGGACAGTGAACTCTAAAGGAGAAAGCCAACCTAGAGGCCTCATGGGAAAGTTGTTG
>NZ_CAXTXI010000006.1:0-175462 GCF_964248325.1 Agathobaculum sp. Marseille-P7918 | reverse complement strand
ACAACTTTCCCATGAGGCCTCTGGGTTGGCTTTCTCCTTTTGAGTTCTCTGTCCAATATGTTTGACAAACCTACACAGGAGAAAACCGTAATTACCATACAACAGTACTTACTCCGCCTTGAGTACAAAGATACGGGAGTCAAAGTCGCAGCTTTTTCGGTCGTCCGACTGACACTCACCGGCGGAACCATCCGTCGTAATCAGACCGACGCACATCAGTTCGTCACCAAAGTGTGCCTCCTTGCCATCAACCATATAATTCATGGCAGGATCCAGCCCCTTAAGCTGCACGCGTCGATATGGTCCGTTGACTTCATTTAAAATTTTGTAATATCCAACAAGTGCCGTACGTTTATCTTCGCTGACGACCATCCAACTCATAATGTTGCTGCCGTCAAATGGGGATGTCAAGCGGTAGAATGTACCAAACTGAAGCACTTTGCGATATTCCTTCATGAATGCGATCTGCTCACGAACAAGCACGCGTTCTTCTGCAGTCAGTTTGTTCAGGTCAAGTTCATATCCAAAAGTACCGAAGAACGCAACATTCGCGCGCGTTGAGATTGGTGTGGTACGAAACAGCTGATGATTGGGGCAAGCTGATACATGTGCACCGATTGCACTGAGCGGATAGCAGTAGGTGGTTCCATACTGGATTCGCATGCGTTCGACTGCGTCTGAATCATCCGAGCACCAGCCTTGCGGCGCATAGTACAAAATGCCGGGATCGAATCGTCCGCCCCCTGATGCACAGGACTCAAACAGGATATGCGGGAAAGCAGTAAGCAACCGATCATACAGGTCATATACACCAAGGATATACCGGTGGAATACCTCGCCTTGCCTGTCGGCGGGCAGCGCGGCGGAATAACATTCCGTGATGCAGCGGTTCATATCCCACTTGACATAGGAGATTTTGGCCCCGGAGAATAGCGTGTACAATTGGTCAAAAATGCAGTCCACGACTTCTTTTCGACTGAAATCCAATACATACTGGTTGCGGCCATGCGAAGCCGGACGACCGGGCACATGGATGCTCCAATCCGGATGCGCGCGGTACAGATCGGAATCCTTATTGACCATTTCCGGCTCAATCCAGATGCCGAACCGCATTCCCAGCGCTTCAATGCGTTCAGAAAGCCCGGACAGCCCCTGCGGCAGGCGCGTGGGATTGGGCGTCCAGTCTCCCAAGCCGGCAGTATCGTTCGAACGCGCACCGAACCAGCCGTCATCCAAAACAAACAGCTCAACACCGTCCTCGTGTGCCGTCTGCGCGATGCTGACCAGCTTATCTTCATCAAAATCAAAGTAAGTGGCTTCCCAGTTGTTAATCAGGATGGGACGCAGCCGATCGCGCCAAACACCGCGTGCCAAACGACTGCGGTACAGACGGTGATAGGTTTGGCTGAGCGCATTCAAGCCGTCAGCACTGTACGCCAGCACAGCCTCGGGTGTTTGGAATCTTTCGCCGGTTTCCAGTTTCCAGTCAAAACCGAAGGGATGGATGCCCATGAGCACGCGGGTGACGCTCCATGCATCCACCTCGGCCTGTGCCAAAAAGTTGCCCGAATAGACCAGCGAAAAGCCAATTGCCTCGCCCATATCCTCGGTTGTGTGCGTTCGCTTGAGGATGAGGAAAGGATTGTGATTATGTGAAGAACAACCACGCACCGAACCGATCGCCTGAATCCCCTGCTCCAGACGGCGGTCTTTGCGCTGACGTTCACGGGACCATGCACCGGAGAATTGAATCCAGTCGTAATCACAGTCCGGCAGATCCAGACACAGGCTCATCGCGCGCGTCAGATGCAGCGGCTTGCTACCGGTATTGAAAATGCGTGCTGAACGCGCAATGGCATCATGCTCTGCAAAAATGGTGTACAGCAGTTCCACCTGCACCTCTGCAATTTCATCACGCAGCAGGATGGACAGCGTTTCCGCTTCGTCATCCGCTTCGCAATAGGTAGCAGGCAGACCGGGCAAGCCAGGTTTGCCCGAGGATACAGTATGCGACTGATACTGCAGCTCCAACACACGGCTTCCGTCAGGCGCAACCATTTCAACTGCCGGCTCTGAAAAATCACCTGTTCCATAAGTAGGATATTCCCGTTTGATGTGATCCATCGAAAACCGCTTATCCCCCTCGTAAACATAGGCGGTCATCGGCCGATGATTGCATTCCAACAGGTGTGCAAAGGATTCCCGATCGCGGATCGCCTTACCAAAGTAAAGCTGTCCGAGATTTCCGTTGCGAAGAATCTGAAAGATATAGCTCAGCCGACCGTTGGTTAAATGAAAAGTCTGGCTGGAGCTGTGGTAGATAATACTCATATTATTCCCTTTCTTCTGGAATGAATCAGACGCTATAGTGTCAATCCGCGATATTCCGGCCTGCATGTAATTCATTGACCTGACGGGGCAATCCATCCCGCTGCCGGCTTTTTCCGAGATTTACTTCACATGCTCAATAAATCGCAGGAAGGCTGCTTTTCCTTCTACCGTGCGTTTGTAAACACCTGCATGCTCGAGAACCGCTGCAAATGCCAGACCAACTTCTTTGCGGATGATCTCCATGACATTGTCTTCGGTGAACGTGTAGCGAGCTGCGAGTGCCGTCGCCCAATCGGCATGTGGCGCCGTCAGCGAATCAGCATACAGATCACTGCCGCGCACCAGTGCTTCTCCCAAAGCGGCCAGTTCGGTCTTAAGTCGCGCGGGCAGTACAGCCAGACCCATGACTTCGATAAGGCCAATATTTTCCTTTTTGATATGATGCAGTTCTGCGTGTGGATGATACAACCCGAGCGGGTGCTCCGGCGTGGTCAGGTTGTTGCGCAGCACCAAATCAAGCTCATCATCGGTTCCGCGGCGACGGGCGATAGGGGTGATGGTATTGTGCGGAACACCGTCCGTTTCCGCAAAGATCACCGCGGCTTCATCGGTGTGTGAACCGAGTCGAAACAGGCATATTGCATGCAGCAGCGATAGCCTTTGGAGCCTTTTCAGGCTTGGACAGATTGATTATGATCTTCCGAGGTGAGCAAGCCCTTCTGCTCAGCATAGCGGACCAGACTTGCAACAGCGGTATCAATCATATCGTACCTCCTCAATCGCCATATCCGTGCGGATGCGACTTGTGCCAGTTCCATGCAGTCTGTATGATAGTATGCAGATCGTCGTACTGCGGCTTCCATCCGAGCACGGACTTAGCCTTTTCGCTGGAGGCAATCAGCTGTGCGGGGTCGCCTGCACGGCGCGCCTCGATTTTGGCCGGGATGGGATGACCGGTCACCCGGCGTGCCTCCTCGATCACTTCCTTGACCGAAAAGCCCACACCATTGCCCAAATTAAACACGTTGTTGTCGTTGCCTGCCAGCAGATAATCCAGCGCAAGGATGTGCGCCTGCGCAAGGTCGCACACGTGGATATAGTCGCGAATGCAGGTTCCATCCGGAGTCGGATAGTCATCGCCAAAGATTGAGATTGCATCACGGCGACCATTCGGAACTTGCAGAATGAGAGGCAGAAGATGTGTTTCCGGATCATGTGCTTCGCCAATAGAAGCATCCGGCTGTGCGCCGCAGGCATTAAAATAACGCAGCGCAACATAATGCAGTCCATGTGCGACCGATACCCACTTCATCATTTTTTCCATGGCCAGCTTAGTTTCGCCGTAGCAGTTGGTTGGTTCCGTGCGATCGGTCTCCAAGATTGGCACTCGCTCGGGTTCGCCGTAAGTCGCAGCAGTTGAGGAGAACACAATATTAAGTACATTGTGCGCAACCATGCTGTCCAGCAGGGTCTTTGTACCGCACAAGTTGTTATCATAATACTTCAGCGGCTGTTTCATACTCTCGCCTACCTGCGAATTTGCTGCAAAATGGATGACGCCCTCGATTTGCTCAACCATAAACAGTTGATCGAGAAATGCGCGGTCGCGGATATCACCTTTATAGAACCGAGCTCCGGCCGGAACCGCCGCGCGAAAACCGGTTTCCAGATTGTCGGCAACCACAACATCACGACCAGCTTCCACCAGTGCACGCGCAGTATGTGAACCAATATAGCCCGCACCGCCAAGAACGAGAATTGACATAACAATTACCTCCTTGCATAATTTTGTAGCAGTAATTAAAACCATTTTCCAATGGCTGTGCTGAAAGCGAAGGATGTGGTCAGTGTGATTTCCATCAGGCCCGGTGCAGCTGGGGCCGGAGAACAATCCTAACCGATCATCTCCGCTAAAGGTCTGTTCATAAAATTTCACTAAATTGAACTGTCTTGTTCGCTGCATCATAATGTCGGCGCTCTCTTCACATACCCTCGCAAGCGAGCATCCCATTTTCCATCTATCAAATTTCGATATGATTCTATTTAATCCATCAAATTACTCCTCTTTTATGTTGGTTACAGATTTTCTTTACCGCTCACAGTATATCATATTTCACTAAAATTTCAACAATTTTTACTGTAAATTTCCAACAAAATTTAACTTTCTTTTTTAGTAAATATAGAAAAGAAACAGGGTGCTGAATAGTAAAAATCCAGCACCCTTTGAGTATTCATTTCATTGTATTGGCTGGTTAAAAAGCAGCCGAACTCACACTGGCGCGTTCAGTCAGCGTCGGCGGCACAACGATCTTAAGCGGAATATGTTCATCGGTACTGCGTGCACGCTGCACCAGCAATCCGACTGCTACGCGGCCCATGGACTCAACATGCGTGCTAATACTGGTCAACGGGGGATCGGTCAACTCCGAAAGCGGTGTATCATTAAAGCTGATCACCGACATATCTTGCGGTACACGCAGATTGGCTACATGCAGTGCGCGGATTGCTCCAAAAGCAGCCTCTTCATTGGCCGCCAACAATGCGGTCGGCCGAGTGCCGTTCGTCCGGATGCGCTCCTGCACAGCTCGATAGGCATCTGGAGCGGTCATTTCTGCCTCAAGTAACAGCGCAGGATCGTAAAGGTTGTGTTTTTTCATATAATCGATAAAACACTGCCGCCGTACCTCAGGCGCAGGCCGCTTGCGTTCATCTAACTTACGAGACGGGCCCAGAAATCCAATTGCGTGATGCCCACGGTGAATCAACATATCCAGTGCCTGCTCAACGCCCAGTTTAAAATTGATCACCACAGAATCAAACCGCAATTCATCCGGCGCAGAATCCAAAAAAACGAGATTATGATGTAGGCTGCTCAAGGAAGCGATTTGGCGCTCGGAAAAAATGCCGATCGCCAAAATGCCATCGATGCTTTCGCGCCCCGCGAGATGATATCCATCATCCTGCTCGAGCAGCGAGACCGTTGTACATCCCAAATCCATGCAGTGCTGCACAGCATGGTTTTTTAAATACAGATAGTAGGGATCCTCCAGCTGTTCAACAGGAGACAGCATTTCCGCAATTGCAAAGCACAGCTTGCCATGCGGTTCGCGTCGCTGCTTGGGAGATGGCTTTTTATAGTGCAGCGTACCCGCTGCTTCCAGAATCGCAGAACGTGTTGCATCGCTGACACTCATTGTGGGGTCATTGTTCAGCACGCGGGAAATGGTTGTGATGGAAAACCCTGTATACTCTGATAATTCCTTTAAAGTCGCCATAAAACAGCCCTCATTTTACCCTGCTTTTTAGTAAATTCAATAGAAATTATTATACAGACATTTTTATCTCTTTTCAAGTAGATGCTAAAAAGCAGTGCAATAGCTGATACATCTGACCACGGCAGTCCCTATATCAGCCGAAAATACAACGACAGCGCACGCGCGATGATACTGGATGGCACACATTGCTACTTTGATTCTTTTTCACAACACTCAAAAAACTGATTTATCAGATCCATTGCACATCCATACCGCAGTCAGCTGTTCTTCCATCGAGTCGATTGCTGCTACAGCCGGTCTCTTTCACAGAGCAGTTATCCCGTCTTATCGGCGGATGCCCTGTATGAAAAAATACGCATGGACAACAGAATCGTGAGTGTGGTCGTTTGGGTTGTCTGTTGTATATAGATGAAAATATGGGCTGAGAAATTGTTTTCTCAGCCCATATTTTCATCATCGTCATCAAGCTCCGCTTTGTGAACTTGCTTATAAACTATCATCCTTTTTGTGTGCACTGATTGTGTAAGATTCTTCCACCGGCACAATAAAGATTTTACCGTCACCGGAATTTCCGTTCGCGCCGGAACGGGCGTAATCCATAATGATCTGTACGACCTGATCTTTTTCCACATCCTCAACGACAATCATCAGCAGATTTTTGGACATCTCCTCGTAGATCATGTCGCCGACCTGAATGCCTTTCTGTCGACCGCGACCGGATACCCCCCAACGTGTCGAAGCGTAGTAGCCGTTTTCCGCAAGCCCCTTGGTCACATCAAAAATTTTCTCCGGACGAACCGTCGCTACGATCATTTTCATCCATGTACCTCCTGTTCATCGCATGGAGCGATAAAGCTCATACAGCATTTCATCGGTAATCTCTACCGGATTGTTATACAGATTCGGATGACGACTGATATGCACCAGCTCATCAATCTGTTCATCACTTAACTGCAGATCGGACAGGTCGTTGCGCAACCCCAACTGCGTCTTGAGCGTATGAATCCAATCTGCAAGCGCATCAGCATCCACAAAGCCCAGCGCCTCGCAAAGCTTTTGAATACGTCCATCCGTTTCGTTCGCGGCATTGATACGCAAAAACCAATCAAGCGTTAATCCGCACGCTTCACCATGCGGAATATGATACAGATTGGTCAGCGGAAACGAACAAGCATGGGATGCAGTCGTCTTGGGCAGTGTAAACGCCAGTCCGGCAATCACCGAGGCTTCACACATTTTCTCCCGCGCTTCCAAATTATCCGGATCACGATACGCAATCGGCAGATATTGTAACACGAGCTTAGCCGCATGCAGCGCGCAGGCATCACATATCGGCTGATGTCCCCGGCTCCAATATCCTTCAAGCGCATGACTGAGTACATCAATCCCCGTGCCTGCGGTCACACGGGGCGGCATGGAACAGGTCAGTGCCGGGTCGATCAGCGCAATGCGCGGATAAAATGCATCCGACACGATCGGGGATTTTTTACCGTTGGCGTGATCGGTTAAAACAGACACGCAGGTGACTTCGCTGCCGGTGCCTGCTGTGGTTGGCAGCGCGATCAGCGGAAGATGCCGGAGCGGCACCGCTTCTCCTGTGCCATGATACCGGCGAATACTATCCCCGGTCAGGCAGAGCATGGACGCCGCCTTTGCACAGTCCATTGCGCTGCCGCCGCCGAGTGCGACCACGAAGTCATATTCCCCTGTACGCAAGATCTCTGCGCATGCATCCACCTCGGTGACATCTGGATTGGGAGAAAGCTCACTGAACACATCCGTAAGGCATCCATTGCTCTGCGCGACCAGCGTATCCGCCAGCCCGCTTTGCGCAAAAAACGGATCACTGACCAGCAAACCCTTTTTGCATCCCAGCGTTTTTGCCGCGGCGCCGATCTCACTGCTGCGCCCCATGCCGAACAGAATCTCTACGGGCTGTACATAATTCCAGTTCATCGCTCAACACCCTTTCAGCAATAGGTTTCGTCTACCCAGGTCAGCACTTCGTCCAGAATGGGCAGATATTCTTCCAGTTCCGCCTTGGTAATGATCAGCGGCGGACATACATTGACGTTGTTCTCACGTCCGAATGTGGAAAAACCGCGTTTTTTCAGCTCCGCCATGATCGCCGGCATAACTGGGCCATGTTCTCCATATTCCTGCATAGGGACTCGATTCTCCTTGTCCTTTACGATTTCCAGCGCGGCGAACAGACCGATGCATCGTGCTTCACCGACACACTTGTGCTTTTCCACCATCTTCTCGAGGAACGGTTTGAGCACCTGCTCCATCTCCATCACATGTGTACAGATATCGTGATCCAGATAATACTGCACCGACGCCACGCCCGCAGCACACGCCAGCGTATGGCCGGAATAGGTCAGGCCGCACTGCAGCACATGCTCTTCAAAGAAAGCAGCAATTTCCTTGCTGACAATACAGGCGCCCAGCGGCACGTAACCGCAGGTGATGCCCTTGGCGCAGGTGATAATATCCGGCTGAATATCAAAATTCTGCCATGCGAACATTTTGCCGGTGCGGGCAAAGCCTGCCATGACTTCATCACAGATCAGCAGAATGCCGTATTTGCGGCACAGCGCCTGCACCCCTTCCATATAGCCCTCCGGCGGCAGGATGACGCCGTTGGCGCCAACGATACTTTCCATGATGATGGCCGCCA
Organism: Agathobaculum sp. Marseille-P7918; assembly: GCF_964248325.1. Lineage (NCBI taxonomy): Bacteria > Bacillati > Bacillota > Clostridia > Eubacteriales > Butyricicoccaceae > Agathobaculum > Agathobaculum sp. Marseille-P7918. Next base: position 167,176 of record NZ_CAXTXI010000006.1, on the reverse strand, counting down.
CATGCTCAGGGCCTTCATAACGCAGCTGCAAATCAAGCGCGTCGATAGCCTTTTTCGTGCAGATGGCATCATCCTTCCCGCGTGTGTAGCCATCCTGATACATATGCGGGTTCATAAACTTGACAAAGCCATTGGCGCCACCAATTTCTGCTGCAAAACGCCGCCAATCCCCTGATGCGTTGGATGCACCCAGCGTCGCGCCATGATACGAACGATAGCAGGAGAAAATTTTGGTGCGTCCCGTAAACATACGCGCCATTTTGATGGCATTTTCATTGGATTCCGCACCGCCGTTGGTAAAAAACACACGCTGGTAATGGTCTGCGCCAGCTACTTCAACCAGCAGTTTCGCCAACCGGCTTTTCGGTTCAGTCGCATATGCCGGCGCCATAAAGCACATTTTATCTGCCTGCTCCTTGATCGCCTTGACGATCTCCGGCAGCTGATGCCCCAGATTGGCATTGACCATTAACGAAGACATATCTGCATACTTTTTTCCATCGCAGTCATAAAAATAGATGCCCTCCGCGTGATCGATCGGCAGTGCCGGTGCGCCCGATTTCGACCAAGACTGCATGACATAAGTCTGATGCATTTCCTGAATTTCTTTTCCCGTGAGTGCCATTGACAATTCCATCCTTTCTGACAAGCAACAAAAAGGCGCCTCCCGTGCTTCCCGATCAGGAAGCTACGTTCGACGCCCTTGTCTCTTTTCTGGTTTCAGTATAGCACATACGAAAACAGCCGCAACTGTCTGTGCGCCTGAAAAAAATTGTGCTGCGGCACAACATTACCGCAAATGTCCCACATCCAGTTCCAGCAACCGATGCAGTTTGAGCGCTGCCAACAACTCGCTGCAGGTTTCATAATCGGTCAGGCTGCGGCCAAGCAGTTCGGCAATACGCCGAATTTTATAGTTGATCGTGTTACGGTGGACATACAGCTCCTCTGCCGTTTCTTTCACGCTCCCGTTGTGCCTCAGGTATACGCACAGCACCTCCAGCAGATTGCCCGCGTGCATCTGATCATATTGCAGCAGCGGCCCAAGCTGATCGTTGACATAGCCGCGCACCGTTTCCCGATCCTCGATGCAGGCCAGCAGACGGTACAGCCCCAACTCGCTGTAAAACAGTTTATCGGTCTGCCCGAGATCCAATACGCATTTGGCCTGCTGAAAGCTCTTGGCAATACAGTATATATTGCGCGAAGGTTCGCCAATGCCGATGCAATAAGCGCCCTTCTGCAGTTGCGTGCAGGTTTGCTGCAAGTAATCGCAGCAGCCGCGCAGTACGGTCGGCGTATAGTCCTTCCCCTCAAAAAGGAGCAGAATGTATGTCTCGATACAGGTCAGTAAACAGCTCCATCCCTTCTGTGCGACCACACTTTCCATTTGGTGCAGCAGTACACGCCGCTCCACCTCGCCGCACGGCTGCTTCTCCCCAAACAGTACGACCGTATACGGCACACCGACATGCAGCCCGTAGTTTTCCAAATGCGGCACATACAACTCTTTCTGTGCCGGAAACAGAATAGCATTCTGCATAGCGGAAGAAAGTTCAAGCCGACGTTTGTCATCCAATGTGATCTGTAGGCAGAACTGCCGGATGATCTCCGCCATATGGATCTCCCACGGCACGGAAAAGAGTGGAACCTGTCGTTCGTTGCATATCTGCACGATCTCATCCTCGATCGTTTGAATATATGGACCAAGGTTTAGCACAATGGCACTGACTCCGCGCATAACCACATTGCGCACCAATACGGTCAGATCGCTTGCGACGCGCAAGCCGACACCGGTCGTAAATACGATCTCCTCGCCCTCCAGAAAGGAAGAGATTTGTGCGCTCTCCACCATATGCACCCAGCGCACCGTGCGGCTAAGTCCGTCCTCCCCTGCCACCAGCGTCATTTTGGCGTCGGGCACCTGCTCCCATAATTGCTTGACGTTGACTGCCATGCCGTCCCTCCTCAGAAAAAACACAAAATACCGGAAATGAGCAGCAGCACATAGGTCAGGCGCAAAAACACCGTCTGACTGATCCGCTCATGCAGCCGGTTGCCCAGCACCAAACCGATCAAAGCTGGGATACATGCGGCAAGTGTCAAACCGGAAAGCTGCAAATCAATCTGGCCAGCCCACAGCTGCTGCACCAGCATCATACTGTTCAGCCCAACCCAGACTGCGGCCACCGTAGCGCGAAACGCATGCTTGTCCTTGATTTTCGCCGCCGAATAAACCACCAGCAGCGCGCCGCCTGATACAAACATACCATGAATCAAGCCGGCTGCAATCAGCAAAACAAAGGCGCGAACACCTACGACCGGATTCTGCTGCGTCTGCCACAGATGCCGCACCGCAATTACCACAATCAATCCACCATAAAGGTATAGCAGCAGTTGCGTCTGCACAATAGAAAACAGCCAAACGCCCAGCGCCATGCTCGGCACCATCACGGCATAAATCCGACCCAGCGTATTCCATTGTACCATGCTTTTGTTGCGCAGCACAATAATCAGGCAAGTCAGCAACGCCAAAAAATTCAAGACCACCCTGGCGTTTTCCACTCCGATCAGCAGCGCGGACGGCGGCATCGCCAGCAATGTACCTGCAAAGCCGGTAATCGCCTGAATCGCATTGGTAAACAGCACAACCAGAAAAAACAACGCTGTTTGCATCAAAATTCCCCTTTTCGTTATCCTATTCGGGAGTGCAGCATCACCGCGCTCCCGAAACAATTTGCATTTATTATACGCTTCGCTCACAGGCCATGGATATTATGCTGCAGCACACAAAAAAGTGTGCTGAGACTACTTGCGCACCGCCTGATTTTGCGATACACTGAATGTAAAGTTGATTCGCAACGCACGACAAAGAGGTCGGCAGGAAATTCCTGCCGACCTCTTTGTCGTTGCTGACCGAAAAGGAGGATCTGCATGAATACATCGGAAAAGAGACAGGAACTTTCCAAAAGCCTTGGTCCGGGCGCGATCTGGGCAGTCGCTGTGGGGTCGATCATCGGCTGGGGCTGCTTTATTCAAGGCGCCAGTTGGACCGAGCGGGCGGGCGGACCGCTGCCGCTGTTTTTGGGCTTTGCCGCAGGCGCACTGCTGATGATCGTCATTGGATACAGCTATGCGTATATGATTGCCAAGTTCCCTGTCGCGGGAGGCGAATTTGCCTATGCATATCAGGGCTTCGGCCGCACCGCCTCCTATATCTGCGGTTGGATGCTCTCACTGGGCTATCTATCCATTGTGGCACTGAACGCGACCGCATTGCCCGTTTTGTTCAGTTACCTGTTCCCCGGCGTGTTCAGCCGCGGCTATCTTTATACCATTGCAGGCTATGACGTCTATGCCGGCGAGGTTGCCATTGCAGTGTTTTTCATCGTGCTGTTTGGCATTATGAACTATCGTGGCGTTAAGTCGGTAGGAAAGGCGCAGCTTGCCATGGTGCTGATCATGTGCGGCGCGGTCGCTCTGTCGGTCGCAGGCACAATCGTCACCGGCAGCTTCCAGCCAGCCAACCTGCAGCCGTTGTCTGGTGCAAATGGTGTGTCCCTGTCTGAGGGCTTTGTTTCGATTCTGGCACTGGCACCCTTTCTCTATGTCGGCTTTGACTGCATTCCGCAGGCGGCAGAAGAATACAATTTCCCGCCCAATAAATGCAAATTTTTGATTTGCAGCGCCCTGATTGTCGGCGGTCTGATCTACGGCGCAATGGCGCTTGTCACCGACGTTATCATTCCGTGGACCGAACTGAGCGGTTTGACCAGCGCAACGGGTGATTTGGTCAAGTGGCATACCGGCGCGGTTCTCGAAATGGCGATGGGCCGCATCGGCGTATGCTTTGTAGCCATCGCGGTCTGCATGGGCATCTTCACCGGCATGAACGGCTTTTTCATGACCTCAAGCCGTCTGTTTTTCGGCATGGCACGCGCCCGCATGCTGCCGCGTGCCTTTGAAAAAATCCACCCCAAATTCGATACGCCGCATTTTTGTGTCGTATTTACTATGATTGTGTGTATGATCTGCCCCTTTTTCGGCCGTGAAGTCATCAGCTGGGTCGTGGATATGTGCTCAGTCGGAACCGCGTTTGGCTATTTCTTCACCTGCGCCGGCGCGCTGATGATGCTGCGCCGCACCAAGGATTACACCACGCTGCATCCTGCCGTAGCCACGGCCGGCAGCGCCATCTCGCTGGGCATTCTGTTGCTGCTGATTGTACCGGGATCTCCTGCATTTATGTCGATACAGAGCTGGATCGCACTCGTATGCTGGGTATTGATGGGTACCGGATTCTATCTTGTCTCCCGTAAGTCATTTCAGGAAATCAACAAAGTCGAAATGGATTATCTGGTGCTGGGCGAATATTCGATCAAGGATGTGCATGAGCAGGACGATCTGCTGCCTGAGCGCGTCGTGCTGGCAGCGCAGTCGCTGCGCGTGCGCGAGATCATTCCCCCGCATCCGGTTCAGGGCCATTTAGTCATCCCCACACCTGCATCACACTGAGTCATATCCGCCCGATAGTCACGCACAAAAGCAGTTGCCGCAACAATGCAGCAACTGCTTTTTTATCTGCGTGCGTTTGCTTACCTATTGCTATTGGGAGATGTTACTACGAACACATTGCATCCTTCATGGATTTTACATACTCCCCAATGAACTTCGGCGCATTTTTACCATGTGTTTCAAGCAGCTTTATAATCGCAGAACCGACAATAGCTCCGTCAGAAATATTCGCCATTTTTTTCGCCTGTTCCGGTGTGGAAATGCCAAATCCAATCGCACAAGGTATGTCTGTATTCTCTCTTACCACCTTGACAATCGAAGCAAGATCTGTCTTGATTTCGCTTCTCATCCCCGTTACACCGAGGCTGGAAACGATATACAGAAAGCCTTCCGCTTCTTTCGCGATCATGGCAATCCGGTTTTCTGATGTAGGTGCAATCAGTGACACCAAATCCACGCCGTATTTATGACAGAACGGCAAAAATTCTTCTTTTTCCTCAAACGGAAGATCAGGCAAAATCAATCCGTCGATCTCAATCTCTTTGCAGGCAGAAATAAATCGCTCCGCACCATAAGAGAATACAACATTGGCGTAGGTCATAAAGACCATCGGCACCTTTACATCACGACGCAGTTCTTTGACAAAATCGAAAATTTTATCTGTAGTGATCCCTCCGCGCAGAGCACGAAGATTCGCCGCCTGAATCACAGGGCCTTCAGCTGTAGGATCGGAAAACGGAATACCCAGCTCGATGAGATCTGCGCCATTTGCTACGGCAGCACGGACAGCGGCGGCAGTCGTTTCCAGATCCGGGTCACCGCATGTGATAAACGCAATAAACGCCTTTCCGTTTTCAAATGCACGTTTGATATTACTCATGGATATCCTCTCCTCTGTAACGGGCAATGGCGGCGCAATCCTTGTCGCCTCTGCCGGAAATGGTGATAACAATAATTTTGTCTTTTTCCATTGTCGGTGCAATCTTCATCGCGTGCGCAACGGCGTGGGCCGATTCGATTGCCGGAATGATCCCCTCAGTTTTCGCCAGATATTCAAAAGCGTTTACCGCCTCATCGTCTGTGATGGGAACATATTCTGCTCTGCCAATATCATGCAGGTAGGCGTGCTCAGGACCAATACCGGGATAGTCCAGACCTGCGGAGATGGAATAAACAGGTGCAATCTGACCGTATTCATCCTGACAGAAATAGGACTTCATACCGTGAAAAATTCCAACTCTGCCAGTGTTGACAGTAGCAGCAGTCTCGAATGTATCAATTCCCCTGCCCGCCGCTTCACAACCAATCAGTCGGACAGCTTTCTCTCCGATAAAATGATAAAAGCTGCCGATGGCATTGGAGCCGCCGCCTACGCAGGCGATAACCGCATCGGGCAAGCAGCCTTCTTTTTGCAGCACTTGTTCCTTGATTTCTTTGGAGATGACCGCCTGAAAATCACGAACGATAGTAGGAAACGGATGAGGTCCCATCACGGAACCGAGGCAGTAGTGGGTATCGCTGATACGGGCAGTCCATTCACGCATCGCCTCAGATACAGCGTCCTTCAACGTGGCCGTGCCGGTTTTTACAGGAATGACCTCAGCACCCAGCAGCCGCATACGGTACACATTGAGAGCCTGACGGATGGTATCCTCTTCCCCCATGAAAACTATGCACTCCATCCCCATCAGAGCGGCAGCGGTTGCCGTGGCAACGCCGTGCTGCCCTGCACCCGTCTCTGCGATAAGTCTCGTTTTTCCCATCTTTTTTGCAAGCAGTGCCTGACCGAGTACATTGTTGATCTTGTGTGCGCCGGTGTGGTTCAGGTCCTCACGCTTGAGATATATTTTCGCACCGCCGAGGTCTTGTGTCATTTTCGCGGCAAAGTACAGTCTTGACGGTCTGCCTGCATATTCATTCAAAAGCTCGGTAAGTTCCTGATTGAATGCAGTATCGTTTTTATATTGGTTATAGGCTTCTTCCAGTTCGATAACGGCGTTCATCAGTGTTTCGGGAATATACTGACCGCCGTGTATACCGAAGCGTCCGTTTGGATTGGTCATCTTTTATCTTCCTTTCTGACGGCGGCTACAAATGCCGCCATTTTTGTTTTATCTTTTACTCCATCTGTTTCTATGCCCGAGCTGATATCGACCGCGAATGGGCGTAGGGTCCGGATAGCTGCGCGCACATTACCCGATTGCAGTCCTCCCGCAAGAAAATATGGTCTTTGAATGCTGTGTATCAGATTCCAATCAAATACCACGCCTGTCCCCGCGCCCGAATCCAGAAGAACATAATCCGCAGCGCTTTGCTTGGCATCTGCAATATCTTCTGTAGTTTTGATACGAAAAGCCTTGATAATCGGCCGATCGGTATATTTACGCAGCTGCATAATGTAATCGTCGCTCTCATCGCCGTGCAATTGGGCAACGTCAATCAAGCCGTTATTCAAGAAGGCGGCAATCGTTTCGAGCTTTTCATTGACGAATACCCCCACCGCTTTGATATTGGGAGCAAGCATTTGTTTCAGTTCCCTTGCTTTTTCGGGCTTCACATATCGTTTGCTTTTCGGAGCAAAAACAAATCCGATATACTGCGGCTTTAGCTCGTTTGCAACCCGGATATCGCTATCTCTGGAAAGACCGCAGAGCTTTATTTCTGTCATAACACCCCTCGCAGTTCGGTGAGTTTTGCTTTTTTGTCTGTGGCTCTCATCAAGGTTTCCCCTATCAGCACGGCATCTGCACCGATATTTCGAAGCTTTTCTACATCCCCAGCACTGCTGACTCCGCTTTCGGAAACGAACAGCACATCTGAGGGTATCCGTTCCCGCAGCCTGCGGCTGTTATCAGTATCCACAGAAAAATCCTTAAGGTTGCGGTTGTTGACACCGATGAGACGCGCTCCGGCATTCAATGCCATTTGCACCTCACTTTCATCATGTGCCTCCACTAAAGCAGAAAGGCCGAGTTTATCGCAAACGCCGATATACGCTTTGATTTGTTCCCCACTCAGGATAGCGCAGATAAGCAGTACAGCCGATGCACCGAGCATTTTGGCCTCATAAATCATATATTCATCCACCGTGAAGTCTTTGCGCAGGCAGGGAATCGAAACACTATCTGCAATTTCCGTCAGGTATTTGTCGCTGCCCAAAAACCATTTCGGCTCAGTCAGTACGGAAATACAGTCTGCTCCCGCTTGTTCATACTCCTTCGCAATTTGCAGATACGGAAAATCAGGAGCGATGAGCCCTTTGGATGGAGACGCTTTTTTGCACTCACAAATGAACGACATGCCCGGCGTTCGCAATGCGTTTTCAAACGCGAAGTTTCCTTTTGGCAGCGAAAGGGCTTGCCGCCGGATTTCTTCGAGCGGTATTATGCTTTTCGCCTGTGCGGTGCGCTCACGGGCATAATCGGCAAGTCGTTCCAGAATCGTCATCCCTCCACCTCCGGGCGGTTGCTGACTTCAATGAGTTTGTTCAGCGTTTCCAGCGCCTTGCCGGAATCAATGATTTCGGCGGCAAGGGCAATGCCATTTTGCATGCTATCCGCTTTCCCACCAATGTAGAGTGCTGTTCCCGCATTCATTAGGACCGCATTTCTCATGTGTCCTTTTTCGCCGTTTAAAATGGCAAGCGTAATTTTTGCATTTTCCTGTGGCGTGCCGCCCCGTAAATCTTCTTTGGTGCAGCGTGCAAAACCAAAATCCTCCGGTGCGATAACAGAAGTCTTGAACCAGCCGTCTCTGATTTCGCATATGGTAGTCGGTGCGCTCATAGAAATCTCGTCAAGTTTATCCTGACCGTACACAACCATACCCCGCTTGATTCCCAAATTGATTAACACCTGCGCAAGTGGCTCAACCAGATAATCATCATACACACCGAGCAGCTGCATCGATGGAGCGCCCGGATTTGTCAGCGGTCCGAGAATATTGAAAACGGTTCTGAATCCGAGTTCCTTACGAATTGCACCCACATATTTCATGGATGTATGATATTTCTGTGCAAAGAAGAAGCACATGCCAACCTCGTTAAGAAGTTCGATACATCTTGCGGGACTCTGCTGAATATTGACACCGAGTGCTTCCAAACAGTCTGCTGTACCGCATTGTGAAGATGCTGCCCGATTACCGTGCTTTGCAACTTTCATCCCCCCCGCTGCCGCAACAAGAGCAGACGTGGTGGAAATATTAAAGCTATGCGCATTGTCCCCGCCGGTACCGACGATTTCAAACAAATCCATGCCAGTTTCGACTTTGGTTGCATGCGCTCGCATCGCCGCTGCACATCCTGCGATTTCATCTGTTGTCTCAGCTCTTGCGCTTTTGGTGGATAACGCGGCAAGAAACGCAGCGTTCTGTGTGGGTGAGGTTTCACCGCTCATGATTTCATTCATAACGGTATATGCCTCATCGTAGGTGAGGTCTTCCTTGTTCACAATCTTTACGATTGCATCTTTAATCATGACTTATATCTCCTTTATGAAATTTCTAAGCATCTGTTTACCATTCGGCGTCATAATAGATTCCGGATGAAACTGTACGCCGTAAATGGGATATGCTTCATGCTGCACCGACATAATTTCACCGTCGGTCGTGGCAGCCGTGATTTTTAGGCATGCAGGAATGGTGTCGGCATCTGCCGCAAGAGAGTGATAGCGGGCTACCGGAGCGGTTTCAGGACAGTCGCAAAACAATGGACATTCCGTATCAAACTGAACGGTCGACTGTTTTCCGTGCATCAATTTCTTAGCATAAGTAACAGCTGCACCAAACGCGGCACATATTGCCTGATGGCCGAGACAAACGCCGAGAATCGGAATCTCCTTTCCGAGTGCCTTTACTGCTTGGATTATCATGCCTGCGTCTTCCGGTCTGCCCGGACCGGGAGAAAGGATAATACGGTCGGGGGGCAACGCCCGGATTTCCTCTACCGTCATTTCATCATTGCGGATAACCTTGATGTTCGGCTCAATTTCTCCGATAAGTTGATACAGGTTATAGGAAAAGCTGTCGTAGTTATCTATCAAAAGAATCATAATTCCACCTCCTGCGCAAGCTCCAGTGCTCTCAGCGAGGATTTTGCTTTGTTCAAACACTCCTCAAATTCCTTTTGGGGAACGGAATCCGCTACAATTCCGGCGCCGCTTCTCACAAAAACCTTGCCGTTTTTCTTATAGGCAATGCGGATGGCTATGCAGGTGTCCATATTACCAGCAAAGTCAATATATCCGATGGCGCCGCCATAGATGCCGCGTTTGTTGTTTTCCAGCTCTCCAATGAGCTGACAAGCACGAATTTTCGGTGCACCGGAAAGTGTTCCAGCAGGGAGCACCGCTTCGATGGCATCGAGTGCATCTCTATCTTCACGAATCTGCCCTCGCACCGTAGATCCGATGTGCATGACATGAGAGAAACGTTCGATCGAATGCAATTTCTCAACCTGAACCGTACCGAATTTGCTGATTTTTCCAAGATCATTTCGTCCCAAATCAACCAGCATATTGTGTTCGGCAAGTTCCTTTTCGTCTGCAAGCAATGATGCCTCCAGCGCTTTATCTTCTGCATCAGTTTTTCCTCTGGGCCTTGTTCCCGCAAGCGGAAAAGTATGCAGCACACCGTTTTCCAGTTTTACAAGCGTTTCGGGAGATGCGCCCGCAACCTCTACATCTGTTCCCGAAAAATAGAACATATACGGCGAAGGGTTGATGGTACGAAGCACACGGTAGGTATTGAACAGGCTGCCTTCAAAGGGAGCGCTCAGTCGGTTGGAAAGCACAATTTGGAAGATATCCCCCTCTCGAATATAATGCTTTGCCTTCTCTACCATGCCGCAGAATTGTTCTTCGTCAAACAGCGGTGTCACATCACCAAGCAGCTTGCCGCCCGGCTCATCCCGCTTTTCACCATTCCGCAGCAAATTGACAAGTTGGTTCAGTTCCATTACCGCTTTGTTATATTCGACTTCCACATCGTCCAGCGGCATATTGACAATAAGGATGATTTTCTGCCGGAGATGATCAAAGGCGATGACCTTGTCGAACAGCATCAGGTCCACATCTTTGAAGTCTTCGGTATCTTCCACATCACATCGCACCGTCGGCTCGCTGTATTTAAGATAATCATAGGAGAAATAGCCAACGAGTCCACCCGTAAAGGAGGGAAGGTAATCAAATCGGGGACTTTTGTAATCGGCAAGTATCTGACGGAGATAGTCAGACGGGTTATCCGTCTTGACCTTGAGATTACCGGCCTTCATTTCACCATCTATGCAGGTGATCTCCAGCTTCGGTTCAAAGCCAAGAAAAGTATAGCGTCCCCAGGTTTCATTTGCCTGTGCGGATTCCAGCATATAGCAATGCGTGGATACGTTTTTCAGTATCTTCATCGTTTCAATCGGCGTGGTGAAATCAGAAAGGATTTCAAGGCTCACCGGCAGCACACTATATTGCCCAGTGGCTGCAACTTTTTTCACGTCACTCAGGCCCGGTGAAATTTTCATAGCAAATACCTCCAAACAAAAAACTCCTTTGACTTTCTGCCAAAGGAGTAAAACAAAAAAACGCCCCTGACAGAAATGCAATCTCTGTCAAGGACGAATAATACAAACACTATCCGCGGTGCCACCTTGATTCACGGCATACCCGTGCGCTTAGCAGGATACCAACATATCCCCGGCAAATGACGTCTGCCTGCAACGTCGCAGAATACTCTGTGCAAAACACATTTGACTGCGCCCTCAGCGGTCCATTTGACAACTTGTTTCTTACCTGACTCTCAGCACCACAGGCTCTCTGTAAAGGCATCATTGCCGTTATCTCCGCTTCAACGGTTTGATATATGAAACTATCGCATATAATAGCACATGAATTCCAGAATGTCAACCTGTTTACGAATATTGCCCTAAATGTCGAAAGTTGTAATATTAAAGGTAACAAGAGGACTTAATCTTGTTACCTCATTTTTTTGCTCGAAAGAAGCAGAAAATTGCAAAACATAGCAAAAATCAATTATCGAATGGAGGTGTGTGGCATGATCAAAATCACACAGAAAGAGCGACAAGTAATCCATCAAATGTGGAAGGCTGGCGCAACACAGAAAGAGATTGCCGAAGCGATCAAAGTGTCCCCCAGTGCGCTGCGCAGCGAAATGTCAAAGGGCTATACCGGAGAACGCTATATTGGGGGCCGACGTGTCTATGACCCTATGCGGGCAGAGTTGTGTTCTGGTCCGATGGGTCGGCCACGTCGAAAGCTTCTTGCTGAGCAGGAAGCGGGTCATATTCCGCCTCCGCAATAAGGATCAGAAAGGGTGTAAAAATGAAAGCAACCGGTATTATTCGGAAAGTGGACGAATTGGGGCGTATTGTACTGCCAAAAGAATTGCGCGATCAGCGGGAGTTATTCAACGGAACTCCAGTAGAGGTTTTTGTAGACGGCAAAGATATCATTCTACGCAAGTATACTCCTGGCTGTATGTTTTGTGGCGAAAGCGATCACTTGCATTCTGTTGATGGGATTTTAATCTGTCCCGATTGCGCGCGAAAGTACGCAAAACAGTTTGCCCAAGTTGCACAAGAAGACTAAAACAGCTTGCATGATAAAGGTGTGACAGCAATGAAGAGCTTAAAGGCAAATAAAACCACTTTATACAATCTCATGCGGGATATGGCACAGGATTTGGACTGGCTGTATATTCCAGCTTTACGCAAGGTGACATTTGAAAAGGCGTATCGTCGACCGAATTTCTTTTTAAGATGGAGAAATGATGACGGAACGCATTCTCAGGCTTTCTTCTGCGCCTGCCTTGGTTGTGCAACATTGGCCATTGAATTACATGATATGGATGGACAACAACTGCATCGTGTAGTCTACAATCCATCCATCGACAACTTAATGAAGCGCGGTATGGTTGAGGACATATCGTGATTCTAACAGACTATGTGTTCCAATGGAACACGCGCTGACAAGGGGATAATAAAAATGAAAACAGTATCTATCATTAACTTGAAAGGCGGCGTCGCAAAGACGCTCACCACCATCAGCATGGCGCACATCCTGTCCGAGACATACGGAAAGCGAGTGCTTGTCGTTGACAATGATAAACAGGGCAACACCAGCAAAACCTTTGGGATTCACTCCTATGATCGAAAAAGCGTTGCTGATCTTATGCTCGACCGTAACGCGAATTTGGATGAAATCATCCAGCATACCCGGTATCCACGGATTGATGCGATTCAGGCCAACATGATGCTGCTGACGGCCAACAGGCAGGTGCTAATGGACAGCAGCCGTCCGCAGCAGACGCGGCTGCGTGCGGCCTTACGCAAGGTATCCAGCCAGTATGACTATTGTCTGATTGATAATGCGCCGGATATCAATATCAGCATTATTAACGCGCTGGTAGCATCGGACGAGGTTATCATCCCGGTCAAGATTGACCCTTACGCATTCGACGGCCTGCGCGAGTTGAAAGAGCAGATTGATGTTACGCGCGAAGAGTTAAACCCCGATCTGCACCTGCTTGGTTGCCTGATTACATGTTTTCAGCACGTCGACGGAGAACGTCAGGGCGAGGAATGGCTGCGAAAAAATCTGAATTGCCCGGTATTTACCACACATATCCGGTACAGTGGCAAAGTAGTTGAAAGTTCGTTTGCGGGTTTGCCCATTGCAGAATACAGCAAACGCAGCGGCGCGGCACACGATTACTCCGATTTTGTTTCTGAGTATCTGCAATCTGAGAGGGGCTGACAGTATGGAAACACCTTTCAAGATCACTGATATGCTACCTCAGTTTGACACATCCGCAAAGGCAAAAGAGAACCGTCAGATCAGTTATTATGACCTTGTCCCCTCTGCGGATAATTTCTATTCCATGCAGGATATTGACGAACTCAAGGCCGCTATCGAGTTAGCCGGGCGTGTACTGCACAATTTGGTTGTTGTGCCGCAAGGCAATGGAAAATACACGATACTGTCTGGCCACCGTCGTCATCGTGCTATTGGCGAGCTGCTAAACGAGGGCAAAGATCAATATGAGTTTCTCCCCTGCTCTGTTGTTGATGATGAGAGTGACCTTTCTCAGCAAACAGTTCTGATTGCTGCCAACTCCCAGCGCGAAAAAACCGCATGGGACAAGCTGGAGGAAGTCAAACAAATGCGAGAGATCGCCCGCAAAGCGAAAGAGCAACGCGGCATTTCCGGACGTGTTCGTGATCTGGTGGCGAAAAGCCTGAACGTAAGCAACAGCCGGATCGCAAAATATGATTCCATTCTTAACAATTTGATACCAGCGTTAATGGATGAAATCAAGGTAGATAAGCTGTCCATTTCAGTGGCTTACGAACTCAGCACCTTAGCGGCAAACAGGCAGCTGGCAAGCTATGAATATTATCTTAACCATGGCAAGTTGCCAGACAAGCCCGCGCGATCGCAGCCGATCGCAGTTCAGACGGACGAAGTCGAACCACCGCAGCCCGATGTGTTCCATCGGAACACGCAGCCGGTCGCAGTTCAGACGGACGAAGTCGAACCACCGCAGTCCGATGTGTTTCATCGGAACACGCAGCCGCAAGCAGTTCAGTCAGATACCGCTCACTATCAGATAGATGTTATGCAGCTCACCAATAACGAAAAGCGCAAAGCGGTCTTGGCTGCATGGCAAGAGTGGCCACTATGGGCAACTGTGCCGGAAATTGGTCTTACTGTACATCGGCTTGATCTGCCTGATGGCAGTGCTTTCACCGCAAGCTGGTACGATGGCGATGACTTTTATCCGGGTGGTGGTACTCGCAACTTAAACCGACCACGTTACCACTTGATTGGTGCAGGTGACAAGCTGGCATCTGGTAGTCAGGCCGAAAGTATCTTAATCGACCATCTACAGGCTATGCGCCAGAAAAGGATGATTGATGCGAATGAAACTAACTGACTGCACAAAGGCCGATTTACTCTGGATCATTAAATGGAATCTGTATATCCCCGCTTTTTTGTGACAGATGCGTATGGACATACATGCCAAGCAGACGCTGTAGTACCATTGTACCGCTATCCGCCACACTCTACCCCTGCGGGAATTGCACAGGCCAAAGCTAACAAATCAAAAAAAGATAAGGAAATCAATCCATGAAAAAGATTCGTATTTGCCTTGAAGTGCAGGGGCTTGGAGAGGACGAGCACGGAGTACCATGTCCTAATGTTGTCTGTGTGACGCTGGGCGATGAGGATGCCGAGGAATTAACCGGCGCGGAGTACGAAAAGTTTTTACAGCAGATAAAAATTGAAGATGTGCTTAGACTGACCCTTTTGGATCAGTATTACACCCCGGCAGACTGCTGCCTGATAACGCCAGACGAATATGATCGCCAATGTGAGGAGTGAGAAGCGCAAAAGATGAAAGACGTACTGATTAGCTTGGGAGCCGAAGTCCTGAGCACGACGCCAGAAATGGTTACAGATGAAAAGCGACAATTTATCTTTTTTGCTGGATTTCTATTCCTGTGTGTGTTGTCGTGTGTAGTATTGCATGTATGTAAACGAGTTTCAAGCGATCTCGATATGCGCCTGCTTGTTCTTTTTGTTTTAGTGGGTTTGCTTATCGTGCAAATAGAAGGTGTTGTTTTTGCCCCGCCACAGAAATCGAGTGGAAAAACTATTTTTGAGATACTGATTAACGATCAAACGAACATGCAGGGAATTTTTGAACAATTTGAAGTGGTAGACACATCGAATTATCCAATTCTCACAGTCAAATCAAAATAGCGCCACAAACCATGCTGTTTGTGGTCATGTGCCGGAGACATAAGTCTTGTGAATTATCCCCCGCAATGCTTATATCCTCAAATTACTCCGGTGCATGACCATGAGCAGCATATCAAATAAGTACCGCATAATGGACAGCATATTTGATTTCATATTATGGGGACATCTGCCCAAGAAAGGATAAGCCGTATGGAAACTCGAACAAATTACCCGCACATTGATTATCGCACACAGCTGCAGTGGGCCAAAGACGGAAAAATCGTTAACAGCGATTCCGTTGGTATTCGTATGTGGAGCAACGGACATCGCCAACGCTCATTTATCTACTTTGCCCCCAGCGACGTACACCACGGCACAGCCGAAGAACTTAAGACTTTTTTTTGCTCCGATCCGCGCCAGACAACGCGATCAACGCGCAGCTGCCCATCAGCGGAAATTCGAACAAGCGCAGATGGAACACGAACAACAGATTGAGGAAATACAGTATAAACTCGTTCATAACTTCCTCTGCGACATTACTGCGCGTTCCAGTGTGCCACCTGCCACTCCCCGTAGCAGAATAATTGTACTCGATACCGAAACCACTGGCTTACGGATGACGGATGAGATCTTACAGATCAGCATTATCGACGATAACAGCAACATTCTGGTGAATACGCTTGTCCATCCGTATTATCACAGCACATGGCCTGATGCAGAAAAAATCCACGGCATAACACCTGATATGGTAGCTAATGCTCCCTATCCGCACGAATTGCTATCCTCACTAAAAACAATTTTCTATCATGCATCGCTTATAGTCGGATACAACGTGTATTACGATCTCAGATATTTTTGGAATTGGGGTATTAACCCGGGGCCGAAAGCTGACATCATGGATGTAATGAGAGAATTTGCAGATTATTATCACGGGTATGGTGATCCTTGTGATCAGAGCAGATATCATAGCCTCACATTTTGCGCTGATTATTTTGGTTATACATGGCCGGGATCTGCGCATAACAGTTTGCACGATGCCATGGCAACACTGCACTGCTACAAAAAGCTAATCGTAAATTAAAGGTTTATAGCACACGGAGGCGGTATTATATGCAACTTAATTATGAAATCTCGGCGGCTGAACAAACGGTTAAGGATGATGAAAAAGCTGGTGGACAACCTGCACACATCCAGCGCCAAATCAAACTTGCTCGGCAATCCTCTGTATTATCCCAATTCAAGATTCAGAAAGCACAAAACCGTAAATAACGGCTAATCAATCAAACTGTTAAAATGAACGAAAAGGTGAGATATCTTGCGCAATATGGCTTTGGAACTTTTGGGATGGGTATTTGCAGCAGGTATCGGGGCAATGTCGGCAGAACTTTGCAGCATCCCATACCTGAACAAAATAATGGAAACCAAATCTATGTCAGGGAAAGTATATTATGGACTGCTGGCGGTATCTGAATTTGTTTATTTATTTCCTATAGTTGCATATTGTGGCGTTCAATCAGGACTAACCTATTCATTTTTTGAAATTATAAATGCTGGAATAGAAATTAGCGGAGCAGAGTATGCAATGTCTCTATGCGCAGCGTATTTAACCGGATGGTTCACAAACTTTCTGATTTTATTTTCCTGTTGGCTTGTCAAATATCTCGCAAAATTAAGAAAGTAAAAAGAACTGATGAAACCCAGTTCGAAATGCAAAAAGATGTGAATAACGGCAGGGCTGATCCTGTCGCAAAATAAATATAAAGAGGGAATGTAAAATGGCAGAGAAATATTATCAGTTTTTAAGCGATCTCACCGAAAGTTGTGGCGCTTACCGTGTAGCTCCTGTGGATGATACGCTCGATGCTACATATCACAGCAAAGTGGGTGTGCCGACACCTCATGCAAATGATTTCTTGATCGTTTCCGATTCCGGTAAACAGCAAATGTACCGTCCCTCCGATCCGGATGTTTTTGCCGACATCCATTTTGAGCATTTCCCAGCTCTGGAGCAGCTGTTGGAAAATGGCGCACTCCATGAGTTGACAACAGCAGAAACGCAAAATTTTCAATCGCTACAGGTGTCCATCGGCAAAGTAAATGACGATCTGCACACTGTCAATGAACAGATGACAGCACTCAATGCAGCAGACAGCGCAAACAGCAGTGAGATTATGTCCCTTATCCAGCAAGAGATTGACTTGCGGGCGACGCTGCATCGGCTTCAGCTCGGTTTGCAATCTCCTCAAAGTATCCTTGATGCACAACATAATAACGCTGCCTTGATGCAGGCTATGCAGCAGGCCGGTTTTCGGCACGTCCCGCCTGCGGTAATGGCTTCCGATCTACGCTTTGAAAATCCGCGTACCGGCCAGCTGCACACATTTGATTCCGCACAGCAGGCACAGGATTTTCTAAACAAACGATCTCTTGCGGTCACCTTGTATTTCCGGCACACCTCCAAATTCACCGAGGAAGTCCCCTACTTTGCGGGCGAAGAAACGGCAGCACTGGATGCTTATCGCAACGGCATTGATGATTTGGGGGTTAACGCAGTCGATTATCGGATTGAACCAGACGCAGCTTTCGATCATGTAGGCTATCAATTTCTATGCGCATACGCGGACGCGTATGGATACGCTCCTAACAGAAGCGAAATCGAATACATTTCCCATCGGGAAATGAGACGCATGGAACTGGATTCTACATCAGAGAGCAGTAACAATCCCCTCCGACTGGAGCCGACCGAAATTGCCGCGCTGTCATATCATGAGCCAAGCGGTGAAAAGGTCGAGCTGCATTTTACGCAACACGAAGCCGATACTGCGGTGTTTGCTTTCCGCCATATCATGGAACAAGGCCAGACGCCCGACATTTTAGTGGCAGATACCGCGCCCGCGCTGGACTACGCCCTGTACCAAGCATACTGTGATGCAACAGGTGTCAATCATCCATTAAGCGAACAGGAGTTTATGAACCGCCATCATCAACCGAACGGCCAGTCAGCTCCATTAAGTGATGTCCATGACGATTTGGTCGGTGAGGGCGTGGTCTTTGAGCGCATCCGCCGTATCACTGGTTATCTGGTTGGTGATCTGGATCGGTTCAATAACGCCAAGCGCGCCGAGGTACGTGACCGTGTAGCGCATGACACCAGCCATGCGTCCGACATATCCAGACCAGCAGCGCACCAAACAACCAAGGACGGGCCGGAGCTGTAAGCCCACATAATACTGTAATTCGTTATGCTACATGTGCGATTTGAAACACTGGTGAGATAATGACAGATCTTTCTGTTGAAATTGGTCAAGCAATTAAAGCGGCAAGAAAAGCTGCGCGTATGAGCCAAACAGAATTGGCTCATCGGTTAGACAAAACGCTCCGCACCGTGCAGAAGTACGAAAGTGGAGAAATATTCCCCTCAATTCCAACCATTTTACAAATTGCGGATGAATTAGATACCCAGCTATTCATATTCATTCTCATAATGTCAATAAGGAGACAAAGCACCATGAGTAATGCAGTTTCTATCAACAATACTGTTTTAATGGGCAGACTTACCCGTGATCCTGAACTTAAATACGTTAACGGCAATATCCCTATTTGCTTATTCAAACTGGCTGTTGCCCGCCACACCTCCGGGGATGAGGAAAAGACAGATTTCATCCCTTGTGTGGCGTGGCGTGAAAAGGCCGAATTTGTTTCGCAGTGGTTTTCCAAAGGTACACTTGCCATTGTGATCGGTGAACTAATCTCCCGCGTGTGGCAGGATGAACAAGGTAAGAGTCATCTTACCATTGAAGTCAAATGCAATGATGTGACGTTTGGGGAAACCAAGCGCCAGCGTATGGCGCGCGAAGAAGCGGGCCAACTTTCCAATGCGACAGGTAGTTTGCAAATCACTGCAACCGATGTGTCCAGCGGCGAAGTGTTGTCCGGCGCAGCGTATGACCTGTATGACCATGATGGCAATACAGTAAAACAGAATATTCTATCCAGCAGCGATAGCGCTGCGCATATTGTGGGCCTGCCTGCCGGTGAGTATATCATTACAGAAGTAACAGTACCACAGGGATATGAGCCTGTGGCACGCTCTACCAGCGCGAAAGTAGAGGTGGGTATGGATACTTCTATCACCATGCCGCATAGACCCATGCCTTATACACCGCAGCAGTCTGTTAAAGCTGTCCCACAAGGCACTCTGCCGGAAGGTCTGTCGGATGATGACACAGATTGCCCGTATTGATGATATCCCGTGTGTTCCAATAGAACACACGGGAATTTCCCTGTCCACGTAGTGGGGTGATAGAAATTCATGACCAAAGATGAATTAGAACATCTGTCAGATCTGAATATCGAATTAAACCGCGATTTGGAACGCTTACGCGAATTACAATCCGCCGTGGCCGGACATACCTCGTCTATTTCCGGTCTGCCGCATATCGGTATCCTACGGGATAATATTGGCATGTATCTGGCCATGATAGATGAATTAAAGAAGATTATCATGAAACGTGTATTAAGCAGCATTCTGGAATATGCCAAGCTCAATGCGTTTGTCAATGATATAGATGATCCATTACTCCGGCAAATCATTTTATACCGTTATGTAGACCGCCTGCAATGGCGGCAGATTGCTGCACGTATTGGCGGCAATAATACAGAAGATAGTGTTCGCCTTATGGTCAATCGCTATCTAAATTCTCTTAAAAAAAGCTGAGAAAGGAGGTGCTTCAAATGGCTGGTTTTACTATGGGATATAACCCTGTACTGCGTGACAAAACCCTGTCACTGATGGCAAAAGGGCTTTATCTGGTGATATCATCTTTCGCTGGTATGCCGCGCTGGAGCCTGACCAAAGGCGCGCTTGCAAAATACTGTGAAAGTCGATATGCACTTGAAAAGGCTTGGCGGGAGCTGCAAACTGCCGGTTATCTGAAGCATCGCTTTTTTCAGCTTAATGGGACAGGCTCGTTTGTCCACATTTACGACTTACTGCAAGTACCGGACAATACCCCGGCATATCAATACATCAATCCGTGTGAGCGCCATAATGGGACTTGCCGTGTGATGCCAGCAAGCGATACTCCACGAGATTTTACCCGTATTCCGAACGCCGTGCTGCAAAGCACGGTACTTCCCCTTGCCGTAAAGGGGCTATTTGCCGTTGTGTCCCATCTGGCTAATATCCCGAATTTTCACTTGCATCCGGAGGGAGTCAAGTCATTCTGTGTAGAACGACTGAAACGGTTTTCTTCCGTTTGGCAGCACCTGAAAATCTCGGGACTACTTAAGCAACACCGCTATCCCACTGGAGAAGATAACGGCTTTACATATTCTTATGACTTGCTGAATGAACCGGATCAGGAAACACCCTATCTTACCAATCACCATGCAGATGGCTCGGTTTCATCTGAAAAAACGATTGCAGATTATCTGAAGCGTGCACGAAAAAAGCTAAAGTCACTTTGCACTGCCGTGTGCGCAGCAAAGCCGCGCCAAGCTGTTTCCAATGTAAAAGCAAGTAATGATTTACCCTCTACAACAAACAGCGCATACACGCCATCTGACACCGAAAGAAAAGCCGTTAGTGAACGCATTGACTGTACCCATCTGAAACAAAGCTATGATCCCATGCTGGTAGATCTTATTACAGATGCCCTTACGGTACTGGCCAATGCACCGCAGCTGACCATTAGCAAGCGTGAGATACCTCTGGCACAGCGCGCGGAACTTGTTGATCGCGTGTCTTATGACCAGATCGCACATTTTATCAGAAGAGAACATATCAACCTGTCACGCGCGAAGAATCCAGCAGCCTATCTGCGCACGATCCTGTACGCATGGCTGCAAAAGCAGGATGCCCAGCACACAGAATACTGTCCGGGGACAATCGAATGGTATAATCAAAGGCAGCAGAACATGCTCAGCGACTGGGAGATAGACTGGCTGGAGCGTGTGCAAGAGGTTCGGAAACGCCGCCTTGCTGAAGAAGCTAAACAAAATGAAAGCATGACCTGATTGCCGTACTTCCTTCTGGGGTACGGCTAAGGGCCGTGCTTTTTTTATGCCATTTTTTCTTAAATTCTGTCATTAGATCATTTTTACTCGTGCTCCATGCCCCAATATGCACCATCTACCTATTTTCATGGGGTAGTCTCATATACGGTATCATGCTCTTTGGGCTTATTGCTGATGCGAGATGATGCAAAACAGCATGAAATAATAAAATATTATTCATTTATACTTTGTTTAATAATACTTTTGTGACTAATACTTGTCTTGTCGTTTCAGAAGAAAAAGGAGAAGTTGTTCGGTTTGTTCGCTCATTCGATGCTATTCTATAAACTGGGCGAACGCCCTTGGGCATGGCCCATGGGAAGCGCCCGTCAAGAGCTTCGGCATTTCTGCCGGAAGCTCTTTTTTTATTCCTAAATAGGAGGAATCGCTTTTGAACAGCAAGAAAGAGTGGTTGGCTAACCGGGATAGTGACGGAATTGTGTACTGCTTTGCAGATGGTACAACACAAGTGATCCGTCTTGAGGATTATCTTCTGGAAAACCCTGAATATACCGCAGACGATTTTAACAAAATCAAGTTGCTTTCAGACGAATTATTTTATATGCAAAACCGTTCTGACGATCAATATAGTCAAAAAAAATCCCCTGCTGACTTCGATACTGTGACTGCAATGATACCTGCATCTGAGCCAGAACCATGTATCGCAGTTTTACGACGGGAACAACGCAAAATCGCTATCCGAGCAGCCCTTTTCCTATTGCGTAGCGGAAAGCTATCTCTCAGGCAACGGCGCCGATTTGTTGCATACTTTCTGCACGGTAAATCTGTATCTGAAATTGCACGAACAGAAGCAGTAAACCGTTCCAGTGTTTGGCGTGGATTACATAAGATCACAGCGCAGTTGCAAAGTGCAGAATTGAATTGAGATGTGTTCCACTGGAACACATTTTTTATTTTTGAAATAGGAGGTAATGAAATGGAAGAACAGCAATTTGTCATTACGGCATCCGAGGAGGATTTCAATTTGTTATTGGAAATTTTGAACAGATATATTTATCTGAATCACCAGAACGACAACAGCCAAACGGCAGTACAACTCATTTGCAGTATTGGGACTACAATGCAGCGAGATGCCAATGGGCATTTTCATATATCAGTCACTCCGTCTGAACTGTGCTGGCTTACGCAGCAGCTTTTATCTGAGTTAAACAAACAATCCATATTGATACACGACCATTGCGCTAATCTGCCAGCCGCTATACCGTGATTATTCTGTCATAAGAGAGCATTGATGTGTTCCATTGGAACACATTATTTGATTGCATAGAAAGGAAGGATACCTATGGCACGATTTACCGTAGACGAACTCAAAGACAGGCAACAGGAACTGATCAGCCGATTCATTACCGAGCCGGAACACTGGAAAGCGTTTTTGGATTCCGCATCACGGACGTACAAATACAACTTTGCTACACAGTTACTTATCTATGACCAGCGCCCGGATGCAACCGCGTGCGCTGAACTACCTTTTTGGGGAAACCGAATGCAGCGCAGTATCAAGCGCGGATCTACCGGCATTGGTACCATTGCGGTTCGGCATGGTAAAGAGCGGGTGGCGTATCTATTTGATGTATCAGATACTGTTCCGCGCCGGGATAATATCCCAGCGCCCTACATTTGGGAACTGCGTCCGGACGCACAGGAAGCCGTATTACAAGGCATTGAGCGCATGACAGGCGATGATCCGCATCTGTTAGACAGTTTCACGGACAATCTGTTTATTGCCACACAAACCGCCGCTTTTCAAAAAGCACAGCAATACAGCAACCGTTTGGATTTTCATCGTGCTGCTGTTTCGTCCGCTGCATGGTGTGTCCTGCGCCGCTGTGGCGTTGATCCTACACTATACGTTAAAGAAATCCCGATCAGCTCACTATCTCCCGAAGATGTTGCTGCATTGGGTGAGGTAGTGCAGCAAACCTCCGAAACAATATTGCGCTCGATTGAGCAAACGATGAAAGAGTTAGACGGCTGCAAACTTTTTCGATTTACAACGCCAAAGCGTATTGCGGAACAGGAACATTCAGTATATAATAAAGACACAGGAACCGCTAATGATCCACCCAGAAAAGGAGATGACGGGAATGAGCATACAGGAGCAGCTGAACAAGGCAATGAGCGAGGACAGACAGTGTCATCTGGGAACAGACGGGAAACAGTATCACGATCCAACCCCGGCACATTATCTGACCTTCGGAGTGGAGCGCCTACAGTACATGAAACGCAAAGAACCGGAGTTCTATCAGGAAATGGTAGTGGCGGGGAAGCTGAACGAGTATCTGAACGACGTGGAGGTTCACGCACAGGAGGAACTGGAGCAGATTACGTTGTCCATGGCGCAGCAGGAAAGGACGGACGAGGAGCTAAAAGCGACCGATCCGATGAAATGGCTCGGCCTGATGAACAACTACCGTTATTGCGCAGCGGAGATCGTGCGCGAGAATTGGGTGTACAGCTAACAGAACCGCATATAAAGCCAGCAGCAGCGCAGAAAGCGTCTGCTGCTTTTTCTTTTAACACAGAACCTGTTCCCGAACAGTTGTCCTTGCTCTCGGATGACCTGACCAGACAGGCACAGCAAAATGTGTTCCATCAGAACACACAAGAAAAAACCGCACAGGCTGCTGCCGCTGTGCAGGATGTGTTCCGTCAGAATACATCGCAATCTGCCCTATCTGCCCTGCCCGGGCGGTATGACTTCTCGCAGGCAGAGATCGACCATGTGCTGCGGGTGGGTGGCAATACGTATCGTCAGCGTGAATGTATTGTTGCCGCTTTTGAAAAGCAAAAATCCACCATCGAGATCGCAGCTTATCTCCAAACCCTCTATCATGGTGGTAATGGTTTTGACGCTGAAAACGGAAAATTTGTAGCTTGGTATGACAATGACGGCATCCATCTTTCGCGCGGCCAAACCGTGCGGTTTGACCGTTCCGCCTCAGTCATATCATGGCAAACCGCAGCTGAGCGCATTGGACAGCTTTTGCAGGGCGGACACTTTGCGACCAATGTAGAGCTGGCTGAGGCCGAGGGCTATGAACGCTCCCTCCTTGCGGAACAACTTTGGCATCTATACCACGATTTCAACGATGAAGCCAGAGATTCCGGGTATCTTTCCTGCCTGTCAAATATCCAGAGAAATGGGTTTCCAGCAGAAACAGAATGGCTTGCCGATCAGCTGAACAGCCCAGAGTTTCGCCATACCCTTGCGGAAGAATACGCCGCTTTCCGGACAGCTTACCAGCAGAATCGGGATTTGTTGTTATTTCATTATCATCGGTTGGACGAAATTCTATCCAACCTCCGTGACCTTAATCTACCACGCCAAGCCTTTTCCTCCGAATTAACGGAAATCCCTGCGGTGAAGCAGTTTATTACTATGGACGAAATCAATGATGCGATGGCTGGCGGCAGCAATGTTTCTGGTGGCAAAGGCCGGATTTTCGATTATTTTCAGCAACCCCATACCTCTAAAGAAAAGGTCGATTTTCTCAAGGCGGAATATGGTATTGGTGGTCACTCACACGCCTTATCTGGCGCAATAGGCAGCGATGAATGGCATGATGGAAAAGGCGTGCGATATAAAAAGCGAGACTGTCCCGATGTGAAATTGACTTGGGACAAAGCAGCTGCCATCATTACTGATCTTATCCATGATGGACGCTATCTTAGCGAACAGGAACAGGCCCAATATCAGAAAATTCAAGAAGAAAAAGCACATGCCACAGAAGCCCAACAGCCCGATCCATCTGTATGGGGATATAACGACGTCAAAGAACATCACCCAGATAATATTGTCCTGTATCAAATGGGAGACTTCTTTGAAATGTATGCCGAGGATGCCAAAGTAGCCGCGCAGGAGCTTGATCTTAATCTTGCCACCCGTGCGCTTCCCAGCGGTGGTCGTGTACAAATGTGTGGATTTCCGATAAATAAGCTGGAACATTATCTGGAGCTACTGCGTAGCAAGCATGATGTGACAGTTTCCGCTATCCCAGAGGACGGCACTCAGCGCCGAGAGTATTCTGTCCTTTCCATTGACCACGAAGCGGAACAAGCAATTAACGACCATGAAGCAGAGTTCGGTGCAGACGGAACCAGAGTGTTCCGAGATACGGAAGCGACCGCAGCCCCCACCATTCGGGAATTACATGAGCAATACAAGCACACTGTGCTGGAAGCTGTTACCCATGATACCGCTTATCGCAATGCCTGTGGCCACAGTGACCATGAGAACGCCGTGATTGAGGGCAACGCAGCTATTCGTCGTGCTGTTCTGGAATCTGGCAACATGGAGCTGCTCCGCCTCTATGCCGACACACCAGAGTTTCGCCAGCGTCTACACCGAGAGATTATCGACGAAACTTATCCTCAGCTCCACGAACTGCTGCGTCCTCTTTCTCAGGATGATATCGACAATGCCATTCGTACATGGAACGGCGATGTTAAAAGCAAATATGCCGTTGTCCGTTACATGGAAGAACACGGGCAGGAACAAGGCACTGCCGTATGGCTATCCCGTGAATATGGTGGCAATGACAGTAACAGCTTATTTTTCGTCCGTGCTGAAAGCCCTGAGCATGTAGAGTTATCTTGGAGCGATGTACAGCACCGTATTGCGCAGCTTATCCGTGATGGCAGTTTTTTGACCGAACAGGATCAACTTACCGAAACGCAAAATCACCAATCTGACTATCAGCTTTTAGACCGTCTGCGCGCAGACTGTGAGTATTTTCTTGGAGAGGGACAGCGTAACGAAAAGGACCTTTGGGCAGGAAATGTCCATGCGCAAATTGTAAAAATGCGGGAGTTGTATGATACCCTCCCCGAAAAGCCGGAATGGTTAACCAAGGAAGCGATTGACAACTATGAAAATCGTATGTCTCCACGGTATCAGGTGGTGGTCTATGACCTGGTCGAGAATGGTTTTGACGAAAAACAGGACTATCAAACGCTGGCCGATGCAGAAAAAGTGGCACAGGGCTATGTAGACGGGACACTGGAAAGCGATGGTTTTGCCTATGATGGCGCTGCTGTTTACGATCATCAGGAGCGAAAGTATCTCCGTATCGTAGGAGATTTCCCGGATCAGACTGCGCAGGCACAGGTAAATCCCCCTAAGCCAGCCGAAGTTCCATATGTAATCTGCAATTGGAGTGAAAGCCCCATATTTGAAGATGGGAAGCAGTATTCCATCTATGAGTTTGATACCTTGATGAAGCAGGCCGACGATGAACGAGTCGCCGGCAAGAATGCTGCTCTGAAGAAGTATGGAACATGGGAAGCATGGAACGCAGCGGACGATCCTGAATTGACCCGCTTTTTAGGATATGATAAAACCCAATTCACCGTTGTTATGCCCGATGGACAAACATTCACCGAACGTCAGGATATCGGAGACGGCGATGGAGGATTACTGGATTTTCTTAACCAGTACCAAAACTACAACAATATATTACCGATATTACGGCAAGCCGCCTTGCGTGAACAGCATGCTGCCGATCCCACCCATGATGTGTTCCAAGGGAACACACTGGAAGAATCCGCACAGACTGCTGCCGTCGATCCCGCCCACGATGTGTTCCAAGGGAACACGCTGGAGGAATCCGTACAGAGTGCTGCCGCTGATCCCGCCCGCGATGTGTTCCAAGGGAACACGTTGGGGGAATCTGCACAGACCGCTGCCGCCGATCCCGCCCACGATGTGTTCCAAGGGAACACGCTGGAGGAATCCGCACAGACTGCTGCCGCCGATCCCGCCCACGATGTGTTCCAAGGGAACACGCTGGAGGAATCCGCACAGGACGCTACAGATACAGAAAACGCACCGTATGCGGCACGCGAAACCGCCCCCAGCAATTTCCGCATTATGGATGACAACTTAGGTGTAGGCGGACCAAAGGAAAAATTCTGGCGCAATATTAAGGCAATCGCCACACTGAAACAGATTGAGCAGGAGCAGCGCCATGCCACCCCAGAGGAGCAGCAGCTTCTTTCGCAGTATGTGGGCTGGGGCGGTCTGGCGGATGCATTTGCTTCGAATAAACCCTCATGGGCTGCGGAGTACACGGAACTGAAAGAGTTATTGACCCCGGAGGAATACGCCGCTGCACGCAGTTCCACGCTCAACGCCCATTACACCAGCCCCACGGTGATCCGAGCCATCTATGATGCCGTGAACCGTATGGGATTTGAAAGCGGCACCATCTTGGAGCCGTCCTGCGGTGTTGGCAATTTCTTCGGGATGCTGCCGGAAAGCATGTCAGACAGTAAACTGTATGGCGTGGAACTGGATAGTATATCAGGACGCATTGCCCGCCAGTTGTATCCGAATGCAAACATAGCAGTAGATGGCTTTGAACATACTCAGTTTGCAGATAACTCCTTTGATCTCGCCATCGGCAATGTCCCATTTGGTGATTATAAGCTGGCAGATAGCCGATACGATAAAGATAATCTATTGATCCATGATTATTTCTTTGTTAAATCGCTGGATAAGGTAAAGCCGAATGGAGTTGTCGCGTTTATCACATCCAAAGGCACAATGGATAAGAAAGACACGCATGTGCGCCGCCTGCTTGCGCAGAAAGCGGATTTGCTGGGTGCGATCCGTTTGCCCAACAATGCGTTCAAAGCCAATGCGGGCGCAGAAGTAACAACGGATATCATATTTCTGCAAAAACGGGAAACACCGCCAGAGCATGACCCGGAATGGGTACAGCTGGGGCAAAATCAAGACGGCCTTTCAATGAACAGCTATTTCATCTCCCACCCGGAAATGATTCTGGGTGAAATGAAGATGGAAAGCACCCAGTACGGGTATGATACCACCTGCGCACCGACGATTGGTGCCAATCTATCGGATCAGCTGACCGAAGCCATTGACCATTTGAATTTTATGCATGTGTTCCACCGGAACACACAGCAGGAAGCAGGAACTGTCACTACGCAATCTCCGGTATCGCAAGAAGAAATCATGGCAGATGAAGTACAAAATTACTCATTCTTCATCCATAACGGCAACTTGTATTACAAAAGCGCAGACGGCATCCACCCTGCAGACTTGAACCAAACCGCCACACAACGTGCGTATGGTATGATCCAGATCCGCGATGTTGCCCGCCAATTGATTGCAGAACAGGCGGACGGATGCAGCGATGACCGACTGCATGAAATGCAGGCAACGCTAAATAATATCTATGATCATTTTGTTTCCGAATATGGGAATCTGCATAATCGCGGCAACAAGTTGGCGTTTCATAAAGACGCGGGATATCCTCTGTTACTTGCCCTTGAGGATTTGGATGATGAGCAGGATGTAAAGGGCAAGAGCGCAATTTTTACCCAGCGCACAATCCGTCCCCATATTGCGATCACCCATGCAGATACACCACAGGATGCGTTAGGGCTATCCCTTGCAGAACGTGGTAAAATCGACTTTGATTATATGTCCGGCCTGCTGGATGGCATGGCACAGGATAGAATCATATCCTCTCTGCATGGCCAGATATTCCGTGACCCGACAAGCGGACGCTGGCAGCCTGCGGATGAATACTTGTCTGGCAATGTTCGCGAAAAGCTGCGCATTGCAAAGGAGTATGCAGAAAAAGACCCATCTTTCTCTGTTAATGTAAAAATGCTGGAGGGGGTACAGCCCGAACCGCTCACCGCTGTGGACATCAGTGTCCGACTTGGCACAACGTGGATACCGCCGGAAGATATAACGCAATTTATCCGGGAAGTCCTACACCCGCCTTATTATCAATCGAACAAGATCACAGCCTCTTATTCAGACGCCGTCAAGCGGTGGTATGTCGAAAACAAACGCATGGACAGGGATCGAAATTCCCTTGCTTATACAAAATACGGCACAAGCCGTGTCAACGGCTACGAGCTGCTTGAGTTAGCCCTCAACCTGCGCGATGTACAGGTTTCTGACGTGAAGATTATAGACGGAAAGGAAAAGCGGATTCTCAACCATCAGGAAACCATCAAAGCACGCAACAAGCAGGATGCGCTGCGGCAGGCATTTAAGGATTGGATATACGCTGACCCAGACCGGCGGGCACGGCTGGTAGGTTATTATAACGAGCACTTTAACCATACGCGGCCACGCACTTTTAACGGTGACTTCCTCTCCTTTCCGGGCATGAACCCCAATATCAATATGCGTAAGCACCAGCGCGACGCCGTGGCACGCATCCTGTATGGCGGCAATACCCTGCTCGCACATTGCGTTGGCGCAGGAAAAACGTGGACAATGACTGCTGCTGCAATGGAACTGCGCAGGCTCGGCCTTGCTCACAAACCGATGTTTGTTGTTCCGAACAGCATAACTGAACAATGGGGCGCGGAATTCCAACAGCTCTATCCCGGCGCGAATATACTTGTCGCGACAGAAAACGATTTTTCCAAGCAAAACCGGAAAGCATTTTGCGCACGTATTGCCACTGGCGATTATGATGCGGTTATCATTGGCCATTCCCAATTTGAAAAAGTAGCGCTATCGCCGGAAAACGAACGCGCCCACATTGAAAAGCAGATCGACAATTTGGAACTGAGCCTAACAACCGCAAAAAATGATAAGTCCATGAATTATACCATCAAACAGCTTGAAAGCTCCAAAAAGAAATTGGAGACTCGTTTGAAAAAACTCATGGATGCTAAGGAAAAGGATGATGTCGTAACCTTTGAGCAGCTTGGCGTAGACCGGATTTTTGTGGATGAAGCGGACGAATTTAAGAACCTTGTTCTGTTCACAAAAATGCGTAACGTCGCTGGTATCAAGTCCTCTCCTGTGCAAAAGAGCGAAGATATGGCAGCAAAGTGTGACTATCTGAATGAAAAGACAGGATATAACGGTGTTGTTTTCGCAACCGGCACTCCAATCTCCAATAGTATGTCTGAACTGTATACCATGATGCGCTATCTCCAGTATGATGTACTGGAGCAGACCGGTATGACCGATTTTGACAGCTGGGCTTCGAACTTTGGTGAAACCGTGACCGCTATGGAACTGTCTCCAGAGGGAACCGGCTACCGTACCACGACACGTTTTGCGAAATTTATCAATCTGCCGGAACTCATGAACCTATGGAAACAGGCAGCGGATATCCAGACAGCGGATATGCTCAATTTGAAGCGGCCTGATGTGGAATATCATAATGAGATCGCGCAGCCGACGCAGGAACAGAAAGACATGGTGCAGCGCCTTGGCAAACGTGCGGATGCAGTGCGTTCCGGTGCGGTTGATCCGTATACGGATAATATGCTGGCAATCACCAACGATGGACGGAAACTGGCGCTTGACCAGCGGCTTGCCGATCCCACGCTGCCGGACGTGCCGGAAAGCAAACTGAACAAGGTTGTGCAAAATGTTTATGATATTTGGGAAAAAACCAAAGCAGAAAAGAGCACGCAGTTAATCTTCTGTGATCTCGCCACCCCAAACGGACGCGGACAACGTAAAAACAACTTTTGCGCATACGATGATATCCGGGATAAGCTGATTGCACGCGGTGTTCCGGCACATGAAATTGCATATATCCATAATGTAGACACGGCTACGAAGAAAGCAGCAGTGCGGAATAAAATGAATGCCGGTACGCTTCGTATCCTGCTCGGCTCAACCGGCAAAATGGGCGCAGGATTCAACGTACAAAAGCGTTTGATCGCAGAGCATGAGGTGGATTGTCCGTGGCGTCCGCGCGATATAGAACAACGTGAGGGACGTATCCTGCGTCAAGGCAATACAAATTCCAAGGTGGATATCTACCGATATGCTACTGAGGGTACGTTTGACAGTTATAACTGGCAAACTGTTGAAAACAAGCAGAAATTCATCGCTCAGGTAATGACTTCTAAAAATCCTGCGCGCACCTGTGAGGATGTAGACGAAGCGGCGTTATCCTATGCCGAAGTCAAGGCACTTGCTGCCGGTGATCCTAAAATCAAAGAACGCATGGAGCTGGAAGTGGATGTGAACAAACTGTCTGTTCTGCGCAGCGCATATAAGAATGAGCATTATCGGCTGCAAGATGATATCAACGTCAATCTGCCACATGAAATCGCCAAAAAGGAAAATCTTCTGACCGCATTACAGCATGACAGTGCGACATTTGCTGCAAACCATGCTCAGAGTGTAGGCGATACTTTCCATGCAGAGATCTCTGGACATACGTTCACGAGCAAAGAAGATGCTGGGCAAGCACTGATTGACCGGATACACACCGAAGCAGAGAAAATCATGTCCGGCGTTGACGATGCTCTTGCATGGAGCGATTCCATACAGATTGGAAGCTATTGCGGCTTTGACTTGCGTCTCACACGCGATGCACTAAAAAACATGGCATTGTGGGTACAAGGCAAAACCAAGCGTGAAGTGGAAATCGGCAATACACCACAAGGAATGATGCAGCGGCTCGGTAACGCCCTTGCATCTTTCGAGCCGAATATATCTTCATGTGAGCAAAGCATTGCGCGTCTGAAGGAGCAGCTGGCCAGCGCTAAAGAAGAGGTGGACAAGCCGTGGCCGCAGGAAGATGAATACCAGCTCAAGGTTGCACGTCTGAATGAGCTGAATTTCTTATTAAGCAAGAAAGACGATCAGCCCCAGCTTGATCTGAAAGATGCTCAGCCCGAAGTGGTACAATAAACCTTTTACTATGGTTTGTATTTTAGCTTTTACTTTACTGTTATAAAGGCGGTGATTATATGACAATCGGAGAAAAAATAAAATATTGCAGACAAAAGCGCGGACTGACACAGAAACAATTGGCTGATGCATCCGCTATTCATCCGGTATCCATTCGAAAATATGAAACAGATCGGATGGAGCCGCAGCCGGAACAGCTGTACCGAATCGCCAAAGCTCTCAATATTAGTTATGCGGCCTTATCCAACATTCGTATGACCGGTTTGCGGATGCACACTGTTGGAGATCTCAATGGTATTCTGATGGCTTTGGTCGAAGCTCGTTTTCTTCTGTATCAAAACGGCGAGCTACGCTTCAACCCAATCTTGGAACCCTACTTGAAACTGGAGAATGAGAAATCTTACGCAATACCTATTAGTGATCTACGAGTTGTTCCCAAAATCCCCTCGCTTGTGCGGGGGGATTACGACATAATTTCTTTTGACGGCGAACCTGATGCACGTGAGAAGCTGGAATTAGATCAGCAATTATTAGAAAACGAATTAGAGGTGAACAAAAAAAGGGGTAGCAATATGACAATCGGAAATAAAATAAGAGTGCTTCGTAGATTTCGAGGTATGACCCAGAAAGAACTGGGTATTGCAATTGGTTTGCCGAATAATGGAGCTGATAATCGGATCACACAGTATGAAAACAACTATCGTATTCCAAAGAAAGAAGTCCTTAGCGAGATTGCCCGTGCTCTACAAGTTAATCCTGAGCTTTTTCAGATGGAAAGCTCAGGCTCGCTACAAGATTTCATATATGCACTACTGTGGTTGGAGGAAGAACGCCCCGGTTCAATCCGCTTGTTTCAGGTTGAACAACGTGCTGATAATTGCCAATCCTCATTCTCTGACAATCCAATAGGCGTTTATTTTAATTCGCCTGCCATGAATGAATTTTTGAATGAATGGTTAGTACGCCAGCAAGAATTAGCTGAAGGTAAAATCAGCAAAGACGATTACCTTGAATGGAAATTCAGTAGGTAAGATAACTTCTGCCTTCATAACAAAGTGGTTGTGATATCAATATAATCAGCAGCCTGAAACACTGAATGGAGGTTTACAAAAAAAGTGCAGTACATGACAGTAGGAGATAGAATGCGAATGCTCCGCAATTTTCGAGGTATGACACAAACAGATTTGGGCATAGCTATCGGTTTTCCTGAAAAGGGTGCAAATAAACGGATTGTTCAGTATGAAATTAACTATCGTACCCCAAAGAAAGAGCTTCTTGATGAGATTGCCCATGTTCTACGGGTTAACCCCAATAATTTCCGTGTTAAAAATACCGGCTCGCTGCAAGACCTCATGTACGAACTGCTGTGGCTGGACGAGGAATATCCCGATTTCATTCATTTTTTTAAGATGAAACAAGGTGCTGGCCCCCACCCATTCTTATCTTGCGTCGATGCAGTAGGCATTTATTTTAATTCGCCTGCCATGAATGAATTTTTGAATGAATGGTTAGTACGCAAGCAAGAATTGGCTGAAGGTAAAATCAGCAAAGACGATTACCGAGAATGGAAATTCAATAGGTAAGATGACTTCCGCCTTCATAACGAAGTGGTTGTGATATCAATATAATCAGCAGCTTGAACACTGAATGGAGGTTTACGAGGAAAGTGCATTACATGACAGTAGGAGATAGAATGAGAATGCTCCGCAATTCTCGAGGTATGTCACAAAAGGAATTGGGCATTGCTTATTATGAAATGAGTTTGGAAAACCAACGGGAGTATGTGTATCAAAACGATTTTACCGTGGCGGAAAACGCACTTGGTGTGTGGCTGATCGTTTTCCTCGATGTGGATTGGGACGGCCTTATCCAAAAAACAGAGTCCCTCCGTAAAGATCACGAAGGAACTTTGCCCAAATTCAAATTGATGCAGGAGAAACAGCGCCGGCAGTGGGAGCTGGCATACAGTGAGCGGGTGGCTGCGTGGTATCGTAGGCTAAAAGCGGAACTGTCGAAGCAGCATCCGCTGTTGAAGTTGCTGGTGGAGCGGCAGATCCGCAACCTGCTGGTCTGTGTATCTCAGCCAGAAAACCGGACGGAACTCCGCATGGAGGTACTACGCTATCTGGAAATACTGGACGGCACACGGGCGCACAGCGAACAGACCGTGCTTTCCCCCATGGTTCTGCGCCCATGGCTGCTGGAAGCGAAGCAGATTTTTTCCACGCTCAAAACCTGTCGGGAGCAGCTGCTCCCCCGGCTCGATCAGGTCATGGGCGGCGATCCCGAAAAGGACGGCGGCATTCTTCAACGGTATCACCAGATGCAACAAAAGGATTTGTCGTTTCAATGTATGGTGAAACAAAGATACCGGCTGCTATCACCCCAATTCCGTATTACCAGCGCCCGCAGGTTATACCGTTCCGATCTGCCGAAGGAGACCGCACCACAGATGAATCAGCTGGAGGGGCATACCTATATGGTCACAGATGCGCTGGATGCCCTCACCCTGTGGGAATTTGAAATGGTTTGCGCCAATAAAATCTCCCTGCGCCGGTGTGCCTATTGCAACCGCTATTTTCGACCATACTCGGTGGTCAGCTGCTACTGTGACCGTCCGGTAGAAGGAAAGGGCGGAAAAACATGCAAGGAGATCGGGGCGATGTCCCGGCACCAGCAGAAAGTCAATCAGGACGAGGCCAAAAAACTGTATCGAAAGGTATGCAACCGCACCCAGATGGCCGCCCAGCGCCGGATAGAGCAGCACCCAGATATTCTTCGGCGGTATAAACAGGTACAGCTGCACGGCAAGGAACTGCTTGAGAAGGTGGCAGCAGGTACTATGACGCTTTCGGAGTTTCAGGAGCAGTTTGATAAGAAACCGAGGGAGCTGTTGGGGGTGAAGTGAGAACGGGGTGACATTACGATACAGAAGAGGAATACCCCGATTTCATTCATTTGTTTAAGATGAAACAATGTGTTCCATTGGAACACAAAAAGAGCGCCCGCCGCTCACAGCTTGCGCTGTGAACGACGGGCGCTTTTTCTTTTAAGATTTCCGCACGAAAGCGGTCTTGATAATGGGGAACTAATTTATGGTTGCACCACCCCAGCCCCAGCCGCCGAAGCCGTAGTAGCTGGTCCACGATTCAAGTGTATTAGTCGCACAGCCGCCGATGTTGGAAATAATCAGGCCATTTCCGATATATATGCCAACGTGTCCGGCATTTATGTGGCATCGACCACAAGTAGTCCCCGACCTATACACAGCCGGATCGTTATAAACCATCGCACCTACCGGGATATTGGAGCTATCCGTGCTTACGACGTTCGTTACCCTGTTGCGTCCGGCACAGCACCAGTTGTTGACCTGCACTCCTGCAGCACGGTAGACTTCTTCTGCCCACCGTTCACACTGGCCCTCAGGAGCCGCGATTCCATAACTCTGAGAATCCTGAGCGATTGCCGCAATGCGCTGCTGAATATCCGATCCTAAGCCTCCGTAATATTGTTTTACAAGTTTAACGTAAAACATATTGCCGTAGTTGTACCGCCAGCCACCGTTTTCGGGAATAGATATTTCGTTCTTGTAGGTAACCCGCACACCACCAGATTTCTGTTGTGCAAACGCCTGCGCCAGCTCGAAACTGTACTTACCGCCGCGCGCTGCAACGTAATCAAGAAACCCGCCGCCATAGTTGTATGCTTGAATAACAGAATCAAGGTCGCATCCCAAGCTATTAGCCCGCCGTACCAGCTCAGCGTAGTATTTACATCCCTGATTGATGGATGCTTCTTTACCCAGCGAATTAGGCGGCAAACCCAGAGATTCCGAGGATTGCATTACATCTTCCAGCAGACCGCCGCTCTCAACCTGTATGATAGCCAGCAACGTATTTACATGGTCAGAGATCCCATACATTCTTGCATACTTCTCTACCAACTCTTTAAGGGCCAGCACCTCTGGGGACAGGGCTTTTCCGCCCGCAGAATTGAGTAAAGCAGACAATTCAGACCGATAATCTTCCAACAATTCATGTAGCATTGTCTTTTGCGCATTGGAGAAGTGATATTTGTTTGCAGCTTCATCCGCTGTCAGTTTGTTGATCTGCACATGCAGAATCCGATCTCCGTCCTTTGTTTTCGTATACCATTTCGTATATGGATTCATGTCCATATAGACTTTCTTCAAGATCGCGCACTGTTCCGATCCCATTGTCATCGCATCTAGCCCGTCAATCTCCGTCACCTTTACCGCAAACACAGCCAATACTTCAACACTGTCTGCATAGGCCCCCTCATATTCCACATAATCATAGTTTTCGCCGCTCAATACCTGCTCAGACCATGCCCGCTGCGCCATCATGTATGCCTGCCCAACACTGATTACATTTACATTACTGGTGTTCATTTCATCAGCGAACAGCAGCCCCAGCGGCGATGCCATAATGCTGATCGGCGCAACGATCATACACATTACCAAAACAGCGGCCGCACCAATCAGCACGATTTTTCCCTTTGCTGCACTGGCAATTTTGCTAACAGCAGATCCAGCCACCTTAAAAATCCCTTTTTTAGCTGTGCTGGATGCTGCACCTTGTGCGCCTTTCACCAGTTTTTGCATCTGTTTACGCTTTAACTTTTTAACACCAGCAGCTCTCGCGCGTAAACGGTACTCGATATTTTTCAGCACCCCGGTACTTCTGCGCATGGGGATGGATGCAGCGGGCGTATTTGGTGATATGCCCGCTGCACGGAGCTGCATTGACGCACGATTTATCCGCATGGATGCTGTCCGACGTCCTGCGCCATACAGACCACTGTTTATACGCATTGGATTGTATAAGGTTTGCGACTGTGCAGTTGCAGAACGCTTCGCTGTTCTTGCTGCTCGATTCCGCGCCTGCATCTGTTGTCTCGTTCGGAGCTGCCGCCCGGCTGCAACACGATACCTCTGGCGCTTTTTGATCTGCGTCCTGCGTATATTCGCATTTTGCCGCGTACTCTGATAGGAATAGCGGAGCCGCACTTTGCCGTTTGCATCAATGTACCGCCGAACTGTGCGCCGCACAGACTTCTTTGCTGCACGAGCATCCAAGGTATCCGTCACCTTTTGACGGGTTGCACCATATAGAGCGTGTGCAGCCTTGCCGGTGCGCCACGCACCGTGCACAGTATGTATCGCCACTTCCTGTACGCCGCGCTCCATGGTGGTTTCGGCCTGACTAACAGCGGCTGCATCCGCCCGTTGGCCGTTTTGTTCCTGGCTCTTTTTCTGCTCCTTCAGATCTTGTTTCCGACGAATGAGTTTACGGATCATGTAATGTTTCATGATACGCTTTTTGCGAACCGTTTTCGCCTTGTTTGCATCTTGCGGCCTACCGGATGCAGGCTTCTTCCGAACAGTGCGCGCCTGTAATTCTGCATCAGACCGCGTCCTGCTGCCATTATAGCGTTTTTCACCCCCTCCAGCAGATTTTTCTGTGCTGGAGGAGGTTGCCTTTACCTGCGGTGTTTTATATTTGTATATTGCCATACGCTTATCACTGCCATTCTCCGGGCTTAGTGGTCATGAGCTTGTACAGCTCAGTATTCTTCGGGAAGTCGTTTACAAATGGAATAAATGCACCGCCGAATTTCATCAAACCGCAGCCGGGATCTGCATTTTCCACATAGGACAGCTGCGCATCGGAAATATGCAGCAGTTCTGCCAGATCAGCACGGTCGGATGCAGACTGTGACAGCATAATCAAAAATTCGCTGTTAGCCAGCATCCAGCGCGCATCCTTGCTTTGCAGCATCTCGCCCACATTCTGCGTGATACCGGTCATGTAGCCGCTTCTTTTGCGAACCTGTTTCCACATGCGTAAAAAGAAGTTTGTCGCAAACGGATAGCGGAAGAAGATCGAGAACTCATCCACAAATACCCATGTACGCCGTCCAGCCCGCCAATTCTGGATAACACGGTTATAGATAGACTCCAAGATGACAAGCATGCCAAGCGGCAAAAGCTGTTCGCCCAGATCCAGAATGTTATACGAGGTCAGTCGGTTATCTTGCTCTACGTTAGTTTTTTGCGAGAAGATACCGAGTGATCCCGTTATGAACAGTTCAGCAGAGAGCGCCAATTCCTTTGCTTCATCTTCATCCTGTCGAAGTAGTTCATTCTGCAGGTCTGTGAGCGTCGGCGGATCGCCCTGATATCCACTCCCAATGTACGGCTTATAAACATTTTGGATGCAACGGTCTATGATAGAACGATGCTGCGCCTTGAGATCGCTGCCCATGATCTGCTCAAACAGGGACAGGACAAATTCGGACTTGTCCGGTAACGGGTCTTTGCCATCATCTGCATATCCCTTTTCCATATCAAGCGCATTGATACGAACAGAAGATGAGCCGGACACGTCGATCATCGCCCCATTGAATGCGCCTACCATGGGGGTAAACTCACCCTCCGGATCAAGGATAAGGATATCATCCTGTGTAGATAGCAACAGCTGAATGAGTTCCTGTTTTGCAGAAAACGACTTGCCTGCACCGGACACGCCCAACCGGATGCCATTGCCGTTCAGTAACGTCGCGCGGTTGGCCAGTATCATGTTGCCGGATACCGCATTGTTGCCATAGCAGATACCGCCTGTCTGCTGAATTTCCTGCGCGGAAAACGGCGTCAGGATAGATGCGCTTTTGGTCAACAGCGTCCGCTGCTGTACCACGCTGCGCAAGCCATACGGCAATACCGTATCCAGCCCGATATCCTGCTGATATTTCAGTACCGACAAGGTACAACCAAAACCGCCAGCTGTTGCCTGTAACGCTTCCGTGTCGGCATTGAGCTGCTCCAGCGTATCCGCCATATGGATAATCGTCGTTGTTGTCAGCATGATCCGCTGGTCGTTGAGGGTGATATCATCCTGATATTCCGCTACGACTTCACGCATCTGCCGAAATTCATAAGGGATTTCCGCAGAGAAGTTGTTGTTATTGTTCTGTCGTGTCTGCCAGCGCGTAATATCAGATTCCACACGCATGGCCAGCTTTTGCAGCATCTTACTGGCTTCCTGTGTGTTCATCGGCTCAATGTCAATAGACAAAACCATCTGGCGCGGTAGTTCCATTAGGTCATGTACCAGTTCGTCAGACAGACGGGACGCATATTCTTCGATGAATAGGACACGCGCAAAACCGCCGTCTGTTTCGATATAATCCTTGTGATACCGCAGCGCCAGCGGGCAAAACACATCTGCAAAATGCTGCCCGCGCCGCATGAGTTCTTTCACGTCGGCATGCAGCATGCGGTGGTTTGGACGGAAAAAATCGTGCAGGATACGAAAGCGTTCTACATTATCCAGCGGCTTTACGCTGGAGGACAACCGCTGCATCCCCAAAGACAACCCTTTACCCGCCCGGGTAAAAAACGTCCGCGCTTCGTTAATATTTTTCTTGGTTGCCGTTAACGTCACATATTTTTCCTGAACGATGCCATTGCTGCCTTGGGCTTTATCCATCAACACCTTGTTCAGTTCAGCGCGATAATCATCCTGCCCATCGTCTTTCCTTTTCAAAAAAATCGAACCGGAAAAGGAGTCTTTGTCGAATTTCCGGTTTGCCAGTGTGATTTTCAGACGGCTGTCCGCTGCAAGCCCATTGAGCACACGTCCCCATGAATCTAAGATTGAACGCTGATCCTCCAGACTGGCGACCGCATAGTTAATATCCGTGAACGACCATGTTTTGCTGAATTCCGTGCTGCCTACCTGCCAAACCGCATCAGGGAACACACGCTGGATGGGGATCGTCTGCTGTATGCTGCGCGGCACGCGCACCGGTCGGATCGGCTTCTGTGCTTTAGGCTGATTTTTGCTTTTGAACAACATTGTGCTTCTGCTCCTTTTTCGTCTTTCTGGTCTTTTTTCTTCTCTTGTTGTGTTTGCGTTCCTCTACCGCTGCACGATGAAGCGTATCATACAGACTTACGGCCCGGTAAACATACCAACCTGCGTGTCTGAAATTGGTACGCAGCCATGCACGTGCAAATTGTTCAAAGTTCAAGCCTTGATAGCTCATAAAACCGATTGCAGCAGGCAAGGCAGCCAGTAATATGCACAATACACTTGCTGTTTCTTTTCCGATAAACAAGCGCAGTCCAAAATTTGCAGCACCGGCAATTATCAGTGCTGCACCACCCCAAATGGTCTGCCGCATACTAAGGCCCATCACGACGCCTTCGCGGTAGTTTCTAATTTCCCTATTAACGGTACATTCCAAAGCATGTCCTCCTTTACAATGCCAACATTTCTTTGATTACCCGGTCTGCCGCCTTAACAATTCCCACCAGAATTAACATTTGAATGATGACGCCAAGCATATAGCTGATCATCAGGCCAATACTGCCGTCCCCAAAATCGGCTGATGGTAGATTATTATTAGAAATAAATGCCGAGTATATGATGCAAGCCAGCACAACGACTGCCGCTTCAAGGCAGACACCGATGAAACTTTGAATAAAGGTGCGTCCGTGTCTGCTTGTTAATTCGCCACCAAAAGAGGAAAGCGGCAGCGGGGCCAGAGCGACATAAAGGTAAATCCTAAAGAAACGGCCATATACCGTATAAAGCATGACCAGCGAAAGACCTATAATAATGCCTGTGAATAACAGTCCAACTAATCCAGCAAATGCACTCTGGATGATATTTGCATCCTCCGCCGCCTGCCGTATCTCATCTGGTATAGTGGCTGATACTTCATGTAGCCCGCCCATGCTGGCTGCTACCTTGTCTGTAATCCCGCCTGTGACCTCAAATATGAAATTAATAATATCCAGCCCATAGGCAATTGCTGTCTGAGCCAAAACAAAACGAATAAAGAGGCGGAATA
The DNA here is from genome assembly GCF_964248325.1 of Agathobaculum sp. Marseille-P7918. Taxonomy (NCBI): domain Bacteria; kingdom Bacillati; phylum Bacillota; class Clostridia; order Eubacteriales; family Butyricicoccaceae; genus Agathobaculum; species Agathobaculum sp. Marseille-P7918. The sequence continues at coordinate 126,298 of NZ_CAXTXI010000006.1, read as the reverse complement.
CCTGTTCCGGGTGCCGAAGCTCCCGGAACGAGGCAGTCTGCTTGAAAAAGGACATCGCAAAGAACAGGATCAATAGCCCATAGCCAATTCCCTGTAGGACAGAGAATATGTGCTCCATGACTGGCCAGACTGCGCCGCCCTCAAACTCCTTGGGTGACAGCGTTACAATTTGCCAGATTTGAGCCATGTACTCGTTCCATGTTCCAAGCGCGCCCTCAAGTACGTCTAATGCCCACATAGGTTTTTATCAACTCCAATCAGCCGCCAGTGACGAGATCGAGGATTTCCTTTGCAAAAAAGACCAACAAGCCGCCAAGCACACACAGAATACCCTGTGTGCGCTGAGACGGGTCGTGGCTCTGCACAGACATACCCAACTGAAGAAGACCCCAACCTCCAAACATCATACCTACTACCTTGATAACGGAAAAAATAAAATCACTGAGTTTGTTGATCGCTGCCAGCGGATCGGCGGCGAATGCCGGTACGACGGCAAAGGCTGCAATGGTCGTACCCAGCAGCGCCACGCGGTAAATAGACCGCGCACGGTCGTAAGCCTTTTTGCTGAACAGCAGCGCGGTCAGTTTATGCAAACGATTTTTCATTTTTATGTCTCCTTTTCTTTTGTTAAGCAGAGAAGTATTCAAATTCGATACCATATACGATTTCGGCTTCACCAACGGCTTGTCCAGCTTTTGATACGGGATGAATAGGAAACCGTAACGGTGGGATATAGGGTTTGGCTTTTCCGTCCACAGTTAGCGCCAGTGCCGGATGGCGCAGTAGATCGTATTTCAAATCGCATACCGGGTGCTCACCACGGATGAATAACAGCGCAAACTTATTGTCCATTTGCCGCACCTCATCCGGTGTCATCAACTCTCGGCCTGTCTGTTGAAAATTTCGTGTGTAAGAGCCGTGACTGCCCTTGGTCTGTCCGCTTGTCCTCGTGTCAATGGTGGCCTTACCCAACAGCTCAGACACATACTTATGCGTGGATTGCTCATTGCCGCCTAAGTACAGGAATGTATCGCAGTTGCCAATGATGTTTTCCCACGTTTTCTCAAACATGCCCTTGATCTGTGCGATATTTTGCAGAATGATACTGCAAGAAATGTTGTACGAACGACAAGTAGAAAGCGTGTGCTCAAAATCATCCGATACCGGAACATTGGCAAACTCGTCCATCAGAAAGCGGACATGGATAGGAAGTGTGCCGCCATGCTTCTGGTCGGCACAGTCGTAAAGCTGCTGGAACGCCTGCATATACATCATGCTCACCAGGTAGTTATACGACGGGTCGTTCACAGGTGTGCAGATAAAGATTGCGCGTTTGCGCTCGCCAAGCGACGCAAAATCCATCTCGTCCGTCGAGGTCATATCGGCAATTTCATCAATTAGGAAATGCTTCAAACGAGATGTGGCCATTATCAGTATTGATTTGACGGTTTTGCCCGCAGCCAACTTGAAAGCGTTATAAAACTGTACCGCAACATGCCCTTCACCTTTTTCTACCGCCAACTCTTGAAACAGTTCATCCACGGGATTCCGAAAACTCTCATCCTCCTCACTGGCCTGTGCGTTATTCAGCAGATACATGACTGTTGCAAAGTTTTTATCTTCCTCCGCGCCCTCATGATAGAGATAGAGAATAAGGGCAGTTAGCAGCATTTCTTCTGCACGCTCCCAAAAAGGATCGTTGGATCGTGCATTTTTGGGTGTTGTCGCCTGAAATAGCAGCGTAATCATCTGCACTACATCTGCATCCGAGCGCAGATATTGGAATGGATTGTACGCATTCGTCCGACGGCGCTCACCGGGTTTCAGGTTGAATACCTTGACATCGTATCCGCGCTTCAAAAGCAGCGGCGCACAGTCGCGCAGCAACTCTCCTTTGGGGTCGCAGATCAGATATGAGCAATTAGCCTGCATGATACCCGGCTTGCAGAAAAAGCGTGATTTACCTGCGCCAGAGCCGCCTACCAAGAACACATTCAGGTTGCGCATATGGCGGCGCACATCCAAACCAATGCAAACATTTTGTGTCAGGGGGATGTTTTTATCACACGGCAAATTCAGTGCCTTTTCCACCTGCATTTTCTCCTGCTCCTCGGGTGTCAGCCGCTTTATGTGTAAAAGCACAGGGAGAGAACGGAAGAAAGCAGCGATCCGTGATACCTGCGTTTTCAACCGCTCCATGAATTTGGTGTGATACCGGTACTTTGCGCAAACCGACCTTGCTTTGCCCCATTTTGCCGAGCCATGTTCTTCGCCCGGGCGGCGCTTGCCTTGGCTATCAATAAACATCACCACGCACAGCAGATAAACCAGCAGGATAATGAGCACCGCCTTGAAACTGTACTCCGTTATCGTAATGTGCAGAGGATCTTCCATGGACAGGCTTAAGGCATCAAACCAATCTGCCATCGTCCTGCCCGGTGCAGCTGCACCTCCGCATAGCAGAGCGAACCATATCACAGGAATAGCAAGCACCGCCCATAGGGCGGCGCTTGGCATATTATTTTTGTCTGGCCTCATAGAGACTCACCACTGATAGCTGGACGCGATGAGAATGTCATTGTATGCCCAATGGCTCTGCGGTACATCCGTATAATTGACGCCAGAAACATTACTGGACGAAAGCGTGCGTCCCATCGTCCTATTGACTACTGCTGCGGCTTCGGCGCGGGTGATATAACCGCTCGGCTGGAAACTGCCATCCGGGTATCCATTCACCCAGCCCCGATCGGCGCAGTATGAAATGGCACTCGCTTCACGCATCACAGAGGGTACGTCGTAAAACCGTGTCGAGCCGTTATAACTGCCGGTCGTGTCGAGCCGATACATCATTTCCACAAACTCCGCACGGGTGATTGGCGCATAGGGCCGGAAGTACGAGGTATCCACGTCAACGATGCCGCCATACGCAAAGGCGTTTAATGCGTTTGCATAATAAGCGTCTGACTGCACATCGCTGAACCCAGCCAACGGATAGCTTGCGTTCGGATCTGCATTTGTCATGCGGGAAAGGAGCTGCACGGCTTCTGCGCGTGTCATATTATCCTCTGGATAGAATTGCGAATCATACCCAATGAAAAACGGCGATTTTGCAGACCGGTTAATGGATATCTTTCCATTCGAGCCACTTCCGGTTGCGATCTTTTCCGCTTCTGCCGAGATAGAAACATTTGCACGGACATTATCCACATAGACAGTCACCGTACCGTCATCGCTGCGCTCCATGTCATATGCGACGCCACCAACGGCGATGATAGATGCACCCGCATAGGCTGTTGCGGATTCAGAGCCGATTTTCAGCGTCACAGTATCAACGGTATAACCGCTATCCGGCTTGACCAGGAATTTCACATCCTTGCCATGGGATACCGTCGAGCCGGTATTTTTGCTGATCGTCAAATTGTTCGACTTTTGGATTGTTACACTGTGGCTGGTATTGTTCTGGCTTGCCGTCGCAGATACACGCACCGGCTTATCAATATCCGTCACATACAGATGCGTAACGCCATCCTGATCGGTGGTCATACGGTATGTTTCGCCGCTGACACGGATCGAAGTCTCGTCTGCATCTACGGTTTGGCTGCTATCGCCAATCTGCAGTGTGATACGGTCAAGCTCGTATTTATCTTCATCCGTGACATAGATATCAAAATCCACATCCGTGCCAACCTCTACGCTGCTGCCGCAATTCTTGTCGATCTTCACCCCAGTACCGGCAGAGGTTGTCACCAGCAGATTATCACTGTCATAGACGCTCTCGGCACTCACGGTAATATTGCTCTGCAGATCCGTCAGGTAAACCGTGCAGCCGCTGTCATTCCCGGATACGCGGTATGCGTTTGTACCAATAAATACCGTGTTAGTGTTCGGAGTGCTGTACGCAGTTTTTCCATCCGCTTCAAGGGTCAGCGCGTCGATGACATAGCCCCGGTTTGCGGAAAAAGACACCGTGTAATTGCTCCCTTTTTTCACAATATCCTTGGCCACCTCGCTGCTAATCCCGCGTCCGGCATGAACCATAACCAGCACTTCATCACTGTCCGGCTCACGTTCAGCTGTTTTCAGCTCAATTGTAGCCGAACTGGTGACGCCGCCGCAGTACACAGTGAGCACACCGTCCGCGTCCATGGTGAAGCGGTATCCCTGTGAAATCTCATCACAGCCTTTGGAGAGCGCGACGCTGGTCTTGTTTTGTCCAATCGTCAGATCTGCTCTGGTGATGCAATACAGATTGCCGTCCGGCTTGGCCGTCATGGTGTAGGCTTCACCTTTGCCCAGCTTGGTTGTAGCAGACGATACGGTTGCGCCGCTCTGTGACATGGCTGTAACCGTGTACGCTGTGCTGGTGGCTTCTGCAGATAAAGTGATGTCATCCTGTGCTGCAGGAATGGAGACAGTCGCGCGGATCACGCTTGTTCCCTGTGCGTCGATCTTGGATTCATAGCGGATGGGATAGGTTGTGCCGTTCATGGTTAGGTCTTTATCCAGACTGGCCACGTCGGCTCGGTCTGTAAACTCACCGTCTGTAATCATGAGCTGGCTCAGATCGTAACCATCCGTTGACGCAAAGGCAAAGGACTGGCTGCTGTCATCCGTCGCAATGATGTGCCGCCCCACAGACGACACGGTATAACCCGTGCCGTTCTGGGTGGTGACGATTCTCTCAGTCTTGGGCTGCTCGTCCACCGCAAATGCGGTGGAGCCGAGCGCCAGCATTGCGGCCATGGCCGCGCTGATAATTCGTCGAGCTTTCATAATATCTCAACCTCCATTGTTGTTTACCAGCCCGTCTGCGGCAGTACCGGCTTTGTCACACGGTAAATGGTCGTTGTCCATTTATCTTCAAACTGTCTCCACTGCTGGTTATGCAAGCCGCCCACATCGGCCTTATTGACAAATGCTGTGCCTGCGACGGACGAACGCACATTGCCGTACACATACGGAGTTTCTACGCAGCGGAAGCCTGCGGGAACATTGCCAAACACAAACATAAAGTCGGTGACAACCTCGCCAGACTTGAGGCCGAGCGCGGTAGGATTGGCCTGAATGGTGCGGTTCTGCGCCGTGGACAGGTTATCCGCCAATGTGCGGTAATTCTGGTCATAATTGGTGCGGTACACGATCTTGTAGGACAGTCGCGCATTGTATGTGCCGGTCACTATCTTATCCAACGTTACCGCCTGATACGGTAACGTATCACGCCAATAGAACGATTGCAGCGGAACGGTGGAATTGTTGGCGATTTTCTCTATCGTCCACCGGATCGGCTGACCGGGTACAACCTGTTTCGGGCCAGACTTGGCAATAGAAACATTGATATATACACTTTCGTTCAATACCTCAAGGCGCACGATCTGTCCAGCGAACTCGATCTCAGCTTCAAAAGTTTCGCCGGATGCTCCGTAATACGCGGGAGCTTTCGTTTCCTTGATCGTGTAGCGTCCCAGCGGCAGCAGCTTGGAAACTGCGACGCCGCGCTCATTGCTTACGATGGTGTCTACGACGTTGCCTGCCTTATCATAGATTTCAAAGGTCGCGCCCTGCAGGAGCGTGCCGGCAGGCAGGCCGTTGATCGGGTTATCATCCTTGGACTTTTTGGTGATCTGGATCTGACCTTGCTGCGGGGTGTTTTTCCACTCAATTTCCGTCGTTTCGCCGCGCTTGACGCGGAATGTCTTTACTTCCTCGTCACGGATATAGCCCGGTGCAGCTTCGATCTCCTCAGCATAATACTTGCCTTCCTCCAGATCGTCCTCCAGTTCGATATAACCGTCTGAATCTGTGGTATATTCGCCAATCAGATTATTGTTCTCATCCTTGATGAGAAAGCGCACACCGCTAATCGGCTCACCTGTTACGGAATCGATCTTACGGATACGGACACTGGACAGCCGAGCGTTTTCAAAGGTGACAGTGGCCAGCTCACCGGCCTTGACGATCACATTCTGCGGTGTGCTGTCCAGACGGTAGCCGTCCGGTGCTTTGATTTCAGTCACGACATACACGCCATCCTCAAGGCCGGAAACAGTTACAAGGCCGGAAGAATTGCTCGTATACTCGCCAACCAATTCACCAGTGGCTTTTTCCACACGGAATTTTGCACCCGGTAAGGCTTCGCCGGTGTCCTTTACGATTTTGCGGATCTGCAAACCGTATGCTTTTTTGTTGGTAAACACCAACTCCATGCTGCCGCCGTCTTTGATCTCAAAAGTCTTAGGCGTGTCCTGCAGGATGTAACCGTCCGGCGCTTTGATTTCAGTCACGATATAGCTGCCTTCCGGTAAACCGTCCAGCGTGATAACGCCGTTTGCGTCGGTTTCGGCTTCCTTAACAAACTCACCGTTGGACTTAGTAATCTTGAACACGGCATTTTTGAGCGGCTGACGAGTATCCTCGTCAATCTTCTTAATGGTGAAGCCGCCCTTTTTCGTGTTGGTAAATGTGACCTCATAGGTCTGTCCTGCACGGATTTCCACGGTCTTGGGCGTCTCATCAATGGCATAGCCGTCCGGCGCGGAAATCTCCGTGATGATATAAGTACCGGTATCCAGCTCCGGCAGGTGAATAAGTCCATCTGCATCCGTTGTGACGCTCTCGCGTACAACCGAACCGTCCCCGCGTGTGATCTTGAACACAGCGCCCTGCAACGGCTTCTTCGTCTGGCTGTCTACCTTTTTGATGAGTAGACCGGGCTGTTTCGTGTTCTCGACTGTCAGCTCGGTGTCCTTGACCGTCGTATGCTCAATCTCCAGCACTTCATCATTCAGAATGTATTCCTTGAGAGTCTTGACTTCCTGCACCTTATAAGTGCCTGCAGGCGCGTTCTTGATTTCAATGCGGCCATTTTCATCCGTGGTGTAATCGCCTAGCAGCACGCCATCCCGCCAGATTTTGAACTGTACGCCTGCCAGCGGCTCTTTCGTCTCGCTGTCGATCTTTTTGACAATGAAAGATTTCTGCTCGACATTGTCCAGCGTCAACACCAGATCGCGGTCTGTCGTGTGTTCGCCCTCCAGCACGACCGTACTCAATTCATAACCGGCAAGCGTATGCCGTTCCACAAATTTGTAGGTACCGGGTTCCGCGTAGTCGATGGTGAACGTGCCGTCCGGACCGGTCGTAAACATGCCGATGCTCTTGCCATCCTTAAAGCCCTCAAATACAACACCTTGCATCGGTTTTCCGGTATCAAGGTCGATCTTCTTTACGATAATGTCCTTTTTACGGGTATTTGGAATTGTGAAGAAAGTCGGATATTCACTGTTATTCTCAATCGTAAACGTCTTTTCATTGATGATGTACCGCGGATCAGTTACAACCTCCTTGGCCTGATAAGTACCTGGCTCTGCATAGGGAAGCCAGATACGGCCATTCTCATCCGTGGTGTAGTTGCCCAGCAACTTACCATCTTTCCAGATCTCGAAGGTGACGCCTTGGATCGGCTTATGCGTTTCCTCGTCGATCTTGTAAATGCCAAAGTGCTTCTTAATGGTGTTCTGGAAAATCAGAGTTGGGATCTCGGCCTGATCCTTAATCAGCTCCACGGTCTGCTCCGGAGCATCCAGATTATAATGCTCTGTATCACCGTCCACCTCAACAACGCGGTATGTGCCGGGCTGCAGGTTTTCGATCATGGCTTCGCCGTTCTCATCTGTGGTAACAGAAGTGAGTTTGGCGTCATTGTAGTACACGTCGAATTTCCAGCCCTGCAGAGGGACTTTGGTATCCTTGTCCTGTTTAATGATGCGAATGGACAGTTTCTTCGTGTTGGGGACGTTGACTTCACGGACGATTTGCGTGGGGTCTGCGGACGGGTCAATATACACCTCGTGTTCTACTTCGTCCTTTAAGTAGCCTTGCGGCGGCTCAACCTCGACCACCTGATAGAAGCCCTTGGGGAGATTGTAGACCTTGGCATAACCATTGACATCGGTTTTGACCGTCTGCAGCGTCTGACCATCCCGACGGATCTCAAAGGTGGCACCCGCCAGCGGCTCCTTGCTGTCCTTGTCGTACTTGTAAATCTGGATACCGGGCAGCGGCGCATTCTTGAAAGTAAGCGTTACATCGCGGGTATTATCCCAGCTGAAGGTTTGAATATCCGAACCATCCGTAGCGTAGCCCTCCGGGGCAGCGATTTCGTACACCTCAAAGGAGCCAGTGGGCAGGTCGCGTCCTTGAATCGTAAACTCGCCCAGCGCGTCCGTGGTGTAGGTATTGACGAAATCGTTGTCAATGCCCTTCACTTCAAACTTCGCGCCCATCAGGTTGCGGCCGTCTGCCGAGCTGACCTTATGTACCTTGAAAACATGATCATCGCTGTTAGCCAATTTCACTTCGACCGTTTTGCCGCCAGTAGAGCCGGTGTTCACAACTTTATCCGGCAGCAGGGTGTATCCCTCCGGAGCTGCGGTTTCTTTGATGGTAACATCCGTGTTAAGCGGTAAGTCGATAAAAATTGCTTCACCATTGCCATCCGTAGTCTGCTCATCTGTTTTAGGAGTACCGTCTTGCTGATAACTGATCTGGAAGGTGCAGCCCGCCAACGGCGCGCCATTCTCATCGGTTTTTAATACTTTAAGTTGAGTTAGATCTTGCGGTATTTCATGCTCCGCAAAACCAACCGTTGCACCCAACTTCTGAACGGCAGGTTCCACCATAATAACCGGCTGCACACCCGAACTGGTTGTGCTTGCTGCATACACGTTATAACGGCTTGCATTCATGCTGGTTATGATCTGTGTTTGCAGCTCGTCTTGACTTGCGTCCATCTGCTCCGCTGTGGCCTTGGGAATGCAGAACAAAAAGGTTTCACCATAGGCCATATCGTTGCCATTCTTATATAGGTCGTTGTTTTTCTGCACATTCTTTAACGTCAGCCGCTGCAAACCATCGTCATCCGTGCTCTTGTTTCCCTCAGCATCCATAAGAAATGCGCCGGACGGCATATTACTCGCACTGACAAAAATCTGATTGCCGCGCACAAAAGTAGCAGACGCAGCCGCCATGGGCAGTACCATGTACTGCTGGCCATCTATCTCCTTTTCTGCGAACGTACCACCGGATACAATACTGCCGCCTACATCAATTGTACCGGTCTTCTGCGCAGAAACTGTATATTCCGTATTGCCGGGCGTGTAGTTGAGCGTAGAGCCAATCCACGGAGCATGGTTTTTACCGCTTGGTCCCCATACGCCGTAAAACTCGTTGCCGTATTCCAGCATTTTAATGGCGGCATACAATGTGAGCGCCTCCGACGTGGAGCTGGCACTCAATGTCTTGCCTGCAGCACGGTAACCGAGCGATGTAGAACTGACATAGCTTACTCCGTAGCTGCTGTTTGCTGCAATCTGCGCATCGCCCAGCGCACACCAGATCGCGGCCTGCGATGCACTGAAATGCATATCCGCCGTGAAGTTTTCCGCTGTGATAGGCGAACCGGCAAAGGAAATAAATTGATTGAGCGTCATGCGGGCGTCACTGCACACAGCAACACCATACACATGCATGTCCGACACACGGCTTGTCACCGTGTACGGCATTCCCGATGTGCCGGGATTGCCTTTACTGTGGTCTGCACAGTAAGCGCGAATTTCTGTACCATCTGACGCTTCGGTATACATCGGCCAGACGTTGCGCGGCGCGCCATTTTGTTGGAACCACGCCTTTTGCACGCCTTTATCTGCGATGCTGTATACCTCGCCCACATTGATCTCAATGCTGGACGCTTGATCGTCCTCTACTGCCAGCGGCATAATCCCGCCGTCCACCGCGCCGGAAAGCGGCACAGTTGTAAGCAGCGTGAGAGCGGACAATGCGCCTGCTGTTGCCCGTTTCAAAATGTCCTTTATCATTTTTGCTCCTCCTTTTGTTGGAATAAAAAAGCCGCCTTTCAAAGGAAAGGCGGCGCGCGCTGAACGTTGTAATTCTTCATTTGTTTCATACTCTGGTTAAAAGAAAAGAGCGGTTAGGTGGACTAACCGCTCGCAAACTTTATGGGTTTAGAACATACCAAAAATTTGGACACCATATATCTGGCCATACTGATTTTGGGTTAATGCAATTCCAACAGCATTTACCTCGTCACTTAAAATCCATGCACGATGCCCTTGTGATTTCATAAAAGTGTTCATTAGCGAACTTGGGGTAGAAGAAGTTGTACCTTGAATAATATTTTCTGTCTTATAGTTCTTTACGGGTATTCCAACTTCGTCCAACAAATCATATTTTGTTCCTGAAGGGCGATTATGCGAAAACTGTACTGTTATTTCTTCTGCACGAATTCGTGCAACTTCTTTCAACTTCTCGTTGGAAACCACAGGCTCAAGTCCTTGGACTGTTCGTTCTTCATTAACCAAGTTAAGCATTTCATCTTCCCATGCACATAGGGTTTCCTCGCTTACACTGGAGGTGTTAGTTTCGCTGCCGTTATCACTGTTCTCGCTGCTAATGTCTTGTCCCAGCGCCTTGCGCAGCTCGTTAGCCCAAAACATGTTTACTGGGTTATCGTCGAACGAAACCGCGTCCACCGGCGCGCCTTTCATGGCATCCAGCGCAGCAATTACATCCTCGACCGTGCCGCTCGCTTTGCCAGTGATGACCGGCGCATACTGCTTGGCGATCGTGAGGTATTGGCTCTTATCCCAGTCACAGTCAATCATAGCCTGATTAAACTCAGCCATGGTGCTATTCCACCGAGTGATAGCGCTGCTGGAAGCCGTCGTGCTTTCCGTATACGGTGCATCCGTGTCGATGCGGACGCTTGCCGTCGCATTGTCATAGCCCACACCAAAGTTCACCTGCTTGCCAATATCGCGCAGCTTCACATAGTTGTTGCCGTCGATCTGGTAGGCCGTCATGTTGACCTGTACGCCATCCACCGTGATGCGCTGGTCACTGATCTTAGCCACCGCGCCGCTTGCCGCCGTGTCCGAGATACCCTCGGTGCTGGGGGTGGTACGCGCTGTGCTGATCTCAACGGTCTGCGTCTCGCCGTTCCACTCCACGCCGAAGCCTACAAGCGTACCAATATCGCGCAGTTTGAAATAATTGTTGTCCGCTATATTGTAGCCCGTAGGATAGACGCGGGTGTCGCCCACGTATACCGCCTGACCTTTGTCACGGGTGGGAACAGCTGCTACCGTGCCGGCAGCACTGGCAAACGGTACTGAGCCGACTACCATAGCCGCGCTGAGCGTCGCTGCAATAATGTTCTTTTTCATATCTGAAAACCTCCTAAATTCACTTTCTTAAGCTGTCTGAAGCGTCTTTGATCTTTTGAATCAAAGTGATGACCCACGAAACCGCTACACATCCAAACATAATAAACCAAATGATGTTGAATACTGTTGGATGCGCATTGTACACACGACTGAAAACCGTTGCCATCAAAACCATATAAATTGCAGGAACAGTCAGTCTGCACATCACAATAACACGAATCATAAGCAATACCATATCTCTTATGATAAAGTAGACAGCCAATAAGTCCATTCTACAACCCCCGCTCCAGTCTGGTTTTACCTCTCTTTTCTATGTCTATATTATAGCAGATTTTACCAGATTAGTCAACGGAAAACAACAAAAATGAAACATTTTTAGGTTTTAAAATTTCAATTTTATTTAATTTATCAGATATTCAGAACAAATCACAACTTGTGGATAACTTTCAAAATTCATCAGAATCGAGCCGATTTTCATGGAGAAAAATTTATGCCTTAACTGAGACTTTCGACCAGGCAGTTAAACCGCAGCGGCCTGCACACACCAACGGTAGGTCTGAGCCTGATCGGGTACGCAAGTTACAAGCGTCAAGATGTTTTCATTCGTGGGGTTGAGAACATCAACCTCATACTTGGTAATCTTGCGCACGCTGTAAACCTCATAGGTACGAGTCCCATACACGGTAGTATAAGTAATTTTTGAACCGGCAGACAGATTCCAGATTCCAGCGAAATAACCGTAGCTGCCTCTGTTGTGGCCACAAAAACCAACATTGCCATCCCATGCGCTGGTACCCTCAAAGTGCGCCACGCCCAGCCGCAGATTGCTAACGGTTTCACCGTCGTACACTTTCTTTGTCACACCGAGTGCCGGGATGGACAGCGTACCAATGCTGCCGTCTGCGTAGGCCATACCGTCTACCGGAGTGTAGCCGGAGCCGACTGCTGCATCGGCTCCACCACCAGTATAACCGCCTGTTGCATTGCCCGTATCACCATAGATCGGCTCACTGCTGACTGTACTGCCCTCAACATCAGGCGGCATAACGATCTCACCGCCGCCCGTCACTGTGCCGTTTTCCGTCACACCCGGCGCAAAACCGGCCTGTGTGCTGTGCGGGAACATCGGCTCCACCCCGGAGATATCAGGTGTTAACAATTCTCCCGTTCCCAGCACATCAGCCGATGCCGATCCAAATTCGGGCGGTACAAAGGCGCTGTCTTTACTGATGTTAACATTGACCTCATCATCACCGATCACCGTGACCGGCTCCATTGACGTTGGTTTTCCGAAGTTGCCGCTGGATGGCGCATCGTATGTATACGAAAGATTAGCCGCTAAGGCCGGGGTAGTCAGCATCATCGTCAATGCCATCGTACTGCACAGAGACGCCCGCAGAGCCGTCCGTGGTTTCCTGCCCATCAGATTCTGCCGCTGTCTCTGCGAGATCATCCGCAGTCTCAGACTGTTCATCTGTGAAACCATCATCGTCTTGCGGGGCGGCCAGCAGTGCCATACGCTGTGCTTTCTGCTGCCTTCTGCTGCTGATTGCGGCTTTGATTTTTTCCAAGGGGCCAAAAATGTGCTGCGCCTGCCGCAGCTTTTCATCATCGGCCTGCTTCTGTTTTTTCTTTTCACGCATCTTCATCTCCGTTTCTTTGATCGTCTGCTGCATTTTGCCGCCTGCCTGTGCTGCCATGGCCTGCATCTGCATCATCATCCGCTTGCATGCCGGTGGACGCAACGCAAAAATCATCATCAAAATACCAAATACGGCACACAGCACCCAACTGATCGGCGTACCGCCTGTGCTTTCGTCTACCGGCTGCACATCCTGTTCTGGTGGTAGAAGATTGGTCAGGTCGGGCGGTTCGGTATTATCCTCCGGTTCGATTACAATGGGTTCACCGCTGTAAACCGCGATATATCGTATGCAATCGTTGTTTCGGTGCGAAACCTCGCCTGCATAAGTCGCGGTCACGGTATAGCCAGTCGTGCGGCTGGAGGTTGCTGTGCCTGTGTAGGTCACAACTGCCGTATATGTGGTTTCCATTGTGCCGAGATTGTCTGTTTCCTCGGTTTCTGGATTCCATTCGATATCACTAAATGTCAGCGTATTTCCATTATCTTCAATGGTTTTGGGAATATCCGTCATATCCATTTCCGGCATATTGGGGTATTCTCGCGTCGCTGACAGTTCTTCCGATACGCTTTCTGTTCCTGCAACCTTTGTTGATATGCTGGAAACATCCAGATAGGCCGTACCGCTGTAACCATCGTCTGTCGTGACTGCCTTGCTTTTCGGCAGCAGCGCCAGCACGTCGTTAGAATTATTCGACGTAGAGGATACTGTTACAGTTTCCGAGTGCATCTTGCGGTCAATATCCGGCATTTCGATGCGCAGCAGATCTTGGAACGTATAGTGCATATCGCCACGGTCAAAATTATCTTGCGGGATCTGATCGGGCGATGTTCCGGTTGGCACATCATAGATTTTTTTACAGGTAAGGCCGTCTGCACTCACTTGAACATCAACCGGATAGCATGTGCTTGATTCGCCTTGCGCAGAAGCGGTATCGGCGTTTCCAGATTCCGCTTGTACAGACGTAGTGGTAGAAGCAGCGTCCTCCTGTGCCAGCGCTGCGGCCTGTACAGGAGACAGGCAGGCCAGCAGCAAGGCGGCGGACGTGCAAAATATCCTGATCTTCATTTGACTTTTATCATTCCTCTCTTATTTTACCATTGGATGTTTTCCGGTCGGCGGCTGAAAAGTATGCTGGGGCTGTTTGAGATGCTGCGGCTCATGGGCGAGACGGTCTTTGATACTCGCTATTCTGTCACGCACTGACGGCTTGCCATCTGTACGAGCTGCATGCTTCTCCCGATACGGTGTTCGTTTTTCAGCGGTCGCAGTCTGGGTCTGGGCTGCATCTTTGTCCTGTGAGCGCTCCGGCATACCAAGCGCCCGACCAAGTTCGTCCTGTATCGCGTGTAATTGGGTACGGCACTGTTCCAATCCAGCACCGCTCGCCAATGCTGCGCGAATTCCATCCAGCCGAGACAACATGCTGTCGGCCTGTTCCTGCGGCAATTTAGGTGTAGTCATCGTTGATGCCGGTCCGTGCTGATTCGTAATCTCGGATTTCACCGATTCGCTCTCTGACAGACCGGCATCCGCGTTTTTTTCACTCACCTCCGCTGTAGCGCCGATCTTCTCTCGTATCTGGTTTGCAATCCCGGCATCCTCTTGCTTGATAATGACATCGACTGTATCAGAATTATTGGGATCGCGCACAATGGAAAACATCATGCCGTACTGTTTTGCGAGATCGGAAAAATCTTTCATCTTTGCAGATTCTAACGGAAATGTAGTGAGCGGCTTGCCCTCCTGAATCATTTTTTTAATATCCGTCTTTCCCGCGATCTGCTTCTCGTTGCGAAGCACCGCCACGAGCAGTGCCGCGATATTCATCGCGCCATTTGCCGCCATCTTGACCGCGCATTCCGTTACCATCAGCTCCATGCGAAAAACCTGATCTGCTGCTCCGCTTTCCGGGTTCATATTGATCGCCTCCTATCTTTCGTTCAATCCGTTTCTGTTCCGCTGTAGCCGCATTCAACCGCGCCTTGATAGCCGGTGCAGTGTTCTGGATGACATCGCATAAACGCTGCTCCTTTCGCAGCCTGCGCAGCTCAGCGGTCAACTGCTTTGTTTCGATTTGCAATGCCGCGTGATCGGTATCCGGCCTGCACCTGTCTGCATACAAACGTGCGCGGCGGTCTGTTAGGATATCAATTTCATCAGCAACCGCATCTGCATACAATGCAACGTCGTTTCGGGTGCTCAACTGGTGGTCGCGCAGGAAATAATACTGCTTGGTATAGCGATCCAACTTTTTCAGTTCGGACATTATTTCACCGCGTACTTTTCTCGGTGCTTTTCGTTTTTGTACTTTGCCCAGCATATACAAATAGCGCCAATACAGCGCGCGGAAGCCGTGTAACTTTTTGCGCCCTTTTGGCGCAGCGGTGTGCGGTATAATGTAATACTTTTTGCGCTGGCCAAGTTTTTTCTGCTGCATCCGTATCTGTTCGATGTTCCGAACAACATTTCCACGCTGCGCTGCGATCCGCGCTGCGAGCTGCCGGGGCGTATAGTTCTCGCCTAGAGATTTCAGGCGGATGAACCGCTCACCGTTTGGATGCCGGATCGTAACGTATTTCCGCTTTTCGTTGAGCCGAATTTCATATCCGCGCCCACGCAGCATATCCCAAAAATCATCCATGGTGCGTGCCTGTGCCAGTATCACATCAATATCCTCACGGATCATGCTGCGAAGTGTAGGTCGGTTTTCTTTCTCCGCACGCCATTCCGCATAATGCTTTCCGGCTTTGACACTTGGATTCTGAATAACAGATAACCCATGTGCTTTGCAAATCTCATCAGAGATACCGCGTAATTCGTAAAAGGACGCTGGTGTAGATTGATATTTATGTCCATCTACAAACGACACTGAATTGACTATGATATGATTGTGAATGTGAGCGCGATCTGTATGCGTACCTATCACGACCTCATAATCATTTGCAAAGCATCGCTCGATAAATTCACAGCCCAGCTGGTGCGCCTGTTCGGGCGTTACCTCACCCGGCTTGAATGACTGAATGAAATGAAACCCCTGTACCTTGTCTGTTTTTTTGAAATGCCGTTTCGTTTCGAGCATCTGCGTATATGCTACTTCGCACGAACAATTAAAAGCCGAAGTTAACGTATCTTTGATTCCATACAAACTGTGAAAACCGGAACACGCAGTTTTCTGCGTATTCTGCACGTATGCGACGCGCGTATCTAATCGCTGACGAATGACATGTATTTTGAGAACCGCCATTATTCCAACCGTTCCAGCATTTGTTCGAGCTTTTCCTGTTGAGCTGAAATTTGACGCAAAGTTTCCATCGAAACCTTACCGGAAATATGCGCCAGCCGCGTAAGCTGGTTAACATTTCGGCCTACACCACGAACCTGCCGCTGAATATCACGCACAAACTCAGGTGATAAAACTTTGACTTCACCAGAAAGGATCAACACTCGAAAAAACCGCGACATAGACATTCCGCTATCCTGCACTTTTCTTTTTAAGAGAGAATGTTCTTCGTCATTCAAGCGGATAATGATTTGATTTGCGCGTCTGCGCATTTACGTTTTCCTCCGTTCTGTTCGTTTGGGGGTTTTAGGGGGCTGCGCCCCTTAACAAGCGTGTTTTGGCTATCCAAAACACTATGCTTGCGAGAACAGCAGATTTTACTTAGCTAAATCAAGTTCGCGCGTACCGCGCGAAGGCGGTGGTTGCGCATTCTGCTGGAGCTTAACGCGGAGTTGGTCGTTGAAATCCTTTTCTTGCGGCACACAGACTTTCGGTTCCAGCTGGGGATACCGTCTTTGGAGTAATGCGAAAATATTCCGCGACGCGCGCTGACCCGGTTCGTCGTTATCCAAACTCAAGACGATCCGGTTAAAAGATGAACTTTGGAGCATCCGCTCCAACGCCAGCGGTAGTTTTTCCGCCGATGCCGTGACACCA
This sequence comes from Agathobaculum sp. Marseille-P7918, assembly GCF_964248325.1. Lineage (NCBI taxonomy): Bacteria > Bacillati > Bacillota > Clostridia > Eubacteriales > Butyricicoccaceae > Agathobaculum > Agathobaculum sp. Marseille-P7918. The sequence goes on along the minus strand of NZ_CAXTXI010000006.1, from coordinate 109,475 downwards.
CCCAGCGCCAGATAATTGTCCTGCCGCCAGTCTCGGCCACCCAGCTTGCGCAGCGTGGCTACCGAAAGGGCATCAATCGCGGCCTCGCAGACATACAGTGTAGAGCCGCGGCCCTGCATGCAGAAGCCGTAGCTTTTGTCACTACCAGCCTGTTCGATCTTAAAGCTGGAGGTTGATACCGTGCTTCGCAGCATAGCATACTTCGCAGTACCTTTTTCATCGTGACCAACAAACACCACATTGTGATGCTGCGCATCTTCGTATATCAACCCACGTCTCATGCAATGGTTAATGATCTCAGGATCAATACCACGTGAGCACAAGTACGCGAACGCCCGCCGATTGTTTTGGTTCCTTGGAGGTAACGAAAATTCTTTGCGCGGCGGCTCTCTGGCAGATTCATCGGTATGCAATGCTTGATAGTCCTCTCCAGCCAGTATGCGTATCGCTTCGGGGAAAGTCATGCTATGTACTTTTTGCAAATAACTGATTGCATCCCCACCGCCAATTTGCTGGGAAAACCAGTTCCATCGGCCATCAGCCGAAATTCGCATACTGTCATGTGATTTCAGTGTCCACGATTGACCAATACGCTTTAGTTCGCCGGGTTCATACTGGCGCAAAAAAGCAATCAGGTCTACACCTCGCGCGCGCTCAATTTGCTCAGCCGTCACGCGGTCGCTCCGAGCTGCTGCTGCCATGTTCTGCACCTCCGTCCGCATGCTGTCCGGTTTCTTGCTCTGCCTTCAATTTGCACAACAATCGTTGCGCCTGATCATAGTCTGGTGCAATCCCACTTATCGTTTCCAGCAGAGCACGATCCTGCAACCGTTTTTTACGGTCACAAAGTTTTGCTACTTTATCTTGTAGGAGCTTTATCTTTTTCTTCATCCGTTCAATATCGCTATCGATTCGATCTATCTGCTCGTTCGTTGTCATCTGTTCTTTCACCTCCATTTCCCATCAGTTTTTTGTGCATTGGTCTTGAGCCGCCAATGCCCGCTGTTGCTCTTCCCTTCATCCTAACGGTAAGCAACTACCCGGTGCTTGCTTCATAGGAGCACGCCCATTTTATGCAGTTTCCAAGGTGCAGCTGAGACTGTTCCAAAAGGCGTTTTGAAAAAAGCCTCTACTATAGCTGCTATAAGGGGGGTGTGTTGCATTGATTTTTTGATTGTTTACAAATTGTTCATAAAATTTCAAAGTTATTGAACACAATGTATAATAAATTTGCGACTTTCGGCAAAACAAAAACGCACAGGATTTCCCTGTGCGTTCAATAGAAAAATGTATATTATTTTAGTCGTGCATAAAAAGTGCATATGCAGAGAAATGACAGATATCGCTGTCTACACGAAACCCAGCAGCCATGGCGCAAGGCAATAAAAAAAGCCGCTCCGTGATGAGGCGGCTTGGGTGTTTATTTTGCGGTGAGGTCAACGCCGAGAATTTCAGAGATTGGCGTCAGGCCGATGTGCGGTCGGAACAGCAACCGGAGATAGATCGGACAGCCGCCGCGCGCCTCCCAGTTTTGTACTGTGCGGAAAGGAATAGCAAAGAGATCCGCAAAGCGGCGTTGCGACAGACCGGAGGCTGCGCGGAGGGACTGGATCGGCAGGTTGATTTCGTCATAGACGGTGCGGAGGACTTCCGCGCTGTGATCCAGATTAGATGCATCAAAGCCGAGGATGCTATCGCATTCCGGCATTAGAAGCCAGCGGGAGCGAAAAAGTTCAAACGGCAGTTCGTCCGCAGAGCGGATCATCTCAGAATAGGTAGCCTGTGTCATTCTATATTCTCCTTTACAACAGCTTCGATTGCGGAAAGCATTTCAGCCCAGGTCAATTTATTGCAGAGATATTCCTTGACCGGACCGGTGATATCAATGGAATCGCCATAGGCGTCGTGGACACTCGTGGCGTCGCCGACGGTATACAAGCGGATATCGGTGACAATGCCGGATTCCACATCGCAACAGACCCCACACAAGTAGCTGAAATCGCTCGGGACAGCGCCGAGGGTGTAACCGATGACGCCGTAGTGGCCGGAGCGGAGGCGGGGGCCGTACCAGTTCATTTCGTGGCGGATGCTCTTCATCAACTTAGTCATATCAATTACTCCTTTTATACTTCGATTTCCCATGCACCGCCATTGCAGGCGGCAACCATATCTTCGATGGAGCGGAGACATGCCTGCGGATCGTCTTCGCCGCCTTCCCAGTCTTCCGCGATTGGGTCGCCGCCTGCCTTGAGGTCGCTCAGGGTATCCCGTACAAGTTCTTCGTCCTGATCGGCCAGATAATATACACATTTACCGCGGTCATTGATAATTGCGAGGTGGAGGTTCCCAGCGTTGTCGCTAAACATTTTGCAAGTGTACATCATTTTTCATTCTCCTTTACGAATCCGATGTATTATCTTTTCTCTATGATCTTATTATATACCATATTAGAGTATACGTCAATAGAGTACACAAAGAAGAATGACCAAACTTTATATCAATTTTTTGTGAAATACTATGATAAAATGATAAAGCATTAAACTATATATAGTGGTATAATATTTTTCACAACACAATATGTAGTTGAGGGAATATTATGCGCAAACCTAAAGGAGAAACTATACGACGTAGGCACAAAGGCCAACATCTACAATGGAGCCAGCGTCTTATCATTGAGCGTATGCGCCTGCAAGGTGCTACTACGCGACAGATCGCTGATGTGATCGGGTGCAGCCATGTCTGCATCGCCCGTGAACTTAAACGCGGTCGCTACATACATACTAACTCTGATCTAACTACTGAAGAACGGTATTCGCCTGAAAAGGCGGAACGTCGGTATCGTGCGAATCTTGCAGCAAAAGGGCCGCAAATCAAAATTGGTAATGACCATGAATACGCTAAAGAACTGGAAAAATTCATTCTTAAAAAGAAATTTTCTCCATCTGCGGCTTTAGCTGCCATTCGTAACGGTAAAAAGGTATTTCAAACATCCATTTGCCCACGCACGTTGTATAATTACATATCCAATGGTGTATTAGCATGTGAAAAAAAAGATTTGCCGCTCAAAGGCAAACAGAAACGTAGAAATCGTTCAAAAAAACATGAAATACAGAAACGTGTTTCGTGCGGCACCAGTATCGAACACCGCCCGATTGAGGTCGATTATAGAGTGACGGTTGGTCATTGGGAGATGGATACTGTCTATACCTCAAGGAAAGATAGACTGAAACCTACACTCCTTGTTTTAACTGAGCGACGCACGCGCGAGGAAATAATTGTGCGTATGCGTGATCGTACATCCGGCAGCGTTGTCCGTGCATTGAACGCGCTGGAGCGCAGCATGGGGGCAGAAAAGTTTACGAAGGTTTTTCAGACGATCACCGTGGACAATGGCTCTGAGTTTGCCGACTTTGAGGGAATGGAAAAGTCCGCGCTTCGCAAACGCAAGGCGCGGACTCATGTCTACTATTGCCATGCTCACCGGAGTTATGAGCGTGGTAGTAACGAAAACGCTAATAAGCTGATCCGCAGGCACTTCCCAAATGGAACAAATTTCTCTCAGGTGTCTGCAAAGCAGATTGCGGAAGTAGAGGCATGGATCAACGATTACCCCCGCAAAATACTTGGATGGAAGACCTCGAACATGCTTTTCCGTCCATGGTTCGATAAACAATAATGCCGTCAAAACAGAATATTTTTTGCTTAGGAGCGGCCTGAATAGGCGGCTCCTGTTCGGCGTGCTTGAAACTCTCCAAAAAGACGTATGTCTTTTTGGCAATTTAGTGTACATATATATGCAACACTAACAATTCGAATTTGTCAATATTTAATTTTGTTAGTTACTTTTAATATTGCAACTTACCATATTGCCCTAAATGTTTTTCTTTTATATATGGAGCAGTTTGATGACAGGATAAGCAGTGTTTTGGATGAGAAAAAACAAGCGAGGATGACGGTCACATCGCTTTTGTCATTCGGGTAGTGCAGCACAAAGCCGTATTACCAGAGAACATAGGAGAAAGCTCCTAAACGCATCCCCACCCTCTCAAAACCGTCCTTGTGTCTATGCGCGTAAGCGCATATAATAGAAATTGAAAAACACACCTTTGGAGGCACGGTCATGGAGTATCGTACTGTGCAGGAAACTGCTGATAAATGGAAAGTATCAAAGCGGATGGTGCAGCAATTGTGTGCAGCCGGGCGTATCCCCGGCGCCCGGAAATTTACCCGCGCCTGGGCCATCCCTGCGGACGCGGAAAAGCCTCAAGACCCCCGGCTAACCCAGCCGAACTCGTCCATACTGCTCACGGGCAGCGGAAACCTCATGCCCCTGATGAACAGCGCCTTTGTGCCGGGGCACTGCCGGAAGACGGCAGAGGCCATGGCAGAGGGTGCGCAGCGGGATATCGCCCTGGCGGAATACCACTATTTTACGGGAAAACCGGAGGCGGCGGCACATGAAGCGGAGCCTTATCTTAACAGTGCCGACCCTGGGGCTCGACTCTCTGCCTGTCTGCTCTGCGCCTATGCGAATCTCTCTCTGGGACGCATCCAGCAGACGCGTTTTGCCCTCAGCGAATTAAACGCAGCCCTCTCCCGTGGGGGAAAATCACCGGAGACAGAGGCCGCATCTGCGTTCGTGGCGGCGGCGGGGGCGGTACTGCTCCATCTGCCGTTGCCCGCAGGACTGCCGGACGTCCACAGCTTTCTCCCTCTGCTTCCAAGCGGACTTCGAGCCTTCTCCCTGTATGTCTACGCGCACTACCGATACCTACAGGGGGACTACGCCGCCAGCGCCGGTATCGTGGAGGGAACGCTGGCCATGGGAGCCGGACGCTACCCCATCCCCGCCATCTACTTACACCTTGTAGCAGTGATGGACTACATGGGTCTCAAGCAGACGGACAAGGCCCAGACACACCTGCTCTCCGCATGGGCGTTAGCTCGGCCTGACGATCTCATCGAGGGCTTTGGCGAACACCACGGGCTGCTGGGCGGGATGCTGGAGGCCGTTATCAAGCCTGAGTGGCCGGAAGATTTTAAGCGTATCATCGACATCACCTACCGTTTCTCTGCGGGATGGCGCAAAGTCCACAACCCGGAAACCGGCCACGATGTGGCCGATGATCTGACCACCACGGAGTTTGCCGTCTGCATGCTGGCGGCGCGGGGCTGGAATAACCCGGACATTGCCGAACACCTGCACATTTCTTTGGCCACCGTCAAGCGGCACTTGTCCAACGCCATGAAAAAGCTGGACATTACCCGGCGGGGCGACCTGCAAAAATTCATGCTGCAATAACCACACGCCCAGGGAAAACCGCCCTGGGCGTGAGCTATTTTTACCCCCAAAACGGCTAATAGTCCGGCAGATTTTTTTATGCTAAAATAAAAATATAGCCCGGCTCACGCCGGGCAAAACGATGGGCGCACAAAAGAACACCGAAAAAGGGCTATGCCCCCTTTCCAGTATGGGGTTGCCCATACCCAAGTTCTTTGCATGCTCCCAAAAGGAGGCACAAGATGAAAAAAGGAATTTTGGGCATCTGTCTGACTCTGGTCCTGTGTCTTGGGCTGCTGCCAACGACGGCTCTGGCAGCATCAGGGGACACCTATCTAGCTCTGGGCGACAGCATTACCACTGGTTACGCACCGAACAATACCATAGTTTCCAGCCCCTTTGCCAATCAGGTGGCGGCGGCTCAGGGTTACACCCTAGTCAACGAGGCGGCCGACGGCGAGACGTCTGAAACGCTGAAAAACAAGCTGACCGGCAACATCATCAATGTTTCCGACGCCGCCCTCATCTCCATCACCATCGGCGGCAACGATTTGATGGACGCATTGTATGGGTATCTGGTGGAACAATATAACGCCGCCAAAGACCCGGATATCACTCTGGAACGTTTGAAGGCCGCGCTGTCGGATCTGTCTCAGGAGGAAAACCAGCAGCTGCTGCTGGGCGTCATCAGCTATATAAGCGGCTTTGACAACTCTTTAGCAGAAACAGAGGCCCTGACTGCCTTTGAAAGCAATCTGACCGCCATCATTACCGAGATCCAGACGAAAAACGCTGGCGCGACCATCGTGATCGCCACACAATATAACCCGTACAGCCATATCAAATATCCCTTAGCAAGCAGCATCGTCACCGCCTTTGAAAACGGCGTGGTGAAGCTGAACCAAAAGATCAATCAAGTAGCCGCAAGCAAAAGCGTCCTTGTGGCCGATGTGTACCAGGTGTTCAAAGCGAACAGCACCCAGCTCACCAATGCCTATGTAAATTCTCTTTATCCGATAGATGCCAATCTGGACTTCCACCCCAACCAGACCGGCCACGATCTGATTGCCGAGACCATCAACAGCAAGCTGCCCAAGCCGAGCTATGATCTGTGGGTAGGCGGCATCCAAGTCACCGGTCTCAACTATACAGACGTGCTGGGCGACGGAACCGTGTCCTATGATGCTACCACCAACACCCTGACCCTGAACGGGGCGAAGATCGATACCTACACCAAAGGTCATGTTATCCATTCCAAGATGAACGAGCTGACCATTCAGATAGTGGGGGAGAACAATACCATCACTGCGGCCAGCGCCTATTGGGGCATTCGTGCGGAAAGCGGCAGTTTGACCCTCACCGGGGATGGAAAACTCACTGTCAATGCCAAAAACAGTCAAGGTATTTCTGCTGCGGAGGACTTGACCATCACAGGTGCAGCCCATGTAACGGCGGATGCGCGTGATATTGCCCTTTGTTCTGACGGTGGAGCTGTCTGCGTTGACGAAAATGCGGTAGTAAAAAGTTTCTCTGAAACATATTACACCATTTACGCTCAGGATGGCGATATTGACATCAGCGGTTCCGCTCAGGTATATGGGGAAGGATATGCCTGTATGCAGGCCGGATATTATTATGATGACGCTAATTATGGATATGGGGATATCCGCATATCCGGTAATGCGGTGGTGAGCAGCATTTCCACCAGTGAAAACTGGAATGGTCTGTATACCCCCTTGGGAAATGTTGAAATTTCCGGTACTGCCCAGGTCACCACAGAGAGCTATTTTCCTGCCATTTATGCAGGCTATAATGTTTCCATCACCGGCGGCACCGTCAGCGCCGTCTCCATCAGTGACTGTGCTATTTGGGCAGAGGAAGATTTGGAGATTTCAGGGGAAAACACCGTCGTGAACACCTATATTGAGGAGGCTGACGGAACTATCCGGTATAGCTGCGGCGGCATCGTTGGGCGAGATGACTTGAGCATTGATGGCGGTACCGTCAATGCGTATGCCGAATGCGCAGAAGAAACCGACCGATACTGCATCCGGTGCGATGATGGAACCTTTTCTGTTTCCGACGGTACGGTCAACGCCGTCGTTCAAAACGAACCGCAAAGCGGTTATGGTAATCCGGCTATTTACTGCGGTAAAACTATCAATTTCACCGGCGGCCAGATCAACGCTTCCAGCAGACTGCACTGTGCCATCGAAGTGTATGGCTATAAAGTAGGAGATGCAGTCAGCTATATTACAGGCGATGCGGTGGTCAATCTGACCTCCTATTATCGCGATAGCCTAAATTGTGGCACCGATCTGGTCATTTCGGGCAACGCCGTTGTGGAAGCCAACTCTGGAACGAGCTCCGGCATTTCCGGAAATAACAAAAACATCACCATCGAAGGCAATGCCAAGGTAAAAACGTTTTCTGAGGTTGACCCCGCCTTGTATGTGGGAAACAACCTGATAATTAGCGGTCCGGCCCAGGTTTACGCAGAGTCGGAAACAGATTCAGGCATCAAAGTGTGGGAGACCCTTACGATTCAAGATGGTGCCAATGTCACCGCTCTGGGCGGAATTGCCGTAAATAACAGCCAAAATGTAGAAACAGATATCGCCGATATCCAAAACAGCATCCTTACCGTATCCTCTGACGAAGATACAGGTGATTTTGTCAACATCAACAAAAATGGTATTGGCACCTTCTCCATCAAGGGTTCTTGGGTCCACATGAGCCGGAAGGATGAAGAAGTGGTCATCGCCGATTCCGTAGTGTTCTATGGCACTTCCGGCACTGTGATCGGTAATGCCGTTCTGCCCGGCAATGCAGCATTGGCCTCCGGTGAGACCCTCACCGTGCCCGAAGGGGCGGCCTTGATTCTGCCCGATGGCAAGAAGCTGGAAAACAATGGTTCGCTCCAGACGGAAGGCATTATGGAAGTGGGCAGCGCCGCCACATTTACCGGCCCCATGACGGTTTCCGGTAAAGTCTATGTGTTTGAGACGGATGGCGGTGCCAATCCTGTGGAAGGCGCGTCGTTCACGCTCTCCGGCAGCGGCGAAGTCTACGCCCAACTGACAGGACTCACCGGCACCACCATCCAGCCTGCCGCCAGAACATCGGGAAGCTATCCATACACTCCGGTAAACGGAAGCGAGGAAACCTGCACGAACCGTTGGTCCTATTCCAATTATGTCTCCTCGGGTACGAGCACCCCCAGCTATGGCATTACTGTAGAGGACGCGGACAACGGCAGCGTCACTCTATCCCACCGCAACACCGCAAAGGGTACCACCGTCACTATCACCGTCAAGCCCAACGAAGGATACACGCTGAACACCCTCACCGTCACTGATAAGGACGGCAAGACGGTGGAACTGACCAAGGTGAGCGATACTCAGTACACCTTCAAGATGCCCTCCTCCAAGGTCACCGTAAAGGCTGCCTTCGAGAAGGAAGAACCGATCAACACTCTGCCCTTCACCGATGTGAACGCGGACGACTGGTTCTATGAGGCTGTGAAGTATGTCTATGACAACGGCATGATGAACGGCACGGCCAGCAACCGGTTTGACCCCAACATCCCCCTCAGTCGCGGCATGATTGCTCAGGTACTCCACAATCTGGAGCAGAACCCTGCAGCAGGCAGCGGCAGTTTCACCGATGTAACTCCCGGCGCATGGTACGCCGACGCAGTAAACTGGGCGGCATCTCAGGGTATCGTGGACGGCTATGGCAACGGGCAGTTCGGCCCCGAGGACAACGTCACCCGCGAGCAGCTTGCGTCCATCCTCTACCGCTATGCCCAGCACAAGGGCTATGATGTGAGCGTGGGAGAGGACACCAACATCCTCAGCTACGCGGATGCCTTTGAAGTGAGCGAGTGGGCCGTCCCCGCCATGCAGTGGGCTTGCGGCGCCGGGATCATCAACGGCACCGGCGACGGCTCCACTCTTACCCCTCAGGGCAACGCCACCCGCGCCCAAGTTGCCACCATGCTCATGCGGTTCTGCGGGTACTATGATATCAACGCAAGATAATTTCCCTCATATGCAATCAAGCCACTCCAAGACTACGATACAAAGTTTCCCAAACAAGGAGCCTGCGTCATGGAAAAAGTGGCGACACAAAGGAGCTATGATTGAGCTATATTTGTCCCTTTTGTGCTAACCTTCATACGAGGATCGGAGAAAATACATCCCACCGCCTGTTTTTGGGGCGTGGATAGCCAAGCTGCTATCCACGCCCCGTTTTTTTGACAGCATTATTGCTGCAACCGTGCTGTGCCCCAGTGAGCGGCTGATGTTGTAGATCGTTGCGCCGGAATAGTTGGCGAACGTCGCAAAGGTGTGCCACAGTCCGTGCAGCATCAGCTCGGGCAGATGGTTCCTGCGAATGAATGTGCTGAACGTCTTGGTCAGATAATCGGTCAAATACGGATCGCCGTTCGGCCAAGTCAGCACATAACCCGTGTCCTGATTCCTTACCGAAAAACAGCCGGTTCTCGCGCTGCCGCAGCGCCTTGCGTGCATCGATCAGCCGCGCTGGAAAGACGGATACCGGTATCGTCAAATGCCGGGTCGGGGGCTTTGCGCCCCACTCCCCTTGCCTGTTTATAGTGTAGCATAAGTTCAAAAAGTATATCTACCGGAATTCCAAAACGCCGTTTTCCGTTGCAAAAACCGGTTAAAAGCAAAAGATACCGCCTGTTATCAGGCGGTATCAGTTGGTATTTTGGAACATCGCAACACTATAGATGCCACAGCCTTTACCCGCTCGCAAGCGTCCTGCCTATTAGTTTTTTACTCCATAGGAGATAGTTCTCCGCTATGAGCCTCCAGAGCTTCGATCCGGTGATCCTGCGTCAAGATCTCCATCTGGCTGATAGCGATAGCATTGAGCTTTGCAATCATTCCGAACAGAGCCATGTTCAGAACATCGGCTTCACTGGCATACACCTTACATTACATTTTATAATGGCTATCGGCTCCATCAGCGGCTGGAATTTTTGACTCCAAACCAATATGGCCATGAAGTAGGGGGATATGGCTACTCCTTGCAAGGATATGGCTGGTATTGGTTTCGAAGGGTTTTGGGGATCTTCTCTAACCGGGAATTCATGTAGTCCAGATCAAACCAAGCAAGATCGAGTTCCTTCTTATAAGTTCTGATGAACTGCTTATATTTCTGCTCGTCAAATGCGAAAGTGTCAACTGGAAGAGGCCCTGTATATCTTGAAAGTGTTGGAGCTCCGCCACAGTTTTCAATAATTCCGTAGCCTTCGCCATTAAGAACTTTAGGTGCAGTTCCATCTCCTGTTTCTTTGCTTTCCATACAAAGTTGTACTTCCCAACTATCGCCAAAATCATATAACATGGTGAAGGGTTTTCCAACTTCTAACATCTCTTTGATGTAGATATGGTCTGCCTTTGAACCATCGATCTCTGTTTCAGGGAGTCGAAACGCAAATAGATGTTCGCCTCGCATCTCAAAAAGTGTCATTACAACATAGGCTAAATCTGCAAATGTCGCATGGCTATCTACTTGAAAGCGGCGCCAGATATTTGGTTCAATCTCAGTATCTCGCAATTCCGCAAAAAATTGAAAAGTTTGCTGGTCGCACATGTCGGACGCCTCCTTACAATAATCACCCACAGAATCATTGCTGGGGTAGATTTAAAGTGTTAAGCAGCCCCTGACAGCCGGCCAATACATTTTTCCATGTTTCCTCGAAATTGCCTGTGTACCATGGATCGGCAACTTCGCCGGGGTGGTCTGTAAAATCCATCAGGAGGTGCATTTTGTCGGCAAAGTCGCCGCCGCAAATCTGGTACATTCTCCGCAGGTTGGCATTGTCCATACCAATCAGGAGATCGTATTTCTCGTAGTCGCTGTTCAGCAGCTGGCGGGCTCTCTTGCCGGAGCAATCGATGCCATGCTCGGACAGCTTGCGGCGAGCTGGCGGGTACACCGGATTGCCGATCTCCTCGGTACTGGTGGCTGCTGACTCGATCTGAATGCTCTGCTCCAGACCAGCCTTCTTCACCAGATCCTTCATAATGAACTCGGCCATCGGACTTCTGCAAATGTTGCCGTGGCAGAGAAAAAGTATCTTGATCATGCGTTGAACACTCCAATTTGCTGTCTTCGAATCCAGTATAGCACGAGATCTCTGATTCGTCGAGAAGGAGTTCCAGATGGGCCTCTGCCGCAATCTTTTTCTGGAGTTCAGCCTTTGACCACCCAAATTGCTGGACAGCACTCAAGTACCAGCGCCGTTCTTCCAGACTTAGGTCTGCTTCGAGAATAACTACATTGTGTGTCCAGCTGACCTCCATGGCCAGCTTCAGCAGTTCAGGCTTTCCACCATACATCCGGTAGAAGTCCCGCATCCGGCGCAGATTGCGGGGAGAGAAGCCGGAAGCATCCTGGTAACGGTTTTTCAGATATTCGGCAGCTGCGACAGCGGCACCCTTTTCCGGTCTGTCACAGATCAAAGCGCCCAGCTTGCAGTACAGCTCCATCTGAGACTTTGCTGTGGCCATTGCCGTATCCATAGCGGCAAACATAGCGGAGTAATCGATGTTTTTGCGGATGTTCATGGCTTTCTCCTTTCCGGCAGAACCTGCCTAATTTAGAAACAGGCCAAAGAGAAACGCAGGAGTATTTCCTGTGCTTCTCTTTGGCCTGTTTACACCACTTGCACCATCTGCTCCCAGAGCAGCACGAAGCGGTCATCGATAATTCTGTTGTCGTGGTAATGTCCGAACAGCCAGTAGTGGAACTTGGCTCGCTCTCTAACATCCTCCAAGAAGTCTGTCAGGTGGTCGTGAACATATCCACCGTTCCCCAGTATGTCTACGATGCTGCTTGGAGCGCAGTGGGTGATCACATAGTCCACCTCATAGTGAATGCGTTCCAGGCTGCGGCGAGCTTCCTCGTACTCGGACTGGCTGGGAAGCTCCTGTTTCCACCAGGAGTGGTGGTTGACCCGGAAGCGGGCGCCCATTCTTCGGAGAGCCCAATACTGTTCTTCAAAATCCGGCGCGTTGGGATTCAGAATACCGTCATCAATATCGTGACTCCTGGCACCTCCCATAGTGAAGAAGGAATATCCCTGCAGATCGAAGACCTGCCCGCGCATCAGATGGATCACATGGGGGCGAATGCGCTGAATTTTCCCGCCGTTCCATTCCTCTACGGGGTATTTCCCCAGCAGGTCGAAGTTTTCGTGGTTGCCGCTGACAAACAGCGTGGTGAACGGCAGCTTTTCCAGCCGGTCCAGGCTGCGGGCATCCTTTTTGCCGCCTTCCCATATACCGCCGAAGTCGCCGCAGATGATCATAAAATCATCCCTGGTCATTTGAGCCTGCTCTGGGAAATGTTCTGGATCAAATCGCTGAAAGTTGCCGTGGGTATCACCTGTGGCATAGATCATGTTGATTCACCTTCTTTCGCTTATTATATCATATCCTGGTCGACTTGAACGCCGCCCCGGAGGTATACCGTGATTTTCTCGGCAGAGTGGACTTTGACCGTATCCACCAGCTGCCGGACGAGGGCTTCATCCCATTCACAGATATGGCAGGATGCCTGTTCCATAGCGGCTGCCGCATCCTCTATGCGCTGGACTGCCTGTGTGTTATTTTGCCGCTGTTCTTCTATATAGGCTCGCTTTTCTTTTAATTCGGCAGCCTCATTCATAATTTCTCGCAGCTGGGCGGTGTATGCCTCGGCATCCTTAGTTCGTGCGGCTTCTGCCACCAGCTCTCGAGTCAGGTTGTTCAGCTCGTCCAGCCGCTGTTCGATTGCCGCAAGACTTATGCTCTCACCGGGTACCGGGGCCAGCTCCACCTCCATGGCGGATGTGATCTGCCGGATAAGAGTGCTCTTTTGACTCATGACGGAATTGATAGCGGCGAGGATCGACCGCTGGAGAGGTTCCTCATCCAGCGTGGGCGAGTTGTGACAGTATTTTGTTCCATAGTCCAGGCGGCTGACGCAGCGCCATACCACACGCTTTTTGCCGCCCTTGGACCAGGTGCATCTGCGGTACAGCGTTCCGCATTCACCGCAGACCAGCCGCTCCGAGAGGGCATATTTGCTGGCGTAGGATGCCATGCCGGTGGGCGCATTCTTTTTGGAGGGGCTCTTTCCGGCACTGCGCCGCGCCATCTCTGCCTGTACGGCATCGAAGGTTTTGCGATCTACAATCCCATCATGATGATCCTGTACCAGATACATGGGGAGCTGTCCGGTATTGCGAATGACCTTTCGGCTGATGCAGTCGCTGATATAGGTTTTCTGCAGAAGGACATCTCCGCAGTATTTCTCGTTCCGCAAGATACTGCGGATAGTTGTGATGGTCCACTGAGCTTTTCCAAACACATTGGGGATCTGCTCAGCCTCCAGCCGCTCCTTGATCATCCGAAGGCTGGCGCCGGTCAGGTATTGATGGTAGATTGACCGCACCACCTCGGCCTGCTCCGGGATGATTTTAGGATTTCCGTCCTCGCCCTTTTCGTAGGCATAGAGGCGGTCGTACTGAATGATGGCTTTTCCTTCCCGCATGGCCTGGCGCTTGCCCCAGCGGACATTGGCGCTGATGCTCTCACTTTCAGCCTGGGCAAAAGCTCCCAGCATGGTAATGAGGATCTCACTGTCTGCTTCCAGGGTATTGATGTTTTCTTTTTCGAAGATCACTGCGATGCCAAGCTCTCGCAGGGCACGAATGTAGTTCAGGCAGTCCACCGTATTTCTGGCGAAGCGAGAGATGGATTTGGTCAGGACGATGTCGATTTTCTTTTGCTTGCACATCCGGATCATCTTCAGAAATTCAGGCCGTTTGCGAGCTGAGGTACCTGTGATGCCCTCGTCGGCAAAGATCCCGGCCATAGTCCAGTCACGGTTGGTCATGATCTTGTCGGTGTAGTAGTTTTGCTGGGCTTCATAGCTGGTGAGCTGTTCCTCATCGTCGGTGGAGACTCGGCAGTATGCAGCCACGCGAAGCTGCCGCTTGACAGTCTGCTGGGCTGCGGCCTCCGGTTTTGCGGGAATGGTAATGACTTTAGGCGGGCTTTCTCTCATACTGTTTCACTTCTTTCTATCATTTGATGGTTTTTTAATTGAATATCCAGGGTTCCGTCTCTGTAGCACAGGATGGCGGAGACGGAACTTTGAAGCAATTCAGCGTCCAGCTCGGTCATAAGCTCATGCTTGGAGAACAGCCTGCGGAGCCGGATGGTTTCATACTGGTTCGGATCTATCGCACTATATTGTGTTGCGGCGATGGCCAGGATGAGCTTCTGAGCGGCATGCTCATCGATTGACTGTTGCTCCATCACGGTATCCAATTCCCTTTGCAATGTCTGCTCTGGGATTTGGGGCAGATGTTCCGGTTTTGCAAGCGTGATGCGTTCCGGTGATGCAATCAGACCATTGAGCAAGTTCAGCACCTGCTGTTCCATCTGCTTCGTGGGGCTATGGCCGCTGAGCCGGCGCAAGAGCTTTTGCGCTTCTGTTTTTTGTGCAGGGGCTTGTTTTGCACTCCGCTTTTCAAGAACTTTGCTCAATGTCTCCTGGTCAGTAATAGCGGGATAACCACCTTCTCCAGTGTAGCGATGATCCTCTAAAATACGGGCGACCATGTTTTTGTTCCATAGCTTTCCCTCGTCATAGGGAATTGGCTGCTCCTGCAGTTGGGCCACTAATATGTTGAAAGAGGCGCCGGAAAGGTACTGTTGGAAGATATACTCCACCAGCTTTGCTTCTTGGTCGTGGAGAACAACTTCTCCCATTTCCACCCGATACCCAAAGGGCTGCTTTCGATTGCCCATTACCGCACCGTCCTCTCTATGGTTTCGACCAACTCCAATCCGTTTTTCAGGCGGAAGCGGATCTGCTCGTTGCTGTCTACGATGATTTTGTCAACGAGTTCACCGAACAGCTCCGCATCGAAGCAGTCAAGGAAGTCCGGCCCTGCATCCAATATTTCCATCAGTTCCCGCGTTTGGGTGATGGTGCTGCCGCCGTCAGCGGCCAGCAGGCGTTCCTTTTTCAGCTTTACGGTACGGAGCTGTTCGGTCAGCTCATTGTTCTGGGATATAAAAATGTCAGGATCAATGAGGCCCTGCTGTTTCAGCGTGGCCAACATCTGATTCTGACTGGTCAATTCGGATATTTGCTTGTTGAGTTCAATAACATCCAGGCTCCATAGCATTCGACGGTTGCGAATCGCTTGGAGTGAGGTGAGCATTGTGTTTAGGATGGGATTTCCGTGGTGCTTGAGATTGTAATAGAGACGGCAGAAAGCATGGTAGAATGATGCTTGTGGGATCTGTGTTATCGTACATTTTCCTTTGTCAATATCATGTGTACGACAAGTCCAGTACACTTCCCCATGATGTAGTTTTTTCTTGAATAATGCACCACAACAACCACATTGGAGTTTCATTGCCAGCGGCAATGAAACCTCTGTCCCCGTTATAATTTTCTGAGCACGCTTACGCATTAATGACTGTGCTGCATCGAATATCTCTTGGCTGATAATTGGTTGATTACTTCCCGTGACAAAGTATTGATCTTTTTCACCGTTGTTTCTTTTTTTCTGATATGGTAGGGTCTGCGTTGTATATCTCTTTTGTAGCAAGGCGTTTCCAGAGTATCGTTCATTCTGAAGAACATAGCTTATCGTGGTTTGTTGCCAGTATTGTTTTCCATCTCTGGTTGGCACTCCAAGCTTTGTTATTTCAGTGGCGATATCCGCTTTGCTGTACCCTGACAGATACATATCAAATATCTGTTGAACAATTTTCGCTTCAGATTCTTCGATTTCAAGGGTGCCATTCTTCAGCCGGTATCCAAAAGGTGCTTTGCAGGTGATAAACTCGCCACTTTGCATTCTCCTCTGGTAGCTCCATCGCATATTACCGGAGATGGACTCACTTTCGGCCTGGGCGAAGGACGCGAACAGAGCAGTCATCATTTCGCCGGACATGGTTGCTGTGTCGATGTTCTCTTTTTCGAAGCAGACCCCAACCCCCAGCGATTTCAGCTCCCGAATCGCCTCCAGACATTCCTTGGTGTTGCGGGCAAAGCGGGAGATGGACTTTACCAGCACTCGGTCGATCAGACCTCTGCGGCAGTCTGCGAGGAGCCGTTGGAAGTCCTCACGCTTCTCAGCTGATGTGCCGGTGATGCCCTCGTCGGCATATATGTCCACCATGCTCCAATTTTCCTTGCTGGAGATCAGGCTGGTGTAGTACTGATTTTGTGCGGCGAAGGAGTTGAGCTGGTCATCAGAGGTCGAACTGACACGGGCGTAAGCCGCTACCCGCAGTTTAACATTCTTAGGCTTTTCGGTAGCCTCGATGGTTATGACTCGATACTGTTTTTCCTGCAGCGCCATGCTGCCGTCTGTCATCCGCTTCTCTGCCATGTCAGCTCACCTCCTTTTTTCGTAACACACACAATACCACATTACCTTTAGAATAGCTATCAAGAAGGGCGAGAATTCAGAAAGAAATAACAATATCTGCGCCAGTCTGTGTAGCAATCCTGGCCAAAATCTTGTGGGCCTCTTTTTCTGTGGTTTTCCCCTGATTTATCAGTGTGCGGAGCAATTGAGCAATACCACATAGATCAATATTCGTCATTGTTTTCCCTCACTTTCATAGCCTTGTTTTGATAGCAGAAATATGGGACCCGATCAAGGGAGAGAGGGAGTTTTGCCGGGAGGAAGAACAGAGAGGGTAAAATGGAGGTGGGCGGTGTAAAAGTTAGACACTGAAAGAAAGGAGATAAAAATGAAAGAAGCCCCTATGACCAGATCCCATATTTCTACTATCAAAGGAAACAGAAGGCCGCTCCCAAAGGTCAGGAGAGTACCCATAGGCTCCAAGTCTGGAGCGACCTTCTGTTCTTTGACAATAGCTTTATTTGCCTGTATTCGACACTACTTCCCCAGGCAGGGCGGCAACTTGAACTGTGCTGGCGCACATCATGGGACTCTCACCCCTCCGAGGATCTCTCCGAGCTGCGTAAACAGAAGTATCATTATAGGCTGACAGTGTTGTGGCGAAACAGCTTGCCAAGGCTGTCCTGGCCTGAGTGGGTATCGCTCTGCACCTTATATGGCCGTCCTTTGATGCGGAATGCTCCGCACAGGTGGTCTTCGCGCACTCGGCCTGACGCTCGTTCTGTCAGCTAACGTATTCAAGTTACCGGATATGACCGCCGATGGGGCGGTGTTTTTCAAGGTTCCATGAGATGTTTTGATCTCACAAAGATTGTAACTCCGTGCCAATTCTTCCAACAGAAACAGAATGGAAAGTTTACCGACCCAAAATGGAAAGTTTTTAGAGGGATGCCTCCAATTCGGACAGAAGAGAGATGGCCATCCGCAGTCCGCGCTTCTGTTCCTCTGCAAAATCTCCTTTTCCCACCAGGAGATAATCCAGAGAAACCTCAAAGAATTCTGCGAATTCTACAGCCAGTTCGACTGGGCCGGTTTGTTTCCCATTTTCGATTTTTGCTATGTAGGGAGTGCTGACATTCATCTTCTCTGCCAGCTGCTCCTGCGTAAGCCCACGATTTTTCCGCAAGCTCCTGATCCGTGAACCATAGTCGTCTCTATTAAAGCGCATAGTGAATTCCTCCGTTTTCTGAAATTTGAATGTGAGACAAATTTCAGGGCGGAGGGCCACGGCAGCGGTAGATGTACTTACGGGTAAAAAAAGGAGGGGTGCTTATGCAAGTAAATGCAAAAGCACCCCCATCGGAGAAAGTCTTGTTCTCAAAGTAACAACCCCCGTAATTCAGATATCGAGCTCTTGCTCGATCAATCTAAATCACGGGGGTCATTTGGCCCGTTGTATGGCCGTCACATAGGATGTTATATTTAAGTATATTAAATGCGTTTGCGTCACATAGTGCGTTAAACAAAGACTTCCTCTCCGAAAATTGAGTCATTTATGGCGTTATATGCTGTGAAACTACTATTTGCTCAGCTTCTCCCAGGAGACATCTTCACTCTTTCTGAGATAATCCTCCAATATGCTGTATTCTTCGCAAGTAAGAATCTCTTTGGCGCGAAGCAACTCGTTCTTGGCCAGTGCAATAGAACCGAGATGATAGGTGGAAGCAACCAGCCAATAGTGTGCTTTCAGATTTCCTGGCATGAGGTCTATGGCATTCAGCGCATAATGCTGGACACAGGTATAGTCCTGCGTTTCGGCCAGAGCACGCAGGAGGTCATTAACCAAGGACACATACCGCAGGCGGTATAGATTAACCTGGCTGATGATCCAGTGCTCATCCTGTGCGCCGCGGAATATTGGCCCTCGATATAATCTTACGGCTTTTTTCATGAGATTTATTTTCTGCACCTCAGAAGATGATCGCCTTGCTGCGTCAACAAGACGGTCAAACTGCCGTACATCGGTGATAATATTCAGATTTGGATTCAGTCGATATCCATTGGGCGTTGATTCAATGAGTGGGTAATCACATATAAGAGAAAATGCCTGCCGGAAACGATAAACATAGCCGCGTATATTTCTGCCGGCCACCTCCGGTTCAACACACTCATCAGGCCAAAGAGCGTGATATATCTCCAATGGAGGATGTGCCGTTTGGGGGTTGAGGATAATGTAGGTAATAACCCGGCTGCTTTTGGGCGAGTTAAAGAACCGCTCACTCAGGATTCCTTTTTTGGTGCAGATCTCCATGTCACCGAAAAAATTGATAGCAATATCTTTGCTGCTCTGTACTAAATCAGGTGCTGATGCCAGTTTTGCGCTCTCAATTGCTTTTTGCTGTACCATAGCTCGGTGCAATACATAGGCAAGCGCACTAAGCATACTGGACCGATCAATATAGCGAGAGGGGTTTCGAATCACAAGAAAGCCCATAGGGCTTGGTATGAACGGAACGGCAATTATCGATTGAACGAACAGTCTTTCATAAACTGCATATTCATCTGGGTTTTCTGCTTTTACGGTATTCACATCTGAAATCACGATGTTTTTGCATTGGTGCAAGGCATTGATCCAGCGAGGCATAAAATGCAGAGATTCAAATTCAAGAATAAGCTGGGTTGTTCGATCCTGAATACCCGGATTATACCACCAGGCAGGAGCCCAAACATCAAAGTCCAGATCCACCTCAAGTGTTCCTGCCCAGTCGCCTCCATAAAATGTACACGCAGTCCTCAAGGTCTGCATGGCAATCTCTTTGGGATCGTCGCAGGTGAGCAGATATGTTTCCAAGTCTCTAAGTGCCTGCTCCAATTCGGTACAGTAGTGCAAATACCCATCATCGTCATTGGGCGGGCGCTCCTTTTTTCCCTGTGACTGTAATGGTTCCGTGATTTTTTCGGTTTTTTGGAATAAATTTCTCAAAAATCCTCCCATACATATCTCTCCTTACAAATAAAATAACAGCGCAAAACCACTGTGTAGGAGCAGTTTTGCGCTGTTCATTCTCACTGCCAATGACTTGGCAGATTATTTTCGATTAAACTCGGATGTCAGCCCTTTCTGCTGTTTATAATCTTGTCTGGAAAAACGGAAGCACGGATCAGATCGGCAGGTTCGATTTCCAAAGCGTCAGCAATGTTAAAGAAAACTTCCAAGGAAAACGGGCGAGCAATTCCAGGGGCTTCGATTGAACTGATGTGGGAACGGCTGACATTCGCTTTTTCGGCAAGCTGCTCTTGTGAAAGTCCTCGCATCTTTCTCAACGCAGAGATAGCAATCCCCAACTGGACAAACCTATCTCGATTTTTGAATTCTATTTCTTTGCTCATATGTATCACCTGCCGCCCCTATGCATATAATTATACTTTTACCAAGCGCAAAACTCTGCATCTGTCAGGAAGCAAATGACTTATATTTTGAGCAATCGTGGAATCAAGTGCAAATGTGTAACAATTCAAATGCAAATGAGCGCACCTGAAGGCGGCGCATAGTGATCAAATATAGTACCTCTCTTTCCGTCAGAATACATCGGCCGGTATAACATAGGCTCTGTTCGCTGTGATGAGAAGGTTTATTCACCAGAAGTAGAAAAGGCACCGATGCAATTTGTGCATCGGCGCCTTTTCATTCCCTGTCCCTGTACTGGGGTCATTCCTGCCTATACACTTAGACCAGGCATCATGTTAGGCAGGATGTCGAATCAGCAACTGCTATGCCGTAATTTATGTGCGATGCATGGATTTACTCTATCATACCTCTAAAATAAAAATGAGACGAACCTTGTCGAAGTCGCTCCAGAATTGATGAATTTTTATATATCCTGCTCTATGTATGTTAAACATCATTAAAATAATAAAACCTCCGGCGAAAACTCGTCGAAGGCTTAAGGTTCCAGATTATCTTCTTTGAAAAGCGGAGATGCAAAAAATGTATCTATGCCGATCTCCAGACCCTGGCACATCTCATGAATAATCCGCAGTTTTACAGAATCGTAGGAGCAGTTGATGATATTGCCTATGGTGGATTTTGGCACGCCGCTTTTCATGTACAGCTGATACTGTGTCATGTTTCTTTCGTCCAGCAATTCGGAGAGACGCTTGCTCACTGCCTGATTTAGTTTCAATCTCACTCACCGTCCCTGTCCCTGTACTAAAGCTATTATATGGGCAGGTGCGTGAAAATTAGTCCCTGTGCCTGTACTAACACCACCATTTGCAGTATTATGGAGCTGGGGGTGTTATTGATGAATGTGACCTTTTGTGGCCATGCACAGATCTGGCAGAGTGAAGAAATAGAGAAATGGCTATTCCATATAACACAAAGCCTAATTGAGCAAGGGGCGACTACCTTTTATCTTGGTGGCTACGGTGCCTTTGACAGTTTGGCAGCATCAGTTCTACGAGAGCAAAAGAAACGCTATCGGAACATCGAACTGGTTCTTGTCCTGGCCTATCTCAATACTGGGCGTGGTACTTCCGGCTATGACAGTACAGTATATCCGCCGTTGGAAACTGTACCGCATCGGTTTGCCATCTCTCATAGGAATCGCTGGATGGTGGAGGCCGCTGATGTAGTGGTGGCCTATGTTCTTCACGATTGGGGCGGAGCTGCCACGACACTGAGATATGCAAAGCAAAAAGATAGAAAGATTATTTTGTATTCTAAGTTATGAACAATAGAATCGAATAATTTATCCAAAAACAGTATAGCCCAGGCCGCATTTTAGGGGCCTGGGCTATACGATGACCTAAATTCTCACCATGTTTTTGCGAAGCATGCGGCGGTAAATCGGCCGGTCGGGGCCGGGAGTGGTGAGAACTTTAAACATTCCTTGATATCACAGAAAATTGAGAAAGCCCATGAATACTCTTGATATTTCTTTAGACCTTGTTCGGCGAATAAAAAGGAGACAAAAACAGGCTATGTTCCAACATAATCAATTTTTTTCTCCTTATCCGCATTAAACCCTGCCACACAGCGCGACAATAAACAATAAATTTGGCAGCTCAAAGTGTGAGTTGCCTATTATTTTTTTAGCAGTTTAGCCGATATATTCAGTGTAAATGTGTGGTTTTCTGCAAACTTTAACTACATATCGCCCAGTGCATATAATCTAAATTTTCCTATATCGTATTGCCTTTCATTACCATTAAAAGGGGGAATAAAATTATCTTTTATGCCTACGCAAAGATAGTTTAACACCAAGAAGACTTACGCTTAATCTAATTAAGAGGATAAGGAGAGAACGCTCAATGAATGGTATCAACATATCCAACTATCCGCAGTTGAAAAACAATTATGGCAGCTTTCCGTGCATTACCAAAGATCTGACGACAGTTCCCAAAGACACGGTTGATGTGGATTCCTTTGTTTCAGTAAAATCCACATACACCTCCTCAGAATTGGGAGAGACTGCAAGAGCTTATCTGGAGGGGGATCAAGCAACGCAGACCAGCCCTATGGATGATTGCATCGATCAGTTCTTTGATGGAACCATGTCAGAATCAGAGTTGCAGACCGAGTATGAAAAACTGCTGAAAAAAGAGCTTTTTGGCTCCATGGAAAATCCGACGGGACCTCTGACCGCGTCGCAGAAAGAAATCGCAACTAATTTTTACAATGCGTTTCGGGAAAAGATTTTGTCGGCTGCCGTTGAGCGTAACAACGCCGAGGGGAAACAGTATATCACTGGGGACATGAATGTGCAGCGCAACTGGGCCTATTACAATTCCGACTATTATTATGCCAGTGAATCGGCAATCTCTGCTATTACGGAAGGTGCTCAGAATGTGTCGCAGGAGTATGGCTCCACTTTTGAGGTTCCCGACTACATGGCACAGGGCAAAACCAATCTATACAATTTTAACACGGCTTTAAGCGGTGATCCGTTTGTTGCATCCGATTATCACTATATCATTGACCCCGATGTTGCGCCCCCGGAAAATTTCAAGTGGTTTTATGAAAAGGGCGGAGACGCTTATAGTACCACCATCCGAATGAATTCGCTTACCGTGGAGGATGCGGATGGCAACAAAACAGTCACGGATTACACTACCGATGAGTTTGATCCCAAAGATCCCTTAAAAGCACAAACATGGGTTTCCTACACAGACGAAGATGGCATAGAGCATCGGCTCAGCACAGATCTTGTGTTCAACAATAGCAAAGAGGATCTTCGGAATGTTGCGGATTTGCTGTCCTTCTCTGATAAAGATACGGACAAGGCCAGCTTGCTCAATCAATTCCTGTCCAACTTGCAGCTCTATCCGAAGCGGTATTTTGACCGTTTCCCGACTGTTGCCCGCAGTATGGATTTTATGGTTTAATGCAGAATCTATCTCTTGATATTGTGCGAGATAACAAACGCAAATTGGCAGATTGGAAGTTCAAAAATCAGTGAAAAAGACGGTTGGAAAGGAGGCATAGAAGATGAATATTTCTTCGACTTTCATTTCTGGTTCACATTACACCCCCAACCTCCGCAATACTGTGGCAAAAGGTATGTCGCAGGCAGCCAACGCGCAGTCCAGCAGCGAGGATACCGTGGAAATCAGCGGCAAAAAGGCTGTGGATGACACTTCGGCTACTGAGGAATTTGAGAACAACACATCGTTACCGGATGAATTTGTTAAGAAGATTAGAGAAATGGCAAAAGAAGGTGCGCAAAAGGGCGTGTATAAAGGTGATGAATATATTGCCTATATGAACGCCTATAAAAAGCAGTACATCTCTCCAGACCGCTCTAAACTTTTGATGGGGCTGAACAATATTCTTTCTAATCTGTCCCATATTACAAATCGGTTCCAGACCTTTTCCTTGATGGGTTTCCGAGCAAATGTCGATTTTTATAGTGGTACTGCTGTGTTTTATAACTGCAACGGGGAGAAAATCATGGGTTGTGATTCCGATGGCGACGTGATGGAATTTCCCACAAAGGCAGAACAAAAATTTCACAGCGAAATGAACGCACTTTATGAAGAAGCCTATGATGCTGCGAGGGCGGAGATGAAAGCTGCCGCCCAAGGACAAGCATCTGCCGACGCAGCCACCGTGGATATTCGGGCATAGTTGCAATAATGTTTCTGTCCAAGTTGAGTAGTGGTAGAACAAAAAATATACTTCTTCGTTATACTGCCTAACAGGAGCAAGGATGCCTTGCTCCTGTTTTATTTACCAGCAGATATTCAGAGAAAGCGAACAAAACGATTGGTTATACACTTCAACAATCATGTAGGCCAGAGGGGTAAGTCCTTTGATTTTTGTCAGCAAACAAGCCTAAAGAAAAATTAAGAGATTATTCATGGGTTTGCTCGTCTCTCCATGCTATAATTTCAGCACCGAATGGTAGAAGCAAAACTTGATTGGAAAAGCTGTAACCAGGGAGAATATGGTATGAAACGCATCATCACAAATGGGATCATAAATCTTGAGCCATTGCAGGGCAGCAGCGAATGGTACTGGGGTGCTGATTATGCCAGCAACGATTTATATGAGGCGGAGGAGTTGTTCCGTAGCGGCCATGCCATTGACAAAAACCGCTTTGTCCTAATTCACCGCCTGGAAGGCAAGGTCTATGAGCCGGTATACACAAAGTCGGGGCAGTATCTGGGTAAGCCGGTGTATTATAATGGGCAGATCGTACTGCTTCTGGTGGATTTTCCAGTGGGTTGATGGGTATTGGCGATTGAACACTTGGAAGGAGGATCGTATGCCATGAGTGAGATGTTGCTGAACGGGATGCCGTTTGATGATTACCTTGAAAAGTATGAGATATTTGAGAAAACCACGCAGTGCATGATGGAGTACCTGAAAAATTGGTACGATGATGATCCGAAGGATTTTCAGAGAGGAATGCGGGCAGATTACCGGACTGTGGCGGAAACCTATCAGTTTGAACGGAAAATTGCCGCATTTGAGAAAAACTATATGTATGACACGCCCTTGCTCTGCATTGCTTTCAGTATGGACATCAATGATAATGAGGGTAATTTTATGGCAATTTATACCGCAATTTTTGACCTTAATGGTGACTATATTGATGACCTACTGCGCTGATGGAGATAGAAAGATGAAGATTGAATTAAGCGAACACAAAGCCCTCACCCTTTACAGACTCCTTTGCCGCTGGGAGTCTACAGGGAAACTGACGGTTGAGGGCGAAGAAGAACACAAAATGCTGTGGGATCTGCAATGTGTGCTGGAGAAGGAATTGGAACCGGTGGATGAGGCCATCACAAAAAGGCTTGTTTGAAGAATGTTCAAGAACACAACTGCGAGTAAAGGACGATGAAATGATACTTCCAAGAGGAATTACAGGATTTTGGAACGGGAACACAGCGCCGCCGTTTTTAGACGAAAAAGCGTTCTGTCAGATGTGCTACTCCATTGCCCTGGAAAATGGCGGGACTGTGACAGAATTGGACACAAATACATACCCAAGAAACTTCTATTCTGCCAAACTCAGCAGATATGACGATGCCGTTTTTATTGTGCAGAACATCCACTATCCCTATGCGGCCTTTGCGGGGCAGGACGATTCCGGCGGATTTGTTCTGACCAGTCAGCCAGAGTGGTTCCGGTTTCCGACAGGGTCAGTGCATTTCTTGAGCCTTGCCGAGCTGAATCAGAGCTGGTACAGCCTGTGCGGAGAACTTAGTCCAGAAGAACTGGAGCAGATCCGCTATTGGAGGCCGCAAACAGTCGGAGAAATCATATTTAACAGTTGGGACTGAGATTGGGATTCGATAAAGCAAGATAACGAAATGATTCTTAGGTTAATTTTCTTGCAATCTCAAACGCTAATACAGTGATAGTGCATTAGCGTTTCTGTATGTGTCTCTCGCTGCTCCGTATACTATGTCTTAACGACATAGAAAGGAGCGGTGGAGACCATATGATCGATAAACGCATAGGTGAGCGGATCAAACAATGTCGTGAAAGATTGGGCCTGACGCAAGACCAGTTTGCAGAGCGGCTGGGCTTGACAACAAATTATATTTCCACCGTTGAAAGAGGCGCTTCTTTTCCTCGTTGTGAAAAGTTGATCGCCATTATCAACGGACTTGAAGTATCCGCAGATGCAATTTTTTGCGATGTCATTACAAACTCCAATGAATACCGGAGTAGCCAACTTTCAGAGGAGTTGAAGCAACTTCCCCCGGAGGAACAACAACGCATCTTAGAGATCGTAGAACTGATGATTCAGCAAGCGAAGAAAAAGTTAAAATGATTGATTTTGTGGGCTGCAAGGGAATCTTGTAGCCCATCGACTTTTTTCGACATAATTCTTTCGATGTATGCTATACTATGTATTAGCGTTATAGAATAGATTGTTAATACATAGGAGGCGTGCGGCATGATTAAAAAACTTGTTGAACTACTTGGTGTAACGAAACCATCCACTTTCTGCCCAGGTGGGCGTACATGTGCCTTTACAGGCCATAGGCCACAGAATCTACCATTCCGCTTCAACGAGTCCGACAAGCGATGTATCGCACTTAAAAAACAACTCCGAAAACTCATTATTCAGCTAATCGAACAGCACAATGTTACACACTTCATTTCCGGGATGGCTATCGGCGTTGATATGTATGCCGCCGAAATTGTTCTTGATCTGAAGGCCAAGTATCCACACATCACACTGGAGAGCGCGATTCCCTGCGAGACACAAGCTGCCAAATGGTCTGAGTCGTTGAGAGATCGGTATTTCAAGATCGCAGAGCAATGCGACAAAGAAACCATGCTTCAAACACAATACACACCAGATTGTATGCAAAAGCGGAATCGCTATATGGTAGACCAGTCTGATGTGTTGCTGGCTGTTTGGGACGGGACGCCAAGCGGAACCGGCTCCACAGTACAATATGCGAGGTCGCAAGGTAGGACGATTTGGATTATTGATCCAAATTCACTCGATGTCAACTATGAGGGATAACTTAAGTTTTTAGCAAATGGGTCGATAATATTGGTAGAGTAGTACCATATAATTCGTGAAAGGGGTTGCATTATATTATGTCATGGCAAGTACCAAATATAAACGGTCAGCTTTCGTCTGAACTGGTCAACAGCGGGTGGACTGTATATAAACAAGGAAGCACCCAATCCGGTCAAGGAAATACACAGGCAACTACCGGCGAGCAAGCGCGTCTTTCCCCACCCTCTTTCGATACCGTAGATTTTAGTGACAGCAATATCCGTGATATTACCCCTGAATATCCTGAAGGTATGTTTTCTGACGAACCACAAGTGGATGAAGATGGGAAAACGATTGTCAGAAACCTGTGGGGCGGAATTAAAGTGGAATCCCGGATCGGAGCAGACGGCCAGTTTATCACATTTCCCGATGAGGCTAACCGGAGTGCTGCCGAAGGGGCCGCCACCCATGGTTTCTTTTATCACACCACGGATTTTCTAAAGGAGGCCGCCCAAAAGTACAGTACATTGGGTGAAAATGAAACCTTCCGTTTTCGGGATATTCAAGATGAAGGTTTTGTCCGTGACACCTTGGATTTTCTGACCAATGGCAATTACACGGAGAAAGATGTTGCCGCCATGCAGGATCAGATGGAAGATGTAGTGCTGGAGCTGGCCCAGCAGATCAAGGATGGCAAAGAGATCGATCTCAGCAGTGTCCAGACGAAATTGACCATTGGCGGTTCGGAAATTGGCGTAAGCCAGTTATTTGAGCTGCAATCGCTGGGTAAGGACTTGGAGGGGGTTTTGAACCAAACCTCCGTGGGTCAAATGGACTCGTTTGCATACGCTCAGAAAGGGCTTGCAAAATCTATCGCTGAATACTATGGCAAAGATTATGGTGCGGTAGGAGATATGTTTGCAGATGGCATCGGGCGGCTTTATGAAAAAAGCATCCAAAATGTTCAAAAGCTAAACAATAGCATGAACAGTGGCTACGGCGGAATCGGTTGGTCGCAGAAGGAAAATGATTCCGTTCATACCGGCCTTGAAATTTCCGACCTGTTTGCCAATCTGGATTGCAGCAGCAAGGACGCTTTTATGGCGGACTTCAACGCAAAGCTCTCCGATATGCGCACCCTTGTGCAGCAGTTTGGGAAAAAATATAACCTTTCCGACTCCTATTTGGGCATCGCTGGAGATACGGCAGCTCTGATCAAATATATTCAGTCGGCAATTAGATGATTTGAGAGAAGTGTCTTTTTGTTCATTATCTTTTGCCAGCCGTTTTATGTGTAAAAGGAGATGAAACAGCATGACCATCACAGATATGGCGCGTATGCTGATGAACGCAGATCAGTATCAGCGTGGGGTCACACAGCCAAAGTATCCAAACGGTGCTGCGGTATCAGATCCTAATGCGCCTGATGACGGACTGGATATTACAGGCATGACCGCAGCGGACTTTCACATCATCCCCGTATCCAAAGAAGCAGAGCAGGCGGTACGGGATATAGCTTTGGAGCACATGAAAAAGTATTATGGGATGTCTGGGCCTGACGGCAACGACTTGGGAAATTTCATCAAGTCCTATTATAAGCAAGTCCCCGTCTCAGACCGCGCCAATGCTGGCTGGACATTGAATCAAATGCACAGGGATGAGGCCTATCGTCTCTATGATTTTGTCCGTTCCCGTATTCCCGGCTGGGAGATTGGTCAAAAGTTTGATACCAGTATTTTGGAGGAATACAAGCAAGGGACTATGGATATGAAAGCATAAACATTTATTGTGCAGTTAAAATTCATATTAACAGGGTGTGTACAGCCATGTGGGGAGGATGGAATAATGTACCTATCAAATACGGCGTTTTCCTTTTTGAGTAACAACGGTGTTTTTCAAAACAACGGCGTTTTTCAAAACCGCAATCTGTTTGCTGCAAACTCTGGTATTTTATCGACCGCCGAAAAACCTCAAACAGCACTTCAAAAGGTCTCAAACCAGATTGTGGCCAATCAAACAAGTGATGAGCGGTTAGAAGATTTGTCCAAGTCTGCGCAAATTCGCAGAGACACCTATGTAAAAACCAATGAAGCCACTCCTTTGGAAGAACTGCCAACCGGCGTGTTGGAACTATATTTGCATAATACCAAGATGTACTTGACAATATCTGAAGGATATGAGCAAGAACTTTCGGACTTCAAGGAACAGTTGCAGGAATGGGATCAAACCATCCAAGGCTATCAGGATATTCTGGATGGAAAGGTTGCATTATCAGAAGGACAGACCATGGAAAGCGTTCTTTCGTCTTATGAGAAAGCCCAAAAGGACAGAGAGCAGTTCCTTCAAGACGGGATCGCTCATATTAACGAGAACCGATACAGCGAATTTTTTTCTAACGATAGACTTGACCGCACTCTAAAAAACGTGTTGGGAGAAGACACATTTTCCGCATTTGCCGCAAAAGATCCTTCCAACTGGACCATCGACCCTTCTGCATCGGATATTTATTCTGAAATTGACCGTGTATTATCCGAGGCGCATGGGGTAACAGATGAGCTTCAGCAGGGTGTTGATAACATTTACAGCATCTTACAGGAACGGGGATACGGAGAAAAATACAAAGGCTATTTGGATTCTTGGGCCGACCCCCAAAATTCATACTTTGATCATACCGAAGAAATGAATATCCAGAAACTGATGATTGAGCGGTTGATGAAGGAACCTTTGCTGGAAATGTGAGTTCAGTCACCATACAAATTCTGCCGCTGTTTCATAACAGCAATTCTTTGCTTATTTCACATTCTGTATATGTTGTTAAGTGTTGTAGTGATAGAATTTGTTCTTTTCTGAATTAAATAAAATTATAGAGTGTTCCCTTCTGGGTGGTTCACCATGAACCTATCCTCAGTTCATCAAAAGAGCAGACTCTCCCCTTGGTGGGAAGAGTCTGCTTTTCTTTTTCTGATCAGGTGAGCCGATAGAGATTGGATGTGTAACTCCCATTCTCCCTCCAGCGTGGTTCTTTTTCGAGCAGTCCGACGCGGATTAGATCATCCAGAGCCCTCTTGACCGTTGACCGTGACAATCCAAGATCTGCTGCAATCGTTTTGATTGCCGGCCAGCAGCGGCCATCTAAATCGGCGCGATCCTTGAGGTACATGTATACTGTCCTGGCGCGATGCTCCAGATCAGAAGAATAGATAAGGCTATAGTAACTCATAGGCACCTCCTTACTGTGTACGAATCATCGGCCGTGGGCGCTTGGGATCAGCCCCTGCCTGCATTCCTTGAGTAACTCCACCAGCCATCGAGTCGGAACCCGGATCATCATCCTCAATCTGAGAGGCGTACTGGCTTCGGATGATATTTTCTTCTAAGGTTTGCTTGTCTGCATAGGCTACTGGCCGCTGCGCCTTCTCCGGCATCTCATATGGTGTTCCGAAGCGGATACCCCAATCCAGGAACAGACGGAGTTGAGACTTCATTGGATGGACGCCTGTCTTTGCTACGATAAAACTTCCTTTACGCATTGACTTGAGTTCGTCGGGGGTCATAAGGGGGCGTTCAATCATCTGAAGGCTCTGGGAGGGATCGTTTTTCCCTCGGCTAATAGAACCAGACATTACAGTTCGGCTGCCGAGAGATTTGGAGAGCTCATCAGCAGTCTTGCTGGCAGGAGCAAATCCTCCATACAGGTTCACTTGGCAGTTGTCCACAATAATTTGCGAACCCTCGGGACCATAGTTTTTCTGAAGCTGGCCGGTGATTGACTGAACGATGGGAACAAGCATTAAGCCTCGGGAACGGGATGCTGAGAACATCAGCTCCAGTGACTGGATGGGCGGGCAGGTACCCAGCTCATCCGCAAAGAAAACCACACGATTTTTCAGTCGACCACCGTTCTCATCTGCGACGGTGAGGATCTCCCGGTACAGGTTCTGCAGAATCAGGGATACCATGAAATACTTGGTCTGGTCTTCCTCGGGAAGCACAATGAAGATAGCAGATTTTTCATTACAGAAAACTTCCGCGTCAATAGAAGTTCCGAAGCAAAGGATCTGTTCCATTTCAGAATCGAGGAAGGCGTTCAGCCGGGAGAGTACAGTGGAGATAACAGAGGCCATAGCCTGTTCCGCCGTATTAAGTGCGGAACCGGCAAACCACTTGGCTTTGTGATTTTCCGGAAGCTTCTCCAGCAGAAGCTGGAATTGATTCTTGCCTTTCACACGGCTGGGAGCCAGCAACTCCTGTACCAATTTAAAGACGGACACAATGTGCCGCTGCTCAATTGGGTTGCCGTCCGCATCTTCAGTGGGCAGATACTCCGCCACCAGCAGAAACATGGCAGTCAACAGTCCTTCTGCTGAGTCATAAAAGAAGGCGTTTTGACCATACTGGGCACTGTCACCACCGCTGGTGTTGATCAGCGTTTTGGCAAGAATCTTAGCGTACTTTTCTGATTTGGCTTTTGCGGCCAGATTGCTGGGGTCCGTCTTGTAGATATCCATGTACTTGTTGATGAGATGAAGCAGATTATCCTCATCGGATTTCAGAGGGTTTCGTAAATCGATAACCGAGGTGTGAAAGCCATAGTTGTCTTTCGCAATTCCAGCATAGTTTCGGAACAGATCGCCCTTGGTGTCTGTGCAGAGAAAAGACATACCGGTGGCAAGCGCATATTCGATATTGGGGTAAAGAAAAAAAGCAGTCTTACCGGCACCGCTGGCTGCCGTGACGAGCGCGTGGATATCGTCGGTGTCTACCAGTGCAGTGACATGTCCCTTTGGGCCTTCGCACCCAACAATCAGCCCTTGCTTTGTCGGTAGATTTTTGCCCTGTCGCCACAGTTCCGGCTCAAAGGGAATATGTGCGTAGGTGGATTTGATTTCCTGCTTGGTCGCCCAGCGGGCACTACCATGCTGTCCATCGCCCACTGTTCGGGATTTGATTCCATCCAAGGTATAAAAATTCGAAACAAAAGCAAGACCGCCGATCACCAGGAACATTGCTCCGGAGACCGCGATCAAAATCATAATGGAAGACAATAGGTTTCCTCCTTTCACTTTTAGATGAGGTGATTACATTGATTTATACATGTGATCATTGCTACTTTTTATTTTAGTCACAAGAGAATCCAGAGCATTGTCCAGACTGCGGCAAGGAAACTGTCCGCCTCGCTGATAAACGGGGGCGGGAGGGGTATAGAAACCGAAAAAGGAATTTGTTCCGAAGAAGGGGGACGGATTAGTGATCTGTCCCCCTTCTGTTTCCATAAGGCTACCTCACATCCGTTGCCCACGTTCAACTTGTTGTTTCTGATCCATGACAAGCTGATCGGCAGCATGCTTAACCGGAATTTTCGCACAGGATATGGCCAGATTAAGCCATGCACGGGCAATATCTTTTTTCTGGTCTACGCTGCGGACTCCTGTTGCCTGCGCCTTGCTCAGCACACCTTGTATTTCAGATGCAATCCTATCGGTGCGATTATGAATGGCCCCTCTATTCTGGTGGGGCAGGATTTGATCTTGAAGGAGAAGAGCTGCCTTATCTACTGCGACCAGCGAACCCAGTTGCTTACACTCTTGAAGCACCACAGACAGTGCGCTGGCAGACATTTGCTCCATGATATCCATAGCCTGCTCGGTTCTTCCGCCTTGGAGATGGCTTCGATACTGCCGGAGAAGATCCAGTATCTGCCGGGGTACACGGTCGGCCTGTATGCTGGTACATTTTTCACCGATGCGATTGCAGATTTCTCCTTTGACAACTGCCTGCGGATGCTCCTCTGCAGGCTGGGCAGCCATGCGACACTGCGCTTTCAGATCCTCGTCCCAGTCCTTGTGGGCGGATTGGAGCGGAGCTACCATCGAATAACTGTGTTCATGAAGAATATCAGTGAGTCGGCCGGTGGCCTCAATCCCTGGCGCATCATGATCCAGGCAAAGGATCACTTTTTCAAGCTGCGGGTTCTGCTCCAGCATCCACAGCATGGCATGCTCAGCGGTACCGCATAAGGCTACATAACTGTTGCTCTGCCAGTCATCCGGATAAAGGGTGATGAACGCCATCATGTCAATGGGAGCCTCGAATACATAGAGCTTGTTGCTGCTACCTGTCCAGTGAAAGCTATATCGTGGATCGCATCCAACCACATTTCCACGGAAGCTTTTTCCTTGGGTATAGATCCCTCTCTTGTGTGCGTGACGGGCAACGCCATGTTCATCAAATCCAACGAACACAGCATTGTGGTATTCTTTTGTCTGGTCCTTTGACTTTTCGCAGCTTTCGTAGATCAGCCCTTTTTTCGCAAAGGCGTTGATCACATCCCAAGCTATCAATCGTTGCTGAAGCAGGTATGCATACATACGTCGCATAGTAGAACTCGCCGGCGGAAGCGAGAATTCTTTTGGCACATCCGCAGGCTCAGGATCAGCCAGAGTATAGTTTACGCCGCATTCACCATCAAGGAGCTTCTTGACGGCCTCTGGGTAGCTCAGATTGTAGAATTGCTGTACGAATGATATCGCATGGCCACCTTGTTCTGTGGCATGGTCGAACCATTCATTCCCGCGGACCGTGATGCTGTGGTCAGAGGCCAGCCGTTTTTCACGGCCTGACGGAATCAGCTTTTCCCCCTGCCGATACAGGAATTCCACCAGATCAACAGAATTGGCGCGGAATTTTTGTTCGTCAGTAAAATGTATGTAAGGCATAGTAGTACCTCAATGTCAGCGGTGACGGCTGCGCGTCTTGCGATGGTATCGAACCTGCTGTACCTGAGCAGGACGACGGGGCTTGATTTGTATCAGTGTATAAGCAGAAGACTTGGTACCCTTACGCTTTTTCAAGAAAAAACCTCCTATCATAGAGTCATCGTTGGCTCATGGTCATCTTCTTTATGACCCTGAGCAATTTTCTTCGCCTTGATCTTTCTCATCAGCTTTCGATCTACTACTGCACGGAAACCGCCAGAGGGAAGTCGTTGGTTCTCATCACGGAAAATATTGGCCAAGTGGTGAAACAATGATATGACTGCAACTGCCGGCGGTGGTCCCAAACGATCATCCATGTGTTCCAGGAAGTAATGGGCATATTCGTTCCCTTGATCCGAAGCCAGTCGAAACCATTTAGTTGCGGCTTCACGATCTGGAGGAACTACCTTGCCCAACAGGTATAGCTTTCCGAGCGCGTATTGTGCATATTGATTTCCTTGCTCTGCGGCAGTGGTGAGCCAGCGGACGGCAGATTCCACATTCTTTGGGACTTCCTCCCCTTGGAGAAGAAGCTTACCAAGTTGATACTGGGCGAACTGATTTCCAAGTTCAGCAGAAATCGTAAGCCATTTTAGTGCAGTGGCTGGCTCCTTTGGTAAAGTTGGGTTACCAGAAAGAAATAGTTTGCCTAAAGCATAAGCGGCAAAACTGTTTTTTTGCTCCGCTGCAAGAGTAAACAGTTCCACCGCTTTTTGAATATCTTTTCCTATTCCATGACCGTTCAGATAGATTTTACCAAGTGCATATTGGGCACAATCTTGGCCTGCGGCAGCTGCTTTTGACAGCCACATGATCGCTTGAGATATCTGTGTATGCGGAGAAGATGAATCATTTAGGATTATCTGAGCCATCTGATACTGTGCATAAGGATTACCAAGCTTTGCAGCTTTTTCAAACCATTCTTTTGCAGATGACTCATCTTTTTTGGTTCCTACACCGTGGAGCATCATCCAGCCAATGCGGTATTGTAGCTTATCATCGTGACTCTGCGCCTCCAAGCCAAGAAAACCGTCAAAGGCTTTCCGATACCAAACATTAGATTCCGCATCGCTTTTTGAGCAGCCAACACCGTCCCGGTACATTCGCCCTAATTCATATGCAGCATAGGGAAAATCCTGCTGTGCAGCACGGGTATACAGCTCCAATGCCAATCGGTCATTTTGCTCCACACCATATCCACGGCGAATAAGTCCAGCCAGGGAATATTGTGCGTATTTGTATTCTTCTTTTGCAGAGAGCTGGAACCAATGGGCCGCTTTGTAATAGTTTTGCTCACAGCCGAGTCCTGCGGCATAGAGCTTGCCAATACGGTATTCTGCATACCGGTTTTTCTTCTGTTCTTCCACAGCGTGGAATGCAGTTAGAGCCTTAGCGTACCACTCATGAGCAGCTTGCATATCTATTTCATGACCCAGACCATCCGTGAGCATACGGCCTAAATCATACATGGCCAATGCATTACCTTTTTGAGCTTCTTTTTCGAATAATGCAAAGGCAAGTTTGAAATCCTGGGGTTGATCTTTACTTCCAAACAGACAGCGTCGGGCCTTGCGATATCTTTCGTTCCAATCCATGTACACACCTGCATCAGATGATTCCTTATGGAATGGTTCTGGAGGAGCGTCGGTTTCAACATTTAACAACAATGAAAGCTGGTCGGAGGAAGGCAGATCCTCCTGTGTGGATGGAAGATTAACTTCCTGTTGATCGTCGGGAGCAAATATTTGCTGTCGCTCACTTAATTTTGCTGCTTCCGCAATAACGATATTTTTTATTTTCTTAAATTCAGGCTGCTGAGAGAGTGGTAACCGCTCTGGCAAATCATCCTTATAGGTGTGAAGGACTTCTTCTCGTAGCTCGTACCACAGATCATAAGCGGATGCGACACGAGAATCCTTTGCGAGTTCATCCACGATCTCATCCACAACCGCTTTGAGAGGTGCCTTGAGGTATCCGTACTGTTTCTTACCGGACAAAAACCGCAGGCGGTCAGCCAAGTAGCTCATGAGCTCCTCAATGCGCTTGTTCTGGATTGTTCCGGATGACATTTGCTCAATAAGCTCACATAGAATGGTCTGGGTATCAACATTCAATTCATCTCGGCGTTGCGTCTGCTTTTGATAGAGTTCTGTCAGCTCCTGATGAAAAATCTCCTTTGCCAAACCAGCTTTGATGTCCGCAATGCCTTGCTTGGTCAGGAACCCTTTGGAGGGATCGGTGCTGTAGCAGACCATGTGGATATGAGGATGATGAGACTCATTATGAAAGGCCGCATACCAGCGGAAGTTGGCCCAGGGGATCTTCATTGCTTTCGCTATTTCTGTGGCATAACCAGAAAGCAGAGCCTTCCAGCGTTCCGCATTGTCGTAACCGAGACGAGCGGCATCTTCACGACGCAGAGAGATGATAGGCAGCCACACAACTCCCGGATGGTGTGCTACCGCGTCCGCAACTTGTGAGAGTACGAGGTGATCATCGGAGCCGGTGAATAATCCGTGTGGACCCATACGCTGCGCGTTAGGACGCATAGCGATGTACTTGAGATAGTTCTCACGCTTTCCGATTCGGTCATAGTTTTCTTCCAGCGCACGAGTAATGAATTCGGACGCATTCCCCCGTGTAGGTGACGCATGGTAGTCTTCGTACTCGAACATACCGCGGCTGAGTGGAAAGTCACGCAAGATCTGCGCAACCATTTGACGCTGCCCCTTGGTAGCTGGAAGCACGGATTCACTTGGATCGATCTTATCCACGCCTTTGCGTGTTGACATGTACTCCACATAGTTTTGCAGATGGGAGGCGGCACGCTCTGTGCCACCCTTGATATGCGGACACTTGAAGATAACTTTTGGCACAGAGCGTCACCGCCTTTTATCACTGTGGTTTCTCTTTCTGGAATTCCACCGCGTCCTTGAAGGAGATCATCCCGTTGGTTTTTTTGATATCCTTAATGCAGCGTGCGCGGAGTGCATCCAGCTGCTCCGTGTTGATGTCTGTAGCGAATGCCAGCACATTCATCATCATGCTCGTCTCCACCGCCAACTTGAAAAGCAATCTTGCAATCCGGTTTTCGCTGCTCTGGATCGTTCCACGGATAGCAGACACCAGAGCAGGCGGCAGATAATTGATAGCCTCCTGTCCGGAAACATATCCGGCATAAAACTGGATGGCCTTTTCGATGAACTCGTTCTGGCTCTGACAGTTGTCACGGGGATAGAGATCCCGCACGAGCTTTTGCGTTTCAGGGCTTATCCGCAGCCCGAACTTGATTTTTTCTCTTGCCATTTGAATCCTCCTCAAAAATAGCCCGCCTGCTTTCCGCAGACGGGCTGAAAATATGGGGATGTCCCCGTTATGAAACCTTTGAACCCGTTGGGACACGGGCTTTTTTTCACAGTGTAAGCCCCGGCATGACCCCAGCACCCAAAATTTGACCCCCGCAAAATCGTTCCCCGACCCGCATTGCGGGGCGGTGTGAGCCGTGCGGGGGGCGCTCTGTGGCCCCCGCGCTTTATCCTGCTATAATTTCAACCGGTAGGTTCAGCGGAATAATATCCGCAAATTATACGCTTTGATATCCTCACCACAACGGGTGATGATATACTGTTTTTACAGGCAGAGGTTCCCTTCTTTTATCCTTGCGGTTTATGTCCGCTTGTGCAGCATGGGACCTCTATCTTATGAGCGTTCATTGTTGAGCCGGATGCGGGAGTAAAAGCTCTCCGCTCATTTTGAAGCAGGCTATGACTCATAAGAGCAGAGGAACTGCTTGTAACTTTTAAAGGGGATGGTGTTTTCATGTTTATTGTCGGAATTGATATTGCCAAGTGCAGCCATATGGTTCGTATCATCGATGCAGAAGGAAAAACTGTATGCAGACCATTCTCTATTCGCAATAACTATTCAGGCTATAACACCTTATTGGAACGCGTGGGGAAAGTGACCAATCAAAAACATGAATTCATCTTTGCCATGGAAGCCACTTCTCATTACTGGCTGGCTCTCTATACCCGTCTTCGCAAAGACGGTTGGAACACTGTTGTGCTTAACCCCATCCAGACTTCTGCCATGCGGGATATTTTAATGCGTGATGCAAAAACCGATTCCATCGACACTCTGGTCATTGCGGAAACCATCCGTTTTGGACGCTATAAACCCAGCAGTGTCCCTCAGGAAAAACTCCTTGCTTTACGAGAATTATGCCGAAATCGTTTCTATCTGATTGACATGGCCAGCGATCTCAAACGCAAAATCATCTCTTTGTTGGATCAGATATTTCCTGAGTTTGAGACTCAGTTTGATTCTGTTTTCTGTAAATCAGCTCTTGCTGTTCTAAAACAATATCCTGTCCCCGAACGTCTTGCCAGGGCACAGATTGGTAAATTGACAGAACTTCTTCGCTCTGCCAGTAATGGCCGTTTTGGTGAATGGAAAGCGCAGCAGCTCAAAGAGATTTCGAAAAACAGCTTTGGTATTCCAGATTACACTGGCGTCTACTCCACACTAATTTTGCTGTACCTGGAACAACTTGAGTCTTTTTTGACAAAAGTGAGTGTACTGGAAAAAACAATAGCAGAACTCTTTTCCCAGTTTGACTCCACACTTACTACCATCACTGGCATTGGCCCTGTGTTGGGTGCAGTGATCCTCAGCGAAATCAGGGATATTTCCTGCTTTGCATCCGCTGACAAACTGGCCGCCTATGCAGGATTAAATCCCTCTGTAAAACAGTCCGGGAAAACAGTCTCCTGTTCTATTCACATGTCAAAACGAGGCTCTCCTTATCTGCGCAGAGCTATTTGGATGGCCAGTACGATTGCCGTTCAGCACGATCCTATGTTCAAAGCTTATTATGAGAAAAAAGCCTTAGAAGGACTGCGTTATATGACCATCATCGGGCATGTGACCAAAAAGATGACTGCCGTTATTTTTGCCATTATGAGAGACAGCAAGATTTACCAGCCTATCCTTTCTGTCACAGTATAGCGAGACTTCAAAATCCATATTGAAACAGCCCCTATACTGGGCTTCGCTTTCTGCGCCCTTTTTTCACTGCAAACATTCACTTGTTCTGTATTTTTATTCTTGACAAATCCTTAGCCGGCTGCACCGTTTTCAACCCCTCGGTTCACTCCCCTGCTATGGTGTGGAACCCGACATACATTCCAGAGGCGATTTCTATCCCCTGCAACGCTCCGGCACAAAGCCCGCACACGGCGTTCCGGGGCGTCAGAGGGATACGGATGCCACCCCACCGGGAAAACGGCCCACAGAGGCGCACAGCGGGCCAACAGGGCGGTTCCGGCCCAATCACATCTGTGGCGTTTCCATCGCTGTGATATCCGCTTCGATCTCGGCCGCAAACTCCTCCAGAGCCTGACCGTGTTTGGCTCGACAGTATTGCTCCATCTTTTCCAGGACAGCACCCTTTTCGCCGGCATCGAGCTGGTACACCATCTCGTGGTCACTGCCGTCCTCGCGGCAGAGAATGACGCTGAGGGTATCGCAGACCTGACCGGTTTCCAGATCGTACTCGGCGTAGATGTTGAGCCAGTTGCCGTTGTCCGTCGTATCCACATGGGTACCGAAGACCTCGTCGGGATTGAAGGAGCAGTCCAGGTAGAAGTTCAAGCGCCCATCGATTTCAGAGATCTCGTCGGAAAAAACAATCTCCTCTGGATGCAATCTGCGTGAGCCGTGGAGCTCAACCGGGGCTTGCGTGTGGCTGGTGAGCTGCTTGCCATCCAGCCGAGAGAGGAAAATATTCCACCGCACATCCTTGTTAACATGGCCACTCTTGTCCGCAAAGTAGGCGGCAGAGGAGACATCTTTGAGCCGGAAGCACTGCCAGCCATCCATGATATTAAGGGCAGAGAACAGGCTCTTGTCGAAGTTGATCTCCACCAGGCCGGTGACTTTACCGAGATTCTCCAGCCTCCATGCGGCCAGCTGCTCAAACTGCTGAGGTGAAATTTCCTCTGCACCATAGATGCACTGGGCGAATCCTTTTTCCTTGTTGCCGAATGTGCCGCGCACATAGCGCCGCATGAGGATCGCCATATCCAAAAATTCCTGGCCGCTTTTGGTGGCGAGATAGTGTTCCCGCCCATTCTCTGTGATGTGGAACCCGGCGTACCGGGTGTTGGCTTCGGCACTTCGCTGGCTCTCAAGCTGCTCAGCATCCAGCGCCTGCCGGATCTTCTCTCGCTGCTCAAGTGGAACACGCTGGTCGTAGAGCTCGTTGAGGCGATCCTGCATGGCTCGTTCAACGGTGGTCCCATCTTCAGCCAGAGCCTGCTCCAGTGCGGCAAGTTGTCTCTTGTCCAGCCAGAGTTCGATAGAGACCGAGTCCATTCACATCTCCTCCTCACTCACCAGAGCGGGCGTATCGGTCGGAGTGCGTGGCTGGCGCTTGGTCCGGGAGCGAGTGGGTTCAGCAGGTTCCTCCATGTTCTCGATGTACTCACGGGTCTGAGACGGGACATACTTCTCATAGAGCTTGGCGAGAAAGTCCTCCAGCTCCGTTTCCAAAGTCGTTTCTTTCTTCTCGGTATAGAATCGGAGTGCCCGCAGCTTTTCCGCTTCCATATCGATGCTGATGCTTGTTTTTTTCATCGTCAACCTCCATTACATAAAAAATTTCATTGCAGACTCTGCTCTGGCACAATCCGCAATTGCTTCGTCATACTGCGTCAGCAGCTGTGGATCGACTCCGTCAAGAACCAACTCTGTTCCGTAGGGGCCGGGGCGAACAGCGGCGACCTTGGCATCCAGGACTTCGGCGAACTGTGCCTTCCCACGGTCGCTCAGCTGGGACAGGTCTGCCGCAGGAACCCATCCGACATCGGCGGATGAGTGAACCAGATACACATCATGATCTGGCAGACCGAGATCCACCAGATCTCTCAGTCGGATGGCAGGTTCCTCAGCGAGTGCTTTCAGCTCATTTTCAGGCAGAGGCTTTGGAGTGAGAAACACTCTGGTCTGCGAGTTTGAATCGCACTCATAGTCGATGCGTCGCCACTCGCCGCCGCTGGACACCTGCAGTTCACCCAGATGGCTGTACTGCCAATCGTGGCCGGTTTCTTTGCACCATCGGATGACATGGTCGCTGACACTGCCTGCTGTCCACTGAAAACTGAACAGGGTTTCGCTCTGCTTTTTCAGTTGGTCCGTCCACTGGTTCCGATCAGTGAACCCCATACTGTGAGCTACAATCGCCTGACACATACGGATGGCCCAATCAGAAGGTTCGCTTTTACTCTCATGTCTTTTTCTGAATTCCTCCAATTGAGAAAGCAAAGCGAGTTGCTTGGAATCAAGGTTATCCATGTCCATCCTCCATTCTCATTGCATCACGGGGCCGGAGGGCTGTGCCTGATCCGGCTCATAACGATGCCGGAGGTCGAATCCCATGGCCTCGATTTCCGGGTGGCTCAACCCAAGATCATTGTGCAGAACTTGATACAGCTCCGTGCTACCATCATGCAGGGCGAGATACTCGGTCAGTTTTTTTGCGATTTTCTCCGCTTTCTCCGGGTCAGCCAACGGGGACGGAGCGCCCTCATCGGCAAAGTTGCGGCAGTAACCCAGGTAGAAACACACATCGAAGCACTCATCGGTCATGACCACATCGGCGCTCTCCGGGCGCTGTTCCAGCTGGGACAGCAGCATTTCGTCCGTCCCGTTGCCCGGCTCCACGACAAGCCGCATCTTCTCGAAAAGCTCTGTGAAATAATAGCACCAGTTTCCTTCATTGGT
Organism: Agathobaculum sp. Marseille-P7918; assembly: GCF_964248325.1. Lineage (NCBI taxonomy): Bacteria > Bacillati > Bacillota > Clostridia > Eubacteriales > Butyricicoccaceae > Agathobaculum > Agathobaculum sp. Marseille-P7918. Next base: position 68,264 of record NZ_CAXTXI010000006.1, on the reverse strand, counting down.
GTTTTCGGTGCCCTCCCGGATAATTTCGTCCGCAGCCTGTTGCAAAATCGAATCTACAACAGCCCGTGCGCCGGGCAGATAGGCAAAGCGGTTGCCCTGGTTATAGGCGAAGACTCCGTCCATCCCGCCGTCCCGAAGGATCAGGATGCCGCTGTAGAGCCGGTGTCCGTCCTCGTTGAGCAGAGAATGTTCCGCTGTCCACCGAGGACTTTTCCAGGGCGAATGCAGAAAAGATTCGAAGTCCTGCTCCGGCAATGTGACGATTCCCTCGGCCTCGCAATCAGCGACGCGAAGTTGTCCGGCAATCGCCGGCAGTTGTATTTTTAATCTCATGATTTTATCCTCCTGCTGTGGGCAGATAAGCACGTGGGTCGGTTTGCTCACCATTCACACGAACCTCAAAATGCAAGTGAGGGCCGGTGGATCGGCCGGTGGAACCGGAGAGAGCAATGACATCCCCAGCCTCGACGGTCTGGCCAACCTGAGCAAGCAGTCTGGAGTTGTGGCCATAGAGCGTTGACAGACCATTGCCATGATCGATCATCACATAGTACCCATACCCACCTGCGTTGTATTGTGATACGGTGACTGTTCCCGGCAGAGCTGCCCGGATAGGAGTGCCGGTTGGAACGGCCAGATCCATGCCGCTGTGTCCTCTTGTTTCTCCGGTGAAGGGATCTCTGCGGTAACCGAACTCTGAGGTCACAATGCTTTCCCAGTTTGCACCCACCGGTGAGCAGAATCCATCTACACTGATAAACGGCACATCTGCTCCTGGAAACCAATCGGCGGTTCCAGTGGAAGTGCCATACAGAGCGATGTTGTAGATGCTGTCAGCGTTACTTTGATTCTCCGGGGTGACTGTGATCCCCATAGCCGCCTCGATCCGAGCGTAGACTTCGTTCATATCGGTGACTGGAATAGCCACGGTATAGGTTTCCTCAACCTCCACTTCCTTGCCTTCCCCATCGACAGAAGTGACCGTCCGAGTTCTCTCCTCATAGTCGACGAAGCAGTCTGCGTAGGCAGCAATGTCTGTAGCAGATGGCTGGTCAACGGCGAAGTACAGAGAATAAAAGATAGCTTTGAGCCGAGTATCATCCAGGCTCTGTCCATCCTCACACATTGCATTGATCTCAGCTACTGCATCGTCAATCCGGTCAAAGCTGCTCCGCATATCCTCGATGTGAGCCCGATATTCCTCGGGCACATTGGCAGAAATCACACCGCCGTGGAAGCAAAGTTCCACGGCGGTTATATTGTGGTTGGAGAAGCTGGAGAGGAATGCGCAGATCAAAACGATGAGAATGATCAGCGGAGAGAGAATCGCAACGATCACCCACCCCAGGGCTTTCCGTGTTCTGTCGTCTGCCAAGACAGCAACAGCCGCCTTTGCAATGGCGGCAACGGTCGCTGCACTCATGCCGCCACCTCCTTATCGTCCGCCGGCGGAACCGTACAAGGCTTCCTTGTAGGCAGGCGCATGTACCTCCAACAGATACCGCTCGTTGCCGCACTTGAACAAGCACACGCCACGTTGTGGGAAGCGGATGAGATTGTATTCCGCTTCCTCCAGCTGGAGCAAGTCCATATAAAATCGCTTGTCGATAGAGCCACAGTTGAAGATGAACTGATGCGGAGGGATCGCGAACAGAGGCTTGGTCAGCTCTCGGATGCCATCCCGGTCAAAGTCCTCCAGATTCTGCGAGGCCATGATGAGGTTGGACTCTTTCTTTCTAACCCGTTTCAGGATGTTGCGGATGTACTCGATGATGGTGGTCCCCACCGTGATGTTATCGGAGAGCCACACATAGAGCTCATCCAGCACGGCAGTGGTGTTGCCCAGAGTAAGGATCCGGTCAGACATAAAGGACAGAATGTTGAAGAGCATAGCGCCCCGGACGCTGCGGTTGGCCTGCAGAAGCCCTTTAACGCCAAATACAATGAAACGAGAAGAGGTCACATTGGTATGGCCGTTGAAGAATTTGGCCTCGGCCCCCTTACACATGGAGTGGAGGCCGAGGAGAATTTCCTGCAGAAGCTCTGCCGTATACAGATGGTGAGCATCCGCATCATACCCCTGGTACTCTTGTTCAATGAGGTCATAAAGATCGGAGAGGATGGGATAGTCCTGCGGATTCAGACGGCTGAAGTCAGTAGCATCGCTGATGCCCCATTTCTCATACAGACGGCCAACCATGATCTCAATGGTATCGATATGACGGTCGCTGAAATCTTTGTAGGCCCGGAAGAAGTCCTTGAGAAAGGAGACATGCTGGCTCAGTCGTGTGGATTTGCGGAACGCCTCGGGGGCGTCGGTGTCCTCCGGATCGCCTCCCTCGTCCCAGCACTTGGGTTCCAACGGATTGATGCGGTACATACCGCCCATCAGATCAATGAAGCAGCCGCCCACCCTCTCGCACATATCTTTCTGTTCATGCTCCACATCGAGGGAGATTACCGATTTACCTGCCTCAAGGAAGTTGAGCAAGAGGAGTTTGAGCAGGTAGCTCTTGCCCTGGCCAGAGTTGCCCAGGATCAGGATGCTGGCGGAGGTCTTGTCATCATCCCGCTTATCAAAGTCCACTAAAATGTTGGCGCCGTACTTGTCCTTGCCGATGTAAAAGCCATGAGGGTCGGTCTTGCCGCTGTAGTTGAACGGGTACAGGTTGGCTACCGAGCTGGCCGGAAGGACTCGCTCAAACTGCTCACCGAAGTGATTCCAGCCAGACGGCATGACAGAAACAAATCCCTCCCGCTGACGGAGAAGCAAACGGTCCACATTGAGCTTGCTCCGTACCAACTCCGTCAGCACATCGGTCTGCAGAAGTTTTAGTGCGTCATAGCTGGATGCGGTCAGTTCAAGAAAGACGGCACAGTGGAGGAGCGGCTCACGGTTTCTGTGCATAGTCGAGACCAGATTGACCACATCCTGCAGGTTGGCCTCGGCGGTAACCGTCTGCTGGAGATCCTCCGTGCTGGAGCGGGACATGCGGTTCTTGTTGGCTGCGTTGTGGATGATTCGTTTCTCCTCACTGGCGGTAACCTGTCGGGTATAGATCCGAATGGTCACGCCGTCCATCTCACCCAGGTGGCGGAGGATAGCCTGCTCATCGGTCGAGGTTGGATATTCCCGGAGAGCCCAGACGCAGCGGTAGGTGTTGCCGCAAAGGAAGTGATCGACCTTAAAATCAATGACGGAGGGGGCGATCATATCGAGGAAGTCTTTGATACTGCCCAAGTCCGTTGAGGGTGCGGGGCCTTTTTTCTTTCTGGATTTATTCATTGGATACCTCCTATCTGTAGCCGCAGGAGGCATTCTGTGCTGCCAACTGGCCGCTCAGGAGTTCACTCCCACGGCCAATTGATGTTTTTTATAAGATCGTCAGTCGTTCAACACGATCCAACGCTCCCCATCAAAATCTTCGTATTTCTCGGTGGTGGCATTCTGCTCGAAGTACACGCCCAGCATGCGCTTGGCGTCCTCTTTGCTGGCGAGGCGCACCTTGAAGCCCTGATCTTCCAGGCTTTTCTGCACTCGCGAGAGCTGGGTGCGGAAGTCGGCATCCTGTTCATCGCGGAAGCGGATCAGGACGAAAAATTCACGGGCAGTCGCCATCTGAACCTGCAGACGATCCAGAGAACGGGCATCCGCCTCCAGCAGTCGGCTGATAACAGGCAGATCTTCCACGGCAGCTCGCTCCCGGTAGTATCGCTTGTTGTCCTCGAAAGACTCTTTGGAGTTGAGAGCCAGCATCTCGATCTCCGTCTGACCCTTGAGAACGGTCATCAGGGCATAAATCCGGCCGCCCACTGCCTCCGGTGGCTGCACAGAAAGGTTTGTCGGCTTCACCGAAAAGAAAGCCAGCAGGCCACGGGAAGTCTTGAGGCCGTAGTCGCTGATGTCGTTGATTCCAATCAGCTGGCGGGTGGTTTCTTTCTTCTGAGCCGCCGTTTTCTCTTTTTTTCTGTTCATATTCTAATCACCTCTGATCCTGTATTGTCTTGGTAATGCCCCAAAAATAGCTCTGCTGCTGGATGAGAAAGTAGCGGATCGCATACCGCAGGAAGTCCAGAATGCTGGTATCGTCCATACGGATGGAAAGGAATGCGTATGCAGCAGTCAGCACGATGGGGACAAAAAATCCGAGCTGCGAGAGCGCAAAGACAGAGATTAAACTGCCGATGCCGATGATGGCGAGATCCCGCAGTGTCCACAGCCAGAGTGTGGCTTTGGATTTCAAATTGTCGGGGTAGATGTACATATTTCACCTCACATTGTCATGCTCATCCCGAACCCCTGCTCGTCCTGTTCGGGGTCAAAGTCCTGATCCTGCGCTTCGTTCTGGTCCTGCTCCATCTCCCAGGCTTGGAGTTCTTGGGCTACCAGGCCCGCAACAAAGGCACGTTTGGACATACCGCTGTGCGCCTCCAGATACTGTTCTACACGGTGAAATAGAGTTTCGGGCATGGCAATGGCCAGCGTCCGCTCTTTTTTGTTGTCCAAGAGCGTCGCATTCTGGAGCGGTTCCTCGCCCTGCTCCCACTGGTCCAGAGCTTGATTCAGAAGGTTCTGGACAAGAGCTTTTTGGGACAGGGGGGCATGATAATCCAGATAAGATTTCAGTTGCTGGAACATATCCTCCGAGATCTGAACGGCCAGAGTTCTTTGTTCTTGTTTTGTGGTGGCAGGCTGGTCCAGGTAGGCGGTCAGGACTTTGGTGAGGTATTCACCAATAGTCATTTCTGGGGACTTCGCCTCCATTAATCTCTTGTGGAGTGACTCAGGGATCAATCCGCAGAGGTTTTTCATCGGTTCCATGACCACATCTCCTTTTCAAATTATTTTAAGTTGCCTGTACTGCGATTGCCCAAGCGATCCCCTGTAAGACAAAATCCACACAGGGAATAGCAACGGAGTTGCCCAAAGCCTTATATCGGGCGGAGTCAGAGGCCCCCTTAATTTCGGTCCAGCCATCCGGAAATCCCTGAAGTCGCTCGCATTCTAATGGAGTGAGGCGACGGATCAGGCGGACGAGATTACTGGTTTCGGCTGATACTTTGTTTTCTGATTCATCCAAATCCATAACCAGATCAGTTGCGTCCTTGTGTTGACGTGCGCTTTGTGTGCTGGCCACATCATCGTCCTTAAACACATCCACACGCTGTCGGCTGAACACAGCATGATGGTCAGTGGCGGTAAGGGTATAGGCGATTCCTTGCTGGTACCCAATTCCGTTTCCACCATTCATAGGTTGACGGTCTATTGCGTTGCCGGTGATACAGAAAGTATCATCCCTCTGAGCCACCAGTGGAACATTGTTTCCGCCTGTGCCGTAGCGGGCGGACATTGTTGGTGCAACCTTGTGGGGGCCGGTGTAGCGAGCATCTATCCCATGGTTTTCGAAGAGTGTTGGTGATTCCTCTGCCTGCTCAGCCACGACCAGCGGTTGATTATTTCCACCCATACCAAAGGTAGCGGATACTGTCTGTGCGGCGTTGACTGGACCCAGGAAACGGGTGTCTTGGCCATGGTTGTCAAAAACCAGTGGCTGATGTCCATGCTCCTGTGCTCGGAGGGTTCCGCTTACATCTTCGCTATATGCCATTGCGCTGCCGCCTTGATCGTTGAGACAAATGATAGGTTGATGACTCCCCATCTGTGCCCGTAAGGTTGAGGTTTTATTATGAGTCAGATCCATCCGCTGTCCCCCTTGGTCGTTGAGGCACAGGATAGAAGGCATACAGTTACCGCTGGCGGCCCCTTTCAGAGTGGGTGCTATCTCCTCACCATAGCCAATGCTGCCTGCTGTGGCACCGGCACCAGCAGAGAAACCGGCAGTTAGGATACATGGATAACCCTGTCCAGCCTGTCCTCCGCCGCCGCTGAGAGATGTATGGCGTTCCGATGAGAGAAAACAATCACCGTTGCCTTTGGCGATCACTCCGGCAACAAATGTCTGTTGCTTCATCCCCGGCTGCGCACCAAGTGCGGCAGCGACATCGTGTAGGTCGCGCACCTCATCTCTCTGGTTAGCGGCAAAGGCTGTCCAACCGCTGATCACACCGTTTCGTCCGGTCGACATTCCGCAGTTTACCCCCAGGGTTGCGGCTTTATCTCCAGTTAGATCTCCGTTGTACCCGTCGAATCCAACGGTATCAGCCCAGCCTGAATCATCAGAGCCTGTTTGAGCTGAGGTGGCAGCTCTTTTCCTCGAGCTTCCGCTCGGCGCAGGATTCCCAAGCAGGCTGTTCTGCTCAAATAGTATTTTGGGGGCGGATCGTCCTGCAAAATCTGCGACAAGGAAGATTCTCTTGCGTCGCTGGGCGACACCCCAGTATTGAGCATCCAGGACTCTCCAAGCCAGGCTGAATTGATCTCCCAGAATGATTGCCCCAACAGATTCCCATGTCCCGGAGTCAGGTCCAGGCACTGAACAGGAGCTGTCTTTAATTCGGACAATCTCCTCCAGGACAATCCGGAAGTCTTCGCCCTCCGAGGAGGAGAAGGCTCCGGGGACATTTTCCCAGCACATGTATCGAGGTCGAACAGCGTGAGCTGTTCTACCGCGTCGCTCATCTGCATCCCTCATTTCTTTTACAATTCTGACTTGCTCCATAAACAGGCCGGATCGAGCCCCGGCAAGACCAGCTCTGGCCCCCGCCACGCTGAGATCCTGGCAGGGTGAGCCGCCGGTGATGATGTCTACCGGTGGTAGGTCGGCACCGTTGAGTTTTGTGATGTCCCCGACATGGAGCATATCCGGGAACCTCAATTGAGTGACTTCAATGGGAAACGGTTCGATCTCGCTTGCCCACACCGGAGTGATGCCGTTGTGGATTGCTGCCAGCGGGAAGCCCCCGATCCCATCGAAGAGGCTCCCAAGTGTGGGCATCAGGCCATAGCCAGACTCTGCCCTGAAGCAGCGATTTGCTCCATCTCAGCGGGCAGTTGTTCTTTCTGGATTTCATGTGTCCCAATGCTTTTAATGGGGATGTTCAGTTTGATGGCCTCTGTGATCTCCTGTGCCATGCCTGAGCTAATTCTGTCACCGCACACCCACAGCTCGTCGCACCGTTCCATGAACTGCATTCCAAGCTGGAGACCCAGTTCGCGTTCTGCGGGATTACTATCATCCAGCATCTGCGGATATAAGAGATGAACAGCGACCGGTATGCCTCCCTGACGAATCGCATAGCGGCAGGCTCTCTTTGCAAAGGTTACATTTTCCTCGATGTTGCCAGCATAAGGCGAGGCGATATAAATCAGCTTGCTCTCTCTCATTTTGCCGCCGCCCCCACCGTCTGAATTACTGTGCGGGTGGTATTGACCGCGGTTTGTGCGGCATAGACTGCAGACATGATGTTGGCGCGGGTTGAGGTGTCCAGGCCAAAAGCGCCGCAGATTCGAGGCACCTCACCGGCAGAAAGCATGAGTCCCAAGCCTAAAAGTGCGTGATCTTTCAGGACCATCAACCCTGCGGTGAGGATTGTTGCTTGCAAGAAAGTGGTGAGACACAGACCGACGATCTGCTTGCACCACTGTACAAACCCGTCCATATAGCCGCGAGGTACTGAGAACATATAGAGAGAGCCAACCGCAATCTGGATAAGCAAGATGCCGCCACGCTTGAGGTTGGAGAAAAAGCACTTGACGATGGCGTATCCCATCATAATGATGATGAACAGCGTCATGATGGGATTGGTAATGGAACTGAGTCCGCCAAAGACGCCGGCAGACGGAACGGAGCCTACACCGACACCGGAGAGTGAATCAATGATGCTGGAGGCCAGTGAGTCGATTCCGCTCCCGTATCCTGTGATTCCTGCTGTCAGACTGGCTTGTAGCTCCACCGAGAGCTTATAAAGCTCAATGGGCACAGTCGTAAAACATCCGACAGCCAGAAAACCTTTCAAGGCATTGAGCATGGCGTCCTTTACATTTGCTCGTCCAGTTTGGTACTCGATTCCGACCTCAAATGCAGCAACCACAAGGCCGACACCGTAGAGCGCCCAAGCCAGATAAGAAAAAAAGAGGACAATGGATTGCACCCAGCTCATTTCAAAAAGCTCTACGCCCATGTTGCCCATTGAGGCAAAGAAGTCGCCGAAAAAGCCGACCACCTGGCCGTAGGCCCAGTCGATGATCTGGTCCATGACGCTGCCGAGAAGGAAGTCCCATATAAACATGTGAATCAATCACCCCTTTCAAAAGAAAGGAGCCGTGCTTTGAATTGACATCTTCAGCGAGACAACGGCACAGGGGCCGCGACAAAGCACGGCCCCTGTGGAAGGATTATCTGTTGTCAGTTGGGAAGGACTGCAATGGCACTCAATACATCTGCTGATGCATATCCGCCTGCTGGGTCTGGAACACTTGGAAATACTCATCCAGATTCTCAGCGATCAGCTTGTAGTCGGCGCTGGTAGGCCGGTAGACATACCAGTCAGGCTTTCCGCAGTCATCCCAGATATACGGGATGATTCCCTTGGAGAAATTGGGATTGCTGGTCTTTTTGTACCCCAGCAGGTCCGAGAAATGAAAGACAGCAATGTCTACTTTGCCGTCCACACGATTCAGAATCGATGCTCGGATAGCGTCGTAATGGCCAGAGATGTGCATGGAAGCAAACTCGATCCTGGCGCGCAGATCCTGATCCAGACGAACATAGGCAGACCGGCCCGCATAGGACACCTGTTCGGCAGCTGTGCAGTTACACAAAATCCGCTGGAGTTCTTGTGTGAAGTAATTCATGCAGCTATTCCTCCTTGGCAATCATCACATGCCCAAAATAGTCCACACATAGGTGGGGGCGGTCAGTGTGAACAGTAGGCAGGCGAAGAGGATGGCAGGTGCTGTCCATTCAAACTGGCCGTGCTTGCGGTAGTCGAAGTAAGCCATCCCCAGCTTGGCGAAGAAGAAGACTGCGAGGATCAGGTCAATAACCGGGAAAACAACATTGTTCACAACCGTCTTGATCTGATCCGACGCATCGTTCCAGGTACCTTCGATGGCGCCAGCCACATCGCCGGTACCGGCAGCGAAGGCAGTGGTGCTGAGCAGGCCAACTGCCAGCACGAGAACCAGAAACATACAGAAGAACTTTTTGTATTTGGACATAAAAAAACCACCTTTCTTTTGGAAGGAAAGGCCGTAGAAAACAGTCCAAGTTGCCTGGTAGACTTTTAACAGGCTGTGGAGCTGCATCCCACGGCCTGCTTTACGGATTACATGGACATCGACATATCTTCTTTTACTTCATTTGAACTTTCTTGAATAGGCACCTCCTTCTGGTATTGATCTTCTATTTCGGCAATCCAGTAGGTCAACCAATCTACTGCGTGATCGAACTCCTGGAATGTACGTTTGTATATGGGGTCAATCGTCTTACTGTTTAATACAGGATCAGGATTGTATTGTGCAGCAGTGTGGTATTGCTCCATTTTTTCAAGAAGATCGACCGCCTGATCAAGTATGTCATACAGCGAAAAGGCTGGCGGCTGCGTTGGAAGAGGCAATGCTATTGGAGCATTTTTCTGATATACGCCTCGTCGAGCTTTCCCATACGAACTATCCGCGGACTTAACCAAATCATCGAGTACATGCCAGACATTGTTGACCTCAATTTGTCCCTCCCAGTTTGTGCCCTCTGCCCGTTTCCGTATGAATTGCACAATCTCACCGTAGGAATGAGGCTGTCCATCTTCGAGAAGGTCTTTGGCAGTTTCTCTCAGGAACTGCGATTTTTCAAGGGCCTCCGGTTTCATATTTCACCTCCTTGACGTATAAAGTCAGTGTCCAATGACAGATCCATTTCACATTGAAATGAAAAGATTGGTGCTTCGAATTTCCTCTGATTCAATCAAGGATTTGACTTCAATGATTTCTGGATCGGGACAGAACTTGAGATCGCCTCGGAACCCCAGCTTGAGATTGCTGAAATCTTCAGCGGCCTTCAACAGCTCCGGCGATGCGCCAGGGGGTATTTCCTGCATCCAGCGGACCCATTCGCCGTTCTGATAGCGCGGCTTCAGCCGAAGGATCACATAGTCCTCCGGCTGGAATTTAGGGTATCTGCCAATGCTCCCGCCAAGTTTCACATAGGGCTTTCCCTCGACCATAACGGTGGCCCGCATGAGTTCCAGCGTATCTTCCAGCGAGGTGCAGAACCAGCACTCGGTATCACCCATATGCCTGATGCGACCTTCCCTCAGAATGGAGTCGAGATTCTCCTGCCTTGTGTAGTGGTACAGTTCCTCTGGTTTACTGGTTACTCGGATATATCCCATGGCAGTACCTCTTGTCAGCGCATCGGCGCTATATGCCAGTCATCCCAGAGGTTCCCACTGATTGTGAGTGTGTCGCTGAGATTGACAGAGAGCATCCCGACCGGTGTCCAGCAGTCGATCACCCATGTGTTGACGGCATAAGCGCCGTCCGGATACCAGACGGGTGTGAAATGAGTGCGCCGGTTGTAGGTGCTGTACTCGTTTGTCTGGAATTCCAGGCGGGAGGAGGATGAGCTGATTGAGATGCGATCCAGCAGCCGCCAGAACGAATCATAGTTGAATTCCGGGAAATAGCTGACTGCGTTCTGCAGAGCAGTGGTGGCCGAGCGTTGGGAGCTGCTGACTCTGGCGGTGACTACCTCATTGATGCCATATCCAGATTTCATTGTGCTTCCGCTGGCAGTGGGATTCATGGCATCGGGGGTAATGGTCATGGAGGCGCTCAAACTGGCGTTATAGCGGTCCAGGTCAAATTCCCACCATCCGTGATCACACCAGTATCCGCTATTCTCACCGGTGCTGTGCCACACCCAGTACGCATACCACCACGGGCGCCAGATGCTCCACTGCGCCGATGTTTTTTCTTCTCTGGATGGTATTGAGGATGGTGAGAAGGAGTCGTTACGGTCATCTGCTACAGGGTTGGGTGGTGGGTTTTCATCAAGGTCAACGATCTTGCATTGGATGGTGGCCTGGGCGGAGCCCGGACCTGATACGCTTACTGTAATGGTCACATCCTGCGGCGTATCAGGCGTTGTCCACCGTACCCATGCCAGCTGGGAATCCCCGTCCGGGTAATAGACATTGCTGACTGTGTAGGTCGTTCCGAGAATATTGAACCTCACGGTGACGGGATTGTCTGGGTCGCTCTGCCCGCCGCTGATCTCCACCGATGTGATTACCTCGGTGTTGGTTCGGTATTCATAGTCGTGAGTGGTGATGACCGGCTCCTCGGGCTGTTCCTCGAACCTCACAATGCCAAGCCCCAGTGAAGATTTGATGGCGGAATTGGTCGCATGCTGAGTTGTGGAACCAGACCACGCGGGGTAGCCCAGGTCCGGCGTTTCTAAAAACATTGAAAGCGGCAGGTTTTTGTGCGTCAAGCTCCCCATCCATGTTCGTAGATGCCCACTCACTACTTCATCATACATGGCTGCCTCGGTCGCAGTGGTCGCAATCATGACACCCTCATAAGTGTAATAAGCGATTGGTTCCAACAGGAGCTTATACTCACCATTGATTAGGGTGTCAAAATCCATGCCACTGTAATTGGCAATCGCGCGGATGACCTGCTCATCCGTAAAATAGCTTTTGATTGCCTCGATATTGTTGCTGCCGCTTGTACTGATGATTCTCGGAATGGACTGAGCGGGCTGAATATAGGAGTATCCGCCCTGTACTGGCGACAGGCCAGCACCGTTGTTATATTGGATTTTGCTGACTTTTCCAAAGTGATAAATCGAGGCGGACGGAGTTTTGTTTGTCAGGTCAATGGGGGTTGTTACGACAGCATGGTTACTGGCTCTGACAACGGTAACTCTTACGCCTTCATTGCCTGGATTCCAGCTTCCGTGACTTGTTGCGTTGCCCATAGAACCGCCGCCACCATCGATGTTGCCTTCACCTGTTGCATAGACCGTTACCGGAATGGCAATGCAAACAAGAAGTGCAACCAAAACAATCATGCTCAAAATTCGTCTCAAAAACACACCTCCTCAAGGAAACGAAAAAAGCACAGCGTTCAGCTGTGCTTTTTGAGCGTAGTATTTAGTCCATTATGCCGATCTTGTTGCCGTTTTCATACATGTCCCCGGCTTCTGTTCCCTGATTTGCCCCTGCATTGGGGACATTGCTAAATCCGGGCAAGCCGCCTCCAGTATTGGTAGAGGGTTGCTCGGGGGGCTGATAGGTATCGTGATCTTCAGGGGTTGGCGTTCCCTCGACCGGCGTTCCATCGGGCTTTTGGCTGGGGTCGGTCAGCACATCATCGTCGGGTGTATCCGGCAGCACTGGGTCAGCCTGAATGGTCTGCTCCGTACCGCTGGAGACCGCACCGCTCCCAGCATTTGAGCTGGGATCATTGGATGGAGTCTGTGGATTGACCGTGAGGCCGTCCTCGCTGGTGGCAGAAGGAGCGTCAGGATCAGTGGACGGATTGCTGCTGCCAGGGTCGACCATGACTTCGCCTTGCTGGGAGCTGCTGGCGGGAGGCAGATCATCTGTGGACTTGTCTTTGGTGAACTGTTGAGCGATCACGAACACCAGGATCGCACAGATCACGAGGCCGCCAGCGACGGTCAGCCACTTTTTCGAGCTGTCTTTCATGGGGTATCCTCCTTTTCTGTGGGTCGGTTTTTAGACCGACCATGATATTGGTTTGGCGTAGCGGCTGATCGCCAATAAATCTTGATGCTATTCTCCTATACCGCACGCCTCTTGTCAACTCGAACCCTACCACAAGTAAGTGCTGAAGTCTATAATTGCGGTGGTTTCAAAAGAAACATTTTTGATAACTCGGTCAAAAGCGAGGGGTGTACCCGGCACTTACCTTTACCGTCATCCGCATGGGGGGCAAAAGCCTCCCCCCAAAGGAAACCGGAACCTCCAGTTCAATCTCGCAGTCTGCCACCAGCCGGTTGTCAGCACTGTCAGCCGATGCAAAGGATGCGTTGTGTAGATCGACATTCAGATCCCAAACGCGGAATTCCATTTTGCCGTCCTCTGTGTATTGCACATGGTAGTCGCCCTGATTGGTCAGGTTCAAAAGTGCATCCAACCGACCATAGATGTCACCATAGTCCAATGACTCCTCGAACTCTCCAGCAGAGGGCTGATAAGCACCGGAGTAGCCTTCACGTATCCCGTGGTACACGTCGTCGTAATTGTCGTTAACAGTTGAGATGACCGCCTCCTGAATGGCATCCCGAACCCCTTGCGCCACGATCAGCAGACGGAGATATTCGCTGACGCCGCATAGAAGGATCACGAGGGAAAGTGTGACAGCAATGATCAGAGGGAAAGATACTCCGCGACGATCCCTAAGAACTTGCTTGAGTCGATTCATTTCCAGTACACCTCACTTTTCCCCGTTGCCTCGGAGCGGAGAGTGATTGGAAAACTGCCGAAGCCAGCAAACAGGCCAAGGTTTGTTTCATAGGTCAGGACAACCGTGACTTCCTGATTTAGCTGGATGCGGCCTGTGCTGCTCCAACTGATGTCCGGGTCCAGACCTGTCTGCTCCCGCAATGACTGAGCTCGACGGGTGGTTTCGGTTCCTACGCGGCCATAAAGCTCTGCCTCACGCACAAGCTCTGTGGCAAAGGTATCGAGCTGCTGTTTGGCGATATAGACAGGCATGATCTTAACGGCCAGAGCGATGACCAGCATGGCACACACCACCAGAACACAGACATCAATGTATCCCTCGCCGCGTTGGGAGCGCAAGACTCGTTTCAGCACATGTTCACCTCCATTTCCGGAGCACACTGCTCCTGGCCAGGAAATTCCGTCAGAAGATACCACACCCCATTCTGTCGGTTGGCCGATTTGACCGTCTGGGAAAGGAGCTCCTCAGCGGAAACATCCATAGAAACGCCCGACACACCAGGGTGAGAAGATGTGCCATGTCCCTTCAACAGACTTTCTGCCTGTGCTTCCGTCAGGGAAACGAAGCCGCAAGGTGTCATCAAAGAGAATACTCCGCTCTTGTGATCGATCAAAAAATCCCGTACAGTTGCGGGAGCGGATGTGTCACCAAGTTCTTGCTGGAGCGTCCAGACACAATGCAGAAGTTCCTCCTTGTGGGAGGTATCGGCGCCGTTTTCAGAGATCCACCGGTCGGTAACATACCCAAGCGGATCATCCAGGTCGAGCAGGAACCTTGCGTCCTCGTCAGTAATGGCATCGTCGATGTTGTCATGGATCATCCTTGCGGCCGCAATTTCCTCCGCGGCATCCATCAGCTCTGCCGGGTCAGAGGCCATCCACTGTTTGACCCGCCGCTCATAGTCGGCGCTGATTTTTTTCTTCAGTTCTTTCTTATAGTCCATTGGGTTCCTCCCTTCTTAGAACATTCCGCTGAGCGAGTTCAGAATCTGGAAGATGATGATGGCCAGATAGGTCACCAGGAAACACATGAGCAGGATGAAGGAAAAGACGCGGATCTTGGGCGGGATTTTCATAGCCTTCGCCTTTAACCGTTGGAGTTCCAGCTGTTTCATATCGTGAGCGAGCATCTGGAAGTAGTGAATGCCATCGTCGCCTCGTAGCACACCGATCAGGCCGCGAACCACATCGGAAAGAAGCGGCGAATTGAAGCGGGCCTCAAAGCGGGTCAGCGCCGCCTCATAGGAGCCAGATCGCATGTCTGCGGTGAGAATGTCCAGTTCAGCGGCGAAGGTAGCTCCAGCGTTCTGCTTGTAATGCTCCACCATGCTCAACACATCACGGCTGTTGGCAAGTTCCTGGGTAACCGTAGCCACAAAGCGAGGCAGTTCGGACTCGATCTCATCCCGCTTTCCGGTCAGCTTTTCATCTGCCCGGCGGATCTCCTTAAAATAGACCATCACGGCCAGAAGGATCACAACCAGTGCCAGCAGAGGAAACAGAAACAGACACGGGATCACACCAAGCGTCACTGCCGCAGCTTTTACAATAGCGAAGGCGACATATTCCTCCGGCGTCATGCCGAGGCCCGCAGCATTCAGTGTGTTCTTCAAACGACTGTGCTTATATTCATCCATGTGGATATGGGGTGCCAGCTTGACTGCCCACCCCATGAGAAGCACATCTGTGGTGCGAGCCTGCTTTTTTTCCTGACGACCGGCGGAGAGTAACGCCTTCTGGGTTGCGAGACGAGGCAGTTTGAAGAAATCTGCCGCAATGAAGAAGAGGCCAAGCGCCAGGAATACTCCGCACAAAATCAGTAATAACTCCATAGCGTCACCTCTTATATTCGATGGGTTGAGTCAGCTTGATGACCGCCGCTGTGCTTACAAATAGAACAGCCGCACAGACAGCCAGGATGACCTGTCCCATCGGTGTGTGCATCAGAATGTCGTACCACTCCTGATTGAGAAAATACAGCAGTGGGATATTGCCGAGGACGAGGATCTGCATGACGATAAACTCTTTGCGGGGTTCGAACACCATGTTTTCCAGTTCACCATTGACGATTCGCATATCGCTCAGTTTAGCAACGATGGGTGTCAGGGTGGTTTTCATGCCGCGGTCATAGCGGCAGGTTAACAGTGCGGCCACCCACTCTCGGAAGACTGTATTGTCGATCTTGGTGCTGAGATCCCGTAGAGCGGCGTCCACATCTGGGTCAACGAGCTTGATCCTTGTCAGGAATTCTGCAAAGGCGCTCTTGACGGGCGGATTGAGGTATTCCAAATTTTCCTCGACAGCAGTCTGGATATCCTCATTGCGAAGATAGGATGTGGTGATGATAGACAGTGCCGTTTCCAACTCTGCAGAGATTACCTTCTTGAAATAGGCTGCAGTCAATTTGATGTACCAGAATGGGACAAACATCATACCAACTGCCAGGACGGGAACGAGAAAGAAGTTCCCCAGCAAGAAAGCAAATGAGGCTCCTACCAGAAACAGCAACAGAGACATCGCACAGATGGCTGGGAACTTCGCCTCCCGGCCTGTCATGCGCAGAATATTTTGGGTTTCCTCGATTTCTCGGCGTAGAATGAATTTTTTCTTACGCTGCGTGGACTCGTTGATCTCGTCCCGGATGCTTTTAGGCTTGCTGGTGATGTGCCGGAATATCCCCTCGGTAAAATCCGAGGGAGTGATGCCCAGCAGCACAAAGAAGCCGACCGCCATGCCGATGCAAGCCATAAGCTGTATGGTCGTCACACGGGTTCACCTCCTTGTTTTTGGTGGAATCCCGCCAGAAGCCTATCCAGCTCCTGTTGAGGCATTCCGTTATCGATGAAATGTTTCTGCAGATTGGCGGAGATCGGATGGACCGGCTCATGGTGTCCGTCGATGTAATACTTGCCATCTTCCAGCCGGTTGTCCTCAATTGCAAAATGATAGAGGGTGTTATACTGGCGGGAGCCATCCGGCTGGATGACACATTCCATGATCTCCATGATCTTACGGCTCTTGTCCTCCAGCTGCTTGGCAAAGGCCACCACAGGGAACGCTTCGGTTACCAGATCCATGAGGGTATCATCGGACATTTCATGTTTACGCTTACACAGTGTGACCATGCGCCGCCAGGTGGCCTGAGAAGAGTTAGAATGGATAGTTGTGAGCACACCGTGGCCGGTGCGGGCAGCCTCCTGCGCAGCATACGCCTCAGCGGATCGCATCTCGCCCACACAGATGATGTCGGGGTGATAGCGCAGTGCCATATCCAACAGCATATCCTGATCGATGTTCTGTTTGGCATTCTCGGACTCGCGGGTGATGGTATGGATGACACTGTTGCAGACCTTTCCATCTTTCTCACGAACCAGATCCAGCTCACGGGAGCCATTTTCAATGGTGAACACACGCTTGTTGTCGGGAATTGTGGTCAGTAGCCATCCTGCCACTGTGGTCTTGCCGGAACCGGTAGCACCGGCCACACAAACGGAAACACCGTACCGCAGGCAGGCGGACAGGAAGTCCAGCATATCCCCAGTGGCGGTTCCACCTCGGACAAAGTCATCCTTTTGCATATTCTGCGGGTTGACGATTCGAATGGAGGCGGTGACACCCACATCTTCATCCACCAGCGGAGTCTTGAGGACGGCGATTCGGATGTTCTTGCTGAGGTGGCCCAGGACAGCAGGACTGGCGTTGTCCAACACCATGCCGGACACATGAAGCATACGGCGGATTACATTGATGGCGTGACTGGGACTGTCAAAGTGCTCATCCAGTTTGACCATCTGCCCGTTGGAGTACAGCACCTCAATATCCCGCCAGGAGTTGATGTTGATCTCCTCAATACCGGTACCGAAGATGTACTTGGTCAGAAGGCCAAATTCAGCCATTTCTGTGTAGAGTGCATCTACCAGCCCATCGGCGGTGTAGCCCTTGACCGCAATGCGGCGGTCCTGCACATACTTGGTGATGTACCGCTTGATCTGGATTTTTGCGTCCTCATCCCCTCCATCGGTGATCAGAGAGGAATATTTGCCGGAGATATACTCCTGCACTTCCTTGAGCACACTGTTAAAGTCTCGGCTGTCGCCATCCGGTGCAAAGAAGAGAGCGTGAGTGCGATTACCCACGGCGGCATTGCTGGCCAGCGTTCTGCGGGGAGGATTATCTGGATACGACATATCCAGGTCAGGCGGAGTGAAGTCCGCATCGCCAGTGGAGGCATCCTGCGGTGCAGGCCCAGAAGATAGTGTTTCCTCTGCGATTGTCTCTGCCTCGTCAGGAATGGGGACACCATCCAGTATGGCATTACCGGCGCTGTCAATCACAGGCCAGTCCGGGCCGAAATATAGAGGGATGTCTTTTTTCTCTCCGTCCCGATCTAAGGTGATGTGCCTGATCGGCTTCTCCTCCTGAGCAGGCTGGCAACCGAAAAGGGATGGGTTTCGCTTTTCTCCTAACACCCAAACACCTCCTTGGAAACCTTTTCGATTTCTTTGCGGAAGATGCGGCTGTCCTTCATGGAGAGTTCACCCAGCAGATCTCCAGCCAGATACAGAGACTCTACCTCGGCAGAATGTGGCAGTGTAAAGGCCACTGTACCCAATGCCTTAGCCATGTGATCACCGGCCTGCTGGGGTTTAACATTACTGGCAGTCTTGTACTGCTTTTCCAGATCCCAGCCCGCGTCCTTCAGGAGAGGGAGCTGGCTGGATAGATAGCTGATAGATTTCAGATCGGCGTTGGCAAGACGCAGAACAGCATCCGATTCCATCAGGGCAACAGCGGAGAGAATGTCGTTGGCGATATAGCTCCCGCAATCGATCACCACATAAGGAGCAATATTCCGCAGACCGTCGATTAGCTCTCGGGCCTGCACATCACTGTAGGGCGGATAGGTGTACTCCGACTCGCCTTTGAGCAGTCCCAGAATGGAGAGATACCCCAGCCGTTTATGGGTGGCAAGATTGTTTTTGATCAAACTGTCGGATACATGAGCGGCTGCCAATACGCTGCCCAGGGAACCCTTGTTCTCAAGATCCCTGGGCGGGCAGATGCAGGGCAGCATGGGGGCAGACATGTCGCAGAGGAGAAGAATCGTGTTTTTATGCTTGCTGGCAAGGTGCTTTGCGATTCGTGCGGCGACGGTGGTTTTGCCGCTGCCGGGGCTGCCCCACACAGCCAGTACACCACCCTGGTCCTCCTGCTCATACTCCTCGTAAGCATCCTCGTTCTCCGCCGAGCGGGAAAAGATGCTACCTTTTTTGAAGTTCAGCATCAGGCCACCTCCTCAGACTCCGTGGGAGTTTCGGCCTCCGTTCCTTCAGAATCGCTGGCCTCCGAGACAGCCTCCTCCCGTGTGGCTTCTTTCTGGGGCGTTTCCTCGGGATCAGGCTCGGGGGGATAGAGCTCCAGCAGGACATCATCCTGTGCAGTGAGGAACTTTTCAGCATTCTCCTTGCTTCCGCGGTAGACCAGGGTCAGGTGGATCGTACCTTCCTCCTCCAGCTCGGCCAACACCTTACTTTGTTCGGGTGTGACCAGCAGTGTGACAGTACTGGGCAGCTCTTTTCCATCTTCCTCGTCGGTCTGAGTTTCTCCAGTATTAGCATCATACCCGGTGGAAGCTGTCACGCTGATCACTTCCACATACTGAAGCTCAGGCGGTATGACGGTCTGGCCCTGCTGTTTGTAGTCGGGGGCAACCACGGAGACGATATCGCCACTCTGCAGCTTGCCAGACAGACCATTGGCAAAGGAACGGATCGTGACGGAGATGGCCTGCTGACTCCCGTCGAGGTCATAAAGGTAGGCGTTGTCCGCCGCCGGTACATCAGAGAGTTTGGTATTGATGATGTAATCGCCCACTGCCAGATCTGCCGTAGCGTATTTGCCAATGGCGTTGTCCTTTTCATGCAGGACATTATCGGGCATATTGTATCCGCCGACTTCCACCAGCTGGATCATATCGTCAGTAATCTGCTCGCCGGCCCGGATCGGCTGGGTAACCCGAACGATTTCGACCTTCTGGGATACCGCCCTATTAAAGAGCGGAGTCAGGCCGAAGCAGATGAGGACAGAGAGTAGAATACAGAACACACCTATCACGGTGCGATTTCTCAGAAAGCTCATACAGGGCATAACCTCCTTTTGGACTGAAAATGGCGGCTCTTACACGCGAACCGTCTTCTTGCGGCGGATTGTCTTGGGAACGATGATGGCAGCAGCGGTCAGGGGGGCCAGAATGCCGATGCATTTAAAGACAGTCTTTTTCTCTACACGAAATTTTTTCATGTCAAAACCTCCAAAATATAGAATGTGGCAAAGCCAATGGATAGAAACGGTGCCAAGGGGATGGCTATTTGGTCGATGGGGGTTGGTGTGGCTGCACAGTGTTTCTCAATAGATGCCCGCACGACAGCATAGGAGATAGCCACCAACATACCAAGAATGACGCCCCATAAAGTTGGAAACAATCCGATTGCGAAACCAACGGCGGCTATGAATTTAATATCACCCCCGCCCATTCGATCCCGAAACAATATTGCCATTCCAAGAAACGGAAGAGCGACTACTGAACCAAGGATCTGACCGATAAAACGGGCGGGGCTGATTGCAATCAGCCCCGCCGCGGCAGTCAGGATACAAATAGAATTGGGAATGTGGTGACTTCGCAAATCAGAAACGGATGCCAGTGCAAGGGCGCAGAAGAACCATGCGGTCTGAAAAGCGGCATCAGCCAGCATAGTTGAACATGTCTTCCACGCGCTGGGTCACAGTGGGCAGCACGGTGTCGCCGAACAGGGTGTACAGACCGGCCAGCAGCAGGGCGCCCAGCACGACAGCGATCAGGATCTTCACAGCAGTGTCGATATAGCCCTCGCCGCGGGTGTTGCTCAGGGCGGCACGGGCGGAGAGCGCCATGGTGTTGACAGTGCCGATGGCTTTGCGGGAAACGGAGCTCATGGTGTTGATCATCTTGTTATACAGCTTCTTCATAGGTTCATTTCCTCCTTATATTTTGAAAAAAGATTGTAGTGACTGGATTGTTCAGGCCTGTTCTGCGGAGATGCGGCAGGTCACATCGACATTTCAGGCCCCGGAGCCTGCCGGATCGTAGGGTCCGGAGCCGCCCTCCTGGTCTGCTGGCTCTGGGAGAGCGCCTGCTGATAGGCGTTGAGGACAGCGTTGTCGAACTCCTGACGGGCCTCCTTGGTGACGGGGAAACAGATATCCTTGTACTCACCGTTGCCGGCGCGGTAACTGGGCATGGAGACGAACAGGCCCTTGCTGCTCTCCATCACCTTCACACCGCGAATGGCAAAGCAACCGTTGATGTTCACGGAGGCGTGGGCGCGGCAGTTGCCATCAAGGCGGAGGGAGTGGATTCGGACATCATACTGCATGGGGAGCGTCTGCTGCTGGGGAGTTTCGGACTGGGGTGTGGCTTTCGGGGATTTATCTGCCATGGAATGATTCCTCCTTCTCTAAAGTTATAGGGTCATGCTCATTGTCTGATCCTGAGTGGGTTGATCCGTGAAATCGATGGGTTTGAACCCATAGCGGTCGATGTAAAAAAAAGAGCTGCCAGATACGCTGTACAGCTCCACTACATCGGAAATGGCCAGTGGCTGGCCGTCTGGCCCCAGAGGGGTGCGGCTGAATTTGTTCCAGAGTTTTTCCAGGTCGTTGTCCTGGATCTGGCCATCATAGACCACATGGTACTGCTCAGGCGTTGGACCGTCATACTTCTGCACCATGGTGTCAAGACCGATGAAGCGCATCTGAATCGGAGTACCAGGCTTGAGCTGCCATATCCGGCAGGACTGCAGCTCCGGTGAACTGTCGCTGGCATGGAAGCCCTCGTTGGACAGGCGCTCATAGACGCCTTCTTCCCAGCGAGGAACAAAACCGCGCCGGGCCAGCCAAGACTCCAGCTCCCCACGACGGAATTGCGGATCAACAGTGATTTCGGTCTGGTTTTTTGCCTGATATCCAATCAGGTTCCCGTAGTAGACCAGGCATCCGTTCTTCATCTGAATGCTCACGGCGGCATTCCTCCTTTCTCGTTTTCATCAGGTCATCTTCATCACCCCCATATCGGGCTGTTCCGGCTGTAGCTCGGCCAGCTTTTCTTTGGCCCAATCCGGGAGAAACTCCTCCCGAAGCACCCCGATGAAGTCGGTGCGATTCCACCGTGTCTGCTCTCCATCGCCAAGACAGGTGGATCGAATAGAACGCCCAATGGCGTGGGGCGAGCAGCCGAACCCGTCATGAGCGAACCAGAGTTGGTTTTCGGGCGACCAGTAGCTTTCCTTGAGGGTGTCTGGGGAAAGCACCAAAACCTTGCCCTCATAGTCGAGGTTCTCAAAGGAATTGAGTTCGCAGTGCTGCGGGCCGAAGAGGCCGAGGTTTTTGTAAGCCTCGCGCATCATGTTTACAAAGCCGTCCAATACCGCTGGATGGCTTTTGACCACAAACGAGCTGTTGTGATCGCCATCGGGCGGAATGTAGGTGGTCTTCGCCCATTCCTGATTGCTCCGGCTGAAGCGCCCATCGTAACTGAGTTCCTGCAGGGTATTGGAGAGAACAAAGTTGATACGCTTATAACCCCACTTAGTTACAAGGGGCTGCAGAAAAGAGTCGTCCAGGTGGGCACCATCGAAGTGGGTGCGTATGCCTTCCTCGATGTCGCGGGCGCAGTTCACATTGGCATGGTGGCTGGCCCGCCAGAGGGCCAGCTCATTCCGTGATCGGGCTTCTGTCGCCGAGTAAGGATAAAGATATACATCAATCTCCATAGATGATCACATCCTCCAGCAGGCACTCCTCCAGTTCGCCCAGGCAGACACCGCTGCAAGCCAGAAGTTCCAGAATGTGCGGGGGCACATCGCTCAGGTCGTGGTCGTAGTCTGCCTTGTAGATCGTAACCGTGCCTTCCTCATCATCCACACTGACGCCCAGTTTTGCGCCCTCGGGAATACCGGCCGCTTCACGAACGCTGTCAGGCAGGGTAACCGGGTCAGTCACACTGTCCAGATCTGCAGGGCATTCACCCTCACAGCCATCGCAGAAACCGCACTGCAGACACAGGTGCGCCAGAAGTTCATCATGCAGCGTCAGGAGAGACTCCATCGTATGGATCATATCCATAGCGGTCATCTTGCTCTGCAGGACAACGATAGCACCGGGCATGGCATGGAGCTCGGGGGAAATGCCATCATCAAAGCCGCTGAGTTTGAGAGCGGCGGCAGGAATGGTCAGATTGTTGTGATTGGTATCCTTAACGAACTTCATATACAGATCCTCCTTGATTACATTTGGGGTTGCATAGTTTGGTCATGCTGGTGACGGTGTAAAAGAAAAGCCTGGAATTTTTCCAGGTCTTTGTGCGTTGGATGGTATGACTGAATCTCGAGCGCAGTCAACAGTGCATACGCCTGTTGGGATTCCAGCATCAGTTTGCTGATACCCTTGGAGTCCAGATTACCGGTCGAGTTGATTGTGCCGGCATAAAAGGTGACATCATAGCCTTCTTGGCTCGGGCGAGCGTGAATACAGGCGTCCAATCCGATGTGTGAATCCGGCTCGGCGCGGATGCAGAAGCACTGGGTTCGCGCGGGGCACACCTCCAGCCGCCCCATTGAGATTTCCTCAATCAACTGAACGGCGTGTTTGAGCTTATCCAGTTCGGTCAATCCTTCGGCCATATTGCATCACCTCCTGCCAGATCAAACAAAGTCATCTGGGACGGTGTCACACGGAGCCGCTCATGCATATCGTAATTGGCAATGATCAGCTCAGGGAATTGGGCGCCGTTGTCGTACCTCTGTTTGATGTTGTTGAGCCGTGTGGTTTCCATCAGGTAGATGCCCGGCTGATCGTACAGGCTGCGGATGAACTCATCGTCGTTATAGGAAAGCAGAAACTTGCCTTCAATCCGCATCAGGGCATCTCGCAGACGAATGTGATCCGCCTCTGTGAAACCGTCCTCACCGATGTTTTGATAGTAGCCCTCCGTGGCATGATAGGGTGGGTCAAGATAGAATAAACTCACCGGGCGATCATACTGCCGGATGAGCTTCTCAAAGTCCTTGTTTTCAATGACCACTTTGGCCAGACGCCGGTGGGCCTGTTCGATGAGGGGGAAATTGCCCCACATGTCATGGGGCTGGCTGCCGAAGCTGGTCAGTCCTGCGGCATAGCTGTACCGAATCAGTTCGTAGAACCATGCGGCTTTCTGAACATCGGTAGCGGGACTGTCGCGGGCTAACGCTGTACGGACTACATCGAAGTCTTCCCGCGAGTTCAGCACATATTTCAGTGCTTCCATCAGCTCCTGCGGTTTATCTCTTACACAGCGGTAAAGATTGACCAATAGGCTATTGAAATCGTTGTACACTTCGAAATCGTTGCCGGGCGGCTTATGGAACAGCACCCAACCTCCTCCGCCAAAGACCTCGATATATCGCTCGTAGTAGAGCGGGAATAAGGTGACGATCAGTTCTCGGAGGGCTTTTTTCCCGCCGATCCAGCTCATGAAACTATTCAACCGCATCACCGCCTTCCAGTGGCAGACGGGTCTGGGCGGTATCAAATTGCTCCAGAGAATGATTCAGGCCGGCGATGGCCGCGGCGATCCCACTGATCCGCCGTGTCAAGTGGGCGATAGTCGCCCGCACCTCCTGTTCCGTGGCGGCATAGTAGTAGCCGTTTCCGCTGCTTGCAATGGGGATACTCTTTCGGCGCAGGCGGTTGACCATCTGCCGAACCTCAATCCCCTTGATGGAGAAGACGCACTCCAATTCCCGGCTGGTGGCGGCATTCGATTCGCCGGAATGGTACCGTTCCAAAAATTCCGCCAGCCGATCTTCCTTCATAGATGCCTCCTTTCCGGGGTGTTTTTCCGAAAAGGGCATAAAAAGGAGGGGGCCGTTTATCCCTCTCGGAAAAACGGCCCCATTGTTTTTTGATTATTTACTTTTTGTCTTGATCACCTCCTTGCGTTTCCCATAGCAGATAGGATTTTACATGGACATGGTCGGTTCGTCGGGTGGTTGGCTATATTCGAAGACAATATCCGTGCCATTCCATGACACATAGCCGTGCGCTGCTGCCGACAGGCCAAGGTTTTTCATCTTCTGATTTGCATATCCTTCGGTGTCAAAGCACGACGCAAGAAGCTCGTCTTTGGGATATACGCCATCCTGAATTGCCAAGGTCTTGCCATATTCAGCCAGTTCCATATCCCGCGGCATGAAGTTGTAGCAGTGAAGATTCTGTGCCAAATCCAACGCATAGTCCAGACGATGGCAGTCCTCCAGTTCCATGACTGCCTGCCATTTATCCAGCCACCTCGGCTCGCCCTGCCCCTGTTCGGCCCAAGCATACCCAAAGTCGATGGCATGACGGACAAGTTCCGCTGCAGAGCCGTACTGGGAAAGAATGTCCTCCAGCTGTGGGAGGCAGCAGTCCACATCCACGGCGATGCACTCGGTCAAAGATTCGACCTCCAGTGCGTCCAGAGCCAGGAGAAGTTCGTCCGGGTGTGCAGTATCCATATACTCGCCAGTGTCCGGGAATCCAACCCATACGCCGTTCATATTGGAGCGGCTTGCCAGCTTGACCCGGATACCGTAGTCACCTTTGTCGGGATTCAGCGTCGGGTCGCCATCCAGAAACGGATCGATCAGAGAGGTGACCTTGATGAAGTGTCCGTCGCAGAAGGTGTTCCCACCGTTCTGACGATAGGCTGTGCCCACTTTCTCCGGGTCAAGAAACGCACGGGCTTGAGAGACAGGGCGCTGGATCTGCTCCATGATGAACTTGCCCAGCCGGGCATCGTCCCCAGCACCGTAGAACAGGTCGTAGTGATCCAGCTGATTGGCAATCAGCATCGCATCCAGAGTCGTCTGGGGATGCTCGATCTGCAGGGCGCCCCGAAACAGCAGCTTTTCTTTGACCGTCATGTTTTCAAATCGCCTCTCCAGCCAGTCATGCTGGGAGTTGGTCATATCAAAGCCATCCAGCAAGTCGAAGAGTTCAGACTGTTGAGCGTTCACTACATCATCTTCATTCCGTTGCTCTCAGACGGGTGTTCCTGGGCTTGGAGCAACTCGTTGCCATCTCTGCGCTGTACCAGTCCATAGGGAGTCAGCACAGCATTGTTGGCGGCCATGACATCCAGACCATAGTTGTAGAGACTGACATGCTTCTTCAGAATAGATAGGGATTGCTCATCCACAATGAGACGAAGCTCCTCGGATGCAACCTCCTCGGGATTTCGCTGGTCAGGCTCGAACAGGTAGTCATCCAGGCACTCGGAGATTTGAATGGCAGTCACAACATCATGGCAGTCCGTTGCAAGGATGACCGCCTTCAGTTTGGAAAGTTCTCCGCTATCTTCCCGGTATTTGAGGTGCCTTGCCAGTTCGTTAAGCTCCTGGATATCGTCACAGTCCATGCTTTCCAGAAGATCCGGGACAGCACCGTCCTCCGTCCAGAAGACCATCTCCCGCCAGGAGGCCGCTCCGCACTCCTCCAGCGCATGTTCCAGCTCCTCCTGTGTTGCGGGGAGGTTCAGATATACTTGCTTTTCCGGCAGACCGTTGGAGCCCATGGGGGAGCTTCCGGCCAACAGGCGGATGGCATAGGAGGGAGCTGCAGGCATGAGGTCCAGTGTCCCATATACCTGTTCCAGTTCGGTATGCTGTGTGACATATCCGCCGCTGGCAAAGACGCCACCCTCCTCAAATCGGGCTTTTCTGCCGAGCATTTCAAAGTCCAGATACTCAAAGATGGAGTCGGGGACTTTTTCAAGTGCGGGGATGAAATCATTCTCGGCATAGAATCTGCCCAGCTGCTCATCCGTTGTGGCGTTGACCACATGGCAGCAGTCTGTGCTGTAGGCCAGGTCGATCATGGTGGCAACGCTGATGGGGCCGTATTTCTTGGCCACCTCCATGTTGAACAGTCCTTCGAATGCAGTTCTCTCTCTGCCGTTCATCTGGCCCAGGACGGTCGCCAGAGCATTGAGCTGGTAGAGATCGCATTCATGGGCCAGATGGACATGGAGAAACGGAAACCCATGGTGTTCAAGAAATTCCCATCTCGGCTTATCGCCGGGGGCCATCTGAAGCTTGTCCAGCGCATCCAGAAGGCCGTAGTAGGCAGCGGGGAGTTCCAGCTCACAGCAACGATCCTTATCTCCGGACAGCTCCACGCAAAACACCTTATTCAAGGGTCATCCCTCCCATCTGGTGGTTGTAGTCTTCCTGGTACTTGGCAGGATCAGCGCCGGGGACATCCCAGCCGCACATGCTGCCCACCTCCATGGCCTGCCGCTGCCACATATCTACGCCAAGGTGCTCGTTGAGCTGGTCGGCCAGTTCAACATTCCGCTCCTTGTTGCCGGTGTCCCACTCCGAGGGGTGGTAGCCGGTTTCACCTCGCTTGATGCAGATCAGCTGGCCCGTAGTGGGCAGGGTGGAGTAGCACATCTCCGGCAGTCCCTCTGACAGTTTGGGAGAGAATCGCTCCTCCTCCGTCTGGATACTCCAATCGTCGAAGTTCCACAGATGGACATACAGTTCGTCATCACCGATGCAGATGTCCCGCTGCTCAAAGCCTTCGCCCCAGCCATCCGATGCCTGTCCGGAGATGTACTCCTTCAGGTTGGACAGTTCCTCCGGGGTAAGGGTCCCTGCCACACGGCATTCAGCCACGCCCCAGAGCTGCCCGTTTCGATCCTCAACTGTGAACACAGCGGACAGGACTTTCTGGTTGACGCTATCATCTCCGCTGTACCAGTGCATCAGGCCGCGCTCAGTTTCCTCCGGCATACGATTTTTGATCAGGGCACTGAGAATGTCCCCCTCGTAGCCACGCAGCATTCTGCCATCCAGCAGGGCGCTGTCATCCTCCATCTCACCATACTCGTTGCGGGTGTAGAGGTCCGCTGTCAGGGGCATATACAACTTCAGCGTGGTAGGTTCAGGCGGCATCACAGAGAAACTGTCCTCACCGATGATCAGCGCCAGAGTTCGGCCATTGTCCCATTTCATATGGAACTGGCCATCGTCGTCGATGTAGTCCAGAGTACCCATGCTGCCCGGTTCCAGCGGGGCATAGGGATCTTTCATCTCTCTGAGCTTGATTCTGGTTCCTGTCGGAAACTGCTCCCGCAGGAAGTTCAGCCATTCCTTGGGTACTGACATTTACATCCCTCCCATACTCATGCCCTGGTTGGGCAGCTCCAGCTCCTGCCGGAGGTGGTCTACCGACTCCAGAATTTCAGGATCATTTTTAAAGCTGTTCATCTTCTGATAGTCCTCGAAGAACCTCTGCTCACCGTCCTGTGTGTGAACAAGGTCTACCGTGGCGATGCCATCCTTCGTGACGCCAATGCGCTTTTCAGGCCGGTCGCTGGAACTGTAAATCCGAATGGCATCCGACAAGGTCAGATCCCGATGGAACTGCTCCTCCTGGGTATTGCAGTCAGTAATTACAAACCAGCTGTAGCTGTGCGGAAGCGACGGGTCAGCCGCATCCCGCAACGCTTTCATGCCCTTTTCTGTCAGTCCGTAGCTGCATTCCCGACGAGGGTTTGCTTCGCCGGCGAAGTCCAGCAGAATGTCATCCACAGCCTTGCGGATGGCGGGGTCATCCGTCAGCGTTTCGCAGCGGAATCCGGTGGTGGCCATATAAGGTAATTCTTCCCGAATGGCCGTCAGATATGTTTCTCCATCCTGATACTCCATCTGCTCACCGCTGGCGAATGTCACTCGACCAACCGGCTTGTTCTGCTGAGCCATCTGCTGCTGCCGCAGGTCGTAACAGTAGAGATACCCTTGGTAGTCGCCGGGGGACGGGGTGCAGCGCAGGCAGTAGCGGTAATGCTTCGTTTCTGCGATGTAACCATAACTCCGGCCGTCCTGCGTAATTGCTCCACCATTCTGATGACAGTAGGTGCTCATTGCGGACAGATCCTTTAGAGGACCATCGGCACGAAGGGCATCCACAACTTCCTGAAGGTCATCCTTAAATTCCCCGGTGTTGAATTGGTCTTCGTTATGAGGCCACCAGGTATGGAAAAATCCTTTCCCGCCGGAGCCGAAGTCCATGCGGAGATGTCCCACCGTACCCAGCGTCTCATCCAGCGCCTGGTCTGGCTCTGAATAAAAGAGACCCGCTTCCTCACGAGAAGCGGGCCTGAATTGACTGAACTGTTTATGATGCTCCAAAAACTCGGCAATCGTTTTGTTACTCATTTTCTCACTCCCTTCGTGCTGGTATAGCTACACAACATACCACTACTCAGCGGAAATAGCTATGGCCAAAAGGCGTTCTGCCGGAAAAGTGGAGGTAGCCCGCAACAGCGGCTCCCACCGCTGCCACAGATGCCAGTGTGATCATGATTTTCTTTTTCATTTACAGTCCTCCCATCTGCAATCCGTATTCCGCTTCGTGTGCTTCTGCTGGATCTTCCATCATCAATTCCTCCAGACTCAGCGTACCCTGGTAGGCGATATAGCCGCGGTTGGTGAACATACCGGACTCTTGATCCATGTGCTGCAGGCCGTATTTCTCGTAGTCATAGAACTCGTCCAGGTTGGGGTCGTACTCAAAATGGCCGGATTTCTGAATCATATATTTTCCGTATTCCATCGGAGTGTGTACGCCAGGGGCAAATTCGAAGAGATCCAGATTCTCAGCCAGATGACGGATCTGACTGGCACATTCCGGTCCGGCCATGCTCACAGCAGCACCCAGCTTTATGCAGTCATCGTTGGAGAGTTTACCCACGGCCTGCGCCAGCTCATTGAGTTCATAGATGTTTTCACGCCGAAAGTCCAGCGCCACATCCACTTCCTCCGGGAACATACTGTCACCCATTCGGAAACACATATCCTTCGGGTCGGCAATACCGCTGCGCTGCATAGCACGCTCGATCTGTCCTTTGGATGCGGGAAGGTATATCCAGGTGACATTTTTGGTGTTCTCCGGTTCCTGTCGGGAAACCAATCCCACCATGATCATATCCGCTTCGTAGTGGTAGCCGGGGAGATGCTTTCCATCGTAGAGCTGCGAGAGCTGCATACCGTTGTCATAAACCACGCCGTAGCGTGTGACAGTACCTTCGTTGTCTTCGATCAAAAGAACTGCTGTTTCCTCACCATCCAGATTCTCCAACTCCTCGGTGCCGGCACATCCGCCGTGAGTGTTCATATAATGGTCACGGCCAATGGCACCCAGGTCAGAAAAATCTGTAATGACCGTTGCCTGCTGGCAGCAGAAGGTCAGGTTGATCAGATCCTTCATACTGGTGAGATCCAGTTTTTCGGCCATGGCCTGGAATTGTGAGTACTCGCCGACATCAAAGCTCTCCAGCCGCTTAGCCAGATAATCCAGCTCATCCAGATTGACCTGCGTCCCCTCCAGCCGATAAAATACCGGCCACCCTTTGCAAAACTCATTTACATGGCAGTCGGAGTTAACCACACTTCCAATTTCAAGTGCGGTTACCAGCTCTATGCAGTGGTCGTATTGTTCTCTGGGGATGGGAAGCGGAATGGTCACTTCTCCGAACTCTGGATGGTCCGAATTGCTTAAAACTGCTTCCATCATGCTTTAGGAATCACCCTTTCTTTCTAAATCTGAAATCGCATCACCGTATCTGGCCAGAAGCAGAGCGCAGATAATCAGTTGGAACGCCTCATCTGTGACCAGTTCGTGGGATGCGAGATCGGCGATGGTAATGTTTTGGCTGCCGGTGGAAATTGCCTTGGCTGCCTGATAAACGCTGTAAAGCTCCGGTTGGATGCCGGCCAGCTGGACGGAGTCAAAATTGAAGCCATCATCTTCAATTTTCCAGATCACCCTGCGCCAGATATCAGCGTAGGCCGTCAGGAGAAACAACGCAGCCTGGTTGCGTTGCGACAATTGGCGGTAGCGTGTTCGCCAGCGTGTCCAGCGGCTACGATGTTCGTCGGTACGGAAAAATTGCAGGGGATGCTGGTACAGCATCTGTGCCAACCGCCCCCACAGACTCATTTTTAGTTTGCTGTTGAGACAGTCCCTGAGCAATTCCTCAAGACTGAGGGTCCCAGTTTCGATCCGTTCCTCCAGACAAATGCACTGGTCCAGAGGGCAGAGATTCTTGCGAGAGTAGTTCATGCAGTATTCGCATTTTACATCCTTGGCCTGATACTGAAATCCGGAGCGGCGCTGGCCATGACCTCTGGGCTTGAAATGAGGTGGGGTCATCATCATCTGCTCCATCTGATACAACGGGGTATCTCTCATGAAATAGCGCGTCATGGGTAGTGATCTCCTTTCGGTGAAATAAAAAAGCACCGGAGTCACTTCTAAAACTCCGGCGCTTGGTGTATTACATTGTCAGCTCCTGGCTTTGAGAATTCGTAGCGTGCTGCTCCTGCTCATTGATGTGATCCAGGATATTGGGCATTCCGCTCAGGATCTGCTCCTGAACGCCTTTGATGCATTGTTCCTGCTTATAGGTCAAATCAAATCCGGCATCCAGTGTGTCGGCGCAGCATCGGTAAATTTCGGTGAGTTGTGCTGCGTTAAAAATCTGCTGTTTAGAGATGAGGCCGGACCGGGTGGCGAAGTCCTGCTTGGCGCCCGAATAGTTTTCCTGAAAATAGTGTCCGTAGTTAAGACCTGTACGGTCAAAGTTCCAGTCCCAGGTAACAAAGTGGACGCCAAATTTGGTCGGGTGTCCGGCCAGAACCGTTCCGTTGAAATCAGCCAGCACCCTGAAATCTCCCAAGAGGCCCTGGGCATTCAGCGGGGGAGCCTGTTCCATCAAGGTCATATACTCCTGCACCATGCGGGCCAGATTGGTGGCTCGCTCACAGGCCCGTTCTCGCTCCGGCGTCGCCACATCCTCCTGCCAGTAGCGAACACCTCCGCCCTCTGTGATCCGACAGAGAGGGAGACCATTCCACTCCACGGGAAGTGATTCGTCCTGTTCCAGTTGCGGGGTGAAACCCTCACGGTGGAGAGCGGTACGAAGCTCTTGAAAAAACTGTTCTCGATTCATTTACTACCTCCTAAATCTTAGCGCCCTTTTTGAAATTGTCTGAAAATGAAAAAGGGCGCCAACCTATTGGCCCATCACGACCAACAAATTGACGCCCCAAATTTTGTGTATCCTATTGGCAGAAAAATAGCGCCCTTTTTGAAAATTGCTGTTTCAAAAAGGGCGCCACATGGTTTCGGGTTTGCCAACCACTGAGAAGAGGGGGTTCGAATCCCACCAGTTAGGGGGAAACAGTGGTTGGCATCTATGGAATCATCATCGAATTTTCGAGCTGAAAAAGCCCGGAAACGGTTGATGCCACTGGCTTTTCGCCAGTGGCATCTATACCGTTTTGATTTTATGGTGGAGCCGAGGGGAGTTGAACCCCTGTCCGAAAGCACATTCACCGTGACTTCTCCGGGCGCAGTTTGTCTTTTTGCATTCCCTCCATGACATGCCGGCAAACAGGCTTGTCACTTCAGTAGAGTCATGTTACATGACGGGGGCAACTCTTACCCCGTACACGTTCACCACTAATCGACGCCGGGTCTCAAAGCCGTGGTCCTCTCTGAGCCGACGGGCTAAGCCTTAATTAGGCAGCCTGAAGAGTATAATCGTTGTTGTTTAATTTATAAACAGTTGGAGCTTTTTACGCAGTTCCCCACTGCGGCCCGCTATCCCGGCTTCAACACCCCCGTCGAACCCGTTACGGCCCCATTTCGGGTGCATCCAGTCGGATGCAAAAAATCAACGATTTCTTTCCTTCATCGCACGATCCATCTCCCGCTTAGCATCTCGCGCGGCGATGCTGTCGCGCTTGTCATGCAGCTTTTTACCCTTACAAAGACCAAGCTCGATTTTCACACGCGAGTTTTTGAAATAGACCGAAAGCGGAATGAGCGAATACCCGTCCTGCTTGGTTTTGCCAAACAGGTTTGCAATTTCCTTCTTGTGCATCAGCAGCCGACGCACGCGCAGAGGGTCCTTATTGAAGATATTTCCCTTTTCATACGGAGAAATATGCATCCCGCGCACAAAAAGCTCACCATCCTTGAAGGTGCAGTAAGAATCCTTCAGATTAATCTGCCCCTGCCGAATGGACTTCACCTCGGTGCCTGCCAATTCGATGCCCGCTTCGTACTTTTCCTCGACAAAGTAGTCATGCCATGCTTTTTTGTTGGCCGTGACCTGTTTGGTGCCTTGTTTGGACACTGCGCCCATGGCAATCCCTCCTTTTCGTGGCTTTGTTTATCATATCATGACAAACCGTGTTTGTAAAGGCACAAGAATGTTACAAATTGCGACCAAAACAGCGCTGCCGCTCAAAAGAGCGGCAATTCGCCGGTAATCGGGTCAACTTTTTCGGGCAGCGCAGGCTCAAATGCAAGGCAGGTATAGGTTGGCTGGCCGTGGAACTCGGTAATGCCATTGTCGCAGATGAGCGCAGACAGAATCCCCGCCTCCTTGGCTTTGCGGTCGATTGCGAGCAGTTCTTCCTCCGAATCAACATAAACGCACACCTTGGCCACGCCACGCGAAAACCATTCGCTAAGCGGTGTTACAGGCTGCTCACTCTCCGTCAGCGTTACACCGTTTTCGTCTGCTCGAACCTGTCCGAGCCGCTTCTCCCGCTCCAACGCAGCCAGTACCGCCGTGACACAGGCATGCCCCGCCTGCGCCGCAATCTTGCCCTTTCGCATTTTCAAATCCCGCCGCATCACTATCATCTGCTTGGGTTTGTCCATACCTGCGCCTCCCCTGCTTATTCCACTGTGTTGGTCAGCTTACCGATACCCTCAATCTCACAAGTGACTACATCACCCTTTTTAAGGAACTTCGGCGGCGTAAAGCCCATACCGACGCCCGCAGGCGTGCCGGTTGCAATGATGGTGCCTGCTTTGAGTGTTATACCCTGCGACAGCTCCGCAATAATTTCTCCAACCGAGTGCAGCAGGTGGTCCGTGTTGCTATTCTGACGCTGCTCGTCATTTACCGTGGACGAAATGGCAAGCGCGGGCGGATAGGCAATTTCATCCGCCGTCACAATGCACGGCCCCATTGGCGTGAATCCGTCGAGCGACTTGCCGAAATACCACTGATTATGCGTTGTCTGCAAATTGCGGGCAGACACATCATTAACAATTGTATAGCCGAAAATATGGCCGGGCGCTTCGGATGCGCTGACATTCTTGCAGTCCTTGCCGATAACCACACCCAACTCTGCTTCATAGTCAAGGCTGTCCACCAGTCCTTCATACGCCGGAATCGGATCGCCGCAACCGGACGCTTCGCACACGCGCTTGCTGAAGTAGACTGCCTTCTTGCGGTTGACAAGGAATGCATCCTCGTGAAAACGCGCAGACTCCACCGCATGGTCAGCATAATTGATGCCAAGACAAATCACATCCTGCGCCGGATACGGAATGGGCGCACGCAAACGCACGCTGTCCAGCCGCAGTGCCGCACCCTCGGTCGCCTGTTCTACATCCGACAGCCGCACCAGCTGTGCGGGGGAAATGCGGCGAATCAACTCGGTCATATCGGGGAACGACAGGCCGAAAGCCTCGAGCGGCCAGAGAAGCCCCGGCCATCCCTTATAACCGATACCGATGCGATCGACGCCGTCATTGTTTTGATATGTATATAGCTTCATATATTGGTCACGCTCCTATTGATGTTTATCAACTTTATGATAGCACAAATTGCACAAAGATCAAAGCATCTATTTGAACCTTTCCACAAAATATGTTATGCTTGAAATAACACCAAAAGTCAAATAAGTGCTTTATTCTTTCGCACCACACCTGTATGATTGGGGGAATCGCCATGACCGGCACCTGTGAGGATTGCGCGTACAATGTATACGACGACATTCTGGACGAGTATGTCTGCGAAGCCTATCTGGATGAGGATGAATTCTACCGTCTGTCGCAGAGCAGCGGCCCTTGTCCCTATTACCGCTCCGGCGATGATTACGAGCTGGTGCGCCATCAAAACTGAGGAGAGAGTAACATGACCGAACGAGAAAAAGCAGCCGCCGGGCTGCTGTATGATGCCAATTACGACCCGGAGCTGATACAGGTCCGTGCAGTGGCAAAGGACCTTTGCATGGATTACAATCAGCTGCGCAGTACACAGAAAGCGGAACGTCTCGCGCTTTTGCGCACGCTGCTGGCCGCCTGCGGCGAGGACACCTACATCGAGCCGCCGTTCTTTGTAGATTACGGCAGCAACATCCGAGTAGGAAAAGCATTTTACGCCAATCACAATCTGGTTATTCTGGACGGCGCGCCGGTGACCTTTGGCGACCATGTGTTCATCGGCCCAAACTGCTGTTTTTCCACAGCCGGACACCCACTTGACACCGCACAGCGCAACGCCGGATTGGAATATGCCAAGCCCATCACCATCGGTAATAACGTCTGGATTGGCATGGGCGTACAGGTGCTGCCCGGCGTGACCATCGGAGATAACGCCGTCATTGGTGCAGGCAGCGTTGTCACTAAGGATATCCCCGCGGGAGTACTGGCTGTTGGTGTACCCTGCCGTCCGGTGCGTGAAATTGCACAAAAACCACGCCGCGTCATTCTATAAGAAATACAAAAAAACCTTTGCCGAACAGCAAAGGTTTTTTGTTATTGGATTAAGCAACGGCCTCCACGGTCTCCACGCCGTTTTCCCGATAGGTGTACACCGTAAATCCGCTGTACGTCCATACGCCGTCCTCGCCTTCTCCCATACAGCTCGGCGAATAGCTCTTAGAGCTGGGGGAACCGAGCGCTCCCTCCAGTGCAGAAGCAGACGAACCGATGTATCCGGATGCCTGCGCAGCAGTCGGCTTGGCCGGTTCAGGCGCCGGTTCGGGTGTCGGCTCAGGCTTCGGCGCGGGAGCCGGAGTAGATTCCGGCTTGCTGGTCGAAGTACTGCTGGACGAGCTGCCCGACGAGGGCTTGCTGGTCGTGCTGCCGCTCGAAGAGGTCGAACCAGACGATGTGCTGCCGCTCGACTGCGGCTTGCTGGTCGAACTGCTGCCCGTGCTCGTACCGGACGAAGTGCTGCCCGACTGCGGCTTGGACTGCGAGGTGCTGTCCGAAGTCTGGCTGCCGGCGGCATCCTTGTCCGCTTCGGTCTTGTCCTCTTCGGGGGTTGTATCCTCGGTCTTGTCCTTGTT
Organism: Agathobaculum sp. Marseille-P7918; assembly: GCF_964248325.1. Classification (NCBI taxonomy): domain Bacteria; kingdom Bacillati; phylum Bacillota; class Clostridia; order Eubacteriales; family Butyricicoccaceae; genus Agathobaculum; species Agathobaculum sp. Marseille-P7918. Next base: position 32,649 of record NZ_CAXTXI010000006.1, on the reverse strand, counting down.
TTCTTCATCCTTTACCGTGTCAACGGCCTCGTTATCCTTTTTGTCCTCTGTGGCGGCATTCTGATTGCCGCCGCATGCTGCCAGGCTACTGCACAGAATCAGCGCCAGCAGCAGAGCTGTCAATTTCATTTTCATATCTTTTCCTCCCGGTCATTTCTGTTTTATTCGACGGATTCCGTCTCTTGGTTGTTCCCCATATCAGGCGGATATTTGAGTAAATTTTCAAGATTCCGTTCGACAATCTCAACAATCACCGTATCGCCCGCCTGCACCTGCGTCAATGGATAGGGCATCTGCCGCGTGATGACCGCTTCGCGGAAGTCCGCCGCCAGAAATGGGTGCAGCGCATTTCCGAAAGAATCACGGCACAGAAGCAAGCGCCCGTTTTGCGCATGCTCACTTGTGGTTTGAATCAAAATATCCTCAGCCGTGCGCGGCGGGGTGACATAGGAAAAATCGACTTCGTACTGCTGCTGCGCCTCCAATTCCGTTCCCTTGGGGTACAGCATTTCATACAAGTCGCCGCGGTGGGTATTTTCCGTTGTATAGGATGCCTCCCCAAACGGCGTATACGGCAAACCAAGCACCTGCATCAGAAAATCATGCGCAAGCGCGGCGCCGCGGTTGGTCCAGTGCGAGTCCGTTTGCAGATACAGCACCTCATCCTGTTCGGAAAGAAAAGTGAACAAATCAGCATAGTTGACCCCATATTCCTGCAAATATTTCGCAACAAGCTCATAATTGCCCGGGGAATCGCTTTGCAGATAGCGTGCGGGCATATGCTCGGGATAGAGCGAATTCTTGTTGGGCGCGATAGTAAACACAAATCGTGCACCGCGCGACTCACAATACGCCTGCATATCTGCCACTGTCTGCGCAACCTGTCGCGCCTGTTCCTCGGTCAGCGTAGCGTGATTCTGGTAGTCGTCCAGTGTTTGAGTGTAGTACAGCCAGCCGTCCGAGCCATAAATCACATCCTCTGCGGGTGAAGTGGCGAGCAGCGTAGTCTGCAAAGCGGCGTTCGCTGTGACCATTTCCTGCCGCAATGCAAAGTGGTCGGCAATGTAGTCGGTCACTTGATCGAGCACTGTCGTATTCCAGCTGCCATCCTCGTTTTGCAGGACCGGCTTGGGCGACAGTCGCTCATTGGCCGCCGCCTGTGTCGGCGGCAGGAACAGCATGCCCGCCGAGGGAATCAAGCAGAGCAGCACAAAGGCTGCGGTAAAAATTCGGTATTTCATGGCAGCCTCCTCAGAACTGAAAATAGATAAACGGATTGAATGTGCCTGCCGACAAGTTCAGCATACAAAGCACAAGCAGCACCATCGCCCCTGCAAGTGTAATGGATTCATTTTTCGGCTGTAAACGTTTTGCAACCGGAAAGCTGAGCAAAACCGCCAAAACCAGGGCTAACAAGAACGCAGGTGTAAATAATGAACATACAGTCATTGTTCCAGTCCAGTCCAGACCCACACCGGTAAGCATCGCCGCAAACATCGCACCCGCTTGTCCCAGCGACTCAGCGCGGAACAGTGTAAAGCCCAGCACAACCACCAGCATGGTATACACATGACCAAGCGTCTTTCCTTTCAGCCGACGTGCAGGCACGATGCCGCTGTCCTCGAGCACCGAGAACAAGCCGTGCCATAGGCCCCACAGCACGAATGTCCAGTTTGCACCGTGCCACAGTCCGGTTGTGAAAAACACGATCACGCGATTAACCCAAGTGCGCACTCTTCCTTTGCGGTTGCCGCCCAGCGGGATATACAGATAATCGCGGAACCAAGTCGACAGCGAAATATGCCAGCGACGCCAGAACTCCTGAATCGTGGTTGCCGTATAAGGGTAATCAAAATTTTCGAGAAAATGGAACCCGAACATCCGACCCATACCGATTGCCATATCGCTGTAACCGGAAAAGTCGAAGTAGATCTGCAGCGTATAGCAGATGGCTCCCATCCACGCAGCAAACATACCGATTTCACCCGTGGGCAGCGCAAACACCGCGTCCGCCATCTGCCCCATCGCATTGGAAATTAACAGCTTTTTGGAAAGCCCACAGATGAACCGACGGATACCCAAAGCGGTTTCGCGCGGTGTGGTCCACCGCTGATCTATCTCCTTTTCAATATCGTGATACTTCACAATCGGACCCGCAATTAACTGTGGAAAATAAGAAATATAAAGCAGAATTTTCACAAAAGAGCGAGAAACGACCGACCGGTCACGATACACGTCAATCACATAGGACAGTCCCTGAAAGGTGAAGAACGAAATGCCGATCGGCAACGCAATACCAGTCATCGGCAACGCAATACCGAACAGGTTATTTATCGTACCAATCGCAAAGTCGGCATACTTGAACACCGCCAACAAGCCGATGCCGCCCACGACCGCGATCCCAACGCCCAATTTCGGATATTTACCCGCTGCCAGCAAACCACACACGTAGTTCAGTACCACACTGAGCAGCAGCAACGGCAAATAGACCGGCTGCCCGAACGAATAAAAAATCAGACTGGCTACGAGCAGCAGCATATTTTTTGCCCGTATACCGGGCAGCACACGATCGAGTACGAACACGACCGGCAGAAAGATAAACAGAAAGATCGCTGAACTGAAAACCATGTTGTTTTTTCCTTTTTCTCTTTATTATGCCTGCCCGCCCTCTGTTTTACTCTCATGTACATAATTTGCAATTGCGATACCGCCGCTGACCAGCACCAGTGCGCTCAAATTGCGCAGCGTGAGGATTTGTTCTCCCAACACGATGGCAGAGATCAGCGCGCCAAACACCGGAATCAAAAAACAGAACAGGCTGACCTTGCCCACTGGAAATTTACCCAGCAGCGCTGTCCAGATGGTAAACGCTGCGGCAGACAGCACTACCATATACGCCAGCAGCAGCACACCGACCGGTGTGACCCTTCCCAGTCGGCCTCCGCCGAGCAGACCAACCGCCAACAGGAACACACCGCCCATCAGCAGCTGCCAACCGGTCAACAGCATCGGATCACGTCCCGGTGTATAAATGCGGGAAACCAACGCACCTGCACCGGCAGACACCGCCGACAGCAGCACCAAGCCGTCGCCATGCAGGTTAAAGCCATTCAGACCACCCAGGCCGAGCACGAGCACCCCCGCAAAGCCGCACAGACAGCCAATCACTTTCTGCCGGTTCATTTTATCGTTCTGCAAAAACAGATGCGCGCAGATGAGTGCAAAAAAGGTCTGCGTTCCGGACAACACCGCGCCCTTGGTGCCGGTTGTGCCGGACAAACCGATATAATAGCACACATACTGAATCATGCTTTGAAACAGGCAAATCCAGAAAATCGGTTTCCACTCACTGCGCAGCGGAACGATACGGTGGCCCTTGATGCGCGCCACCAGCAGCACCAGCAGTCCCGCCAGCGCAAACCGCCAGCCTGCAAAATACAGCTGAGAAAACGGTGCGTCCGATGCAATAGCAAACAGCTCATATCCCTTTTTGATACAGGGGGCCGCACTGCCCCACAGTGCGGTACACAAGACCGCAGGCATATATAACCGACGAACCAACTCTGTTGTTTGTTCCTTCATTTTCTCTTCCCCTTTTTCTGACATGAAGCCAGTATAGCATTTTTCCCTTTCACACGCAAGCAAGGGAGATTTATCGGACACCTACTCTGGTATTCTACCATCATAGGAGGTGAACGGCATGATTTACAGTTGTCAAACCAAATGCTGCCACTATATTTTCCGCGGCAGCGAACAGCAGCGCACCTGCCCGGACTGCGGAAAGCAGCAAATTCACCCGGCAACCGCAGCGGAACGTGCCGAGTTCTTCCATCGGCATACCGCCGACCTCGTCAAACACCGCCGCTCCGGCTGAGCGCACAGCAAAAGACCTTCCGAACCGCTCCGGAAGGTCTTTTACATGCCGTTTTCATTTGTCATTTCATTTCTGACTCCTCAAGGCAGCCACAGCAGCCACCGTAATGATTTCACATTACTTGGCGGTGTGACGCGCCTTGCGAGACATCGACTTGACGCGGTTCTGGTCCAGATCCAGCATACGTGCTGCGACCAGATCATTGAAGAAACCCTTCATCATGATTTCGTCACGCTCCTTTTCGTGTAATGTTTCTGAGACTATTTCCTAATCTCTGCTATTATAATACACGGAGTGCGGCAAAAAAACAAGCGGCATGTTTTATGAATATCATACAACTGATATCATTTATTTTTGTGCAATATATCCTATAGCCGTTAACACTTTGTACATACTTCGCAGAAGTTAATTAGAAGTTTTCAACAACTTAACCTTTCCCATATTCTTTTGCCAGTTCTGCAAACAGCGGCAACGCACGACGAATGGTTTCCGTCTGCACGCAATAAGAAATGCGCATATGACCCGGCGCGCCAAAATCTGCGCCCGGTACAACCAGCAAATCATAGTTTTTCGCACGCTCGCAGAATGCGCGGTCGTCCGGCTCGAGCGTCTGCGGAAACAGGTAAAACGCTCCCGCAGGCTTGACGCAGGTATATCCCATACCGGTAAGTCCTTGGTAAAGCAAGTCTCGATTGGTCTGATAGACTGAAATATCGCTCGTCAGACCCGCACAGCGCGCCGCCACGCGCTGGAACATGCTGGGCGCGCATACATAACCAAGCGCACGTCCCGCGCCGCATACGGCAGCATACAGGTCAGCGCTGTCGGCCGCCTGCGGCGGCACCAGCACATAGCCGATACGCTCACCCGGCAATGAAAGTGACTTGGAATAGGAATAGCACACAATCGTATTATCATAATAGTTCGGGACAAACGGCACCTGTATGCCATCATATACGATCTCCCGGTAAGGCTCATCCGATACCAAATAGATGGGATGCCCGTATTGGTTTTCTTTTTCGCGCAATAGTGCAGACAACCGCTGCACAGTCTGCTCTGAATAAACCGCGCCCGACGGATTGTTTGGCGAGTTGACTACAACCGCCTTGGTGTGCTCGTTCAGCGCCTGCTCCAACGCGTCGAAATCGATTTGGAAATCCGTGATGGACGGCGGCACAATAACTGCCTTGGCCCCCGCGCCGCTTTCAATGAACATGAGGTATTCCGGAAAATACGGCGCCAGCACAACAAACTCATCTCCCGGACAGGCAATCGCCTTAAACGCACAGGACAATGCCGCCGCTGCACCCGCGGTCAGGTACAGACTGTCTCCCGTATAGGCCGTTCCGAAACGGCGGTTGAGGTCATCTGCCAGTGCCTTGCGCACATCCGCTGCACCCTGCGCAGAAGTATAGCCGTGCAGCGCAACCGGGTCGCCCGCAGCCTCAGCCAAAATTGCTTCACGCACCGCATCCGGCGCAGGCACATTCGGATTGCCGATAGAAAAATCAAATACATTTTCCCGTCCGACTACCGCTGCGCGCTGGTTGCCGTATTCAAAAAGCTCGCGGATGGTAGAACGGTTGTTCCCCAACGCCGCCATCTGCTGATTAAGCATGTCAAATCGCCCCTTTCTTATGGAATTTATTATAGCACAGCGCAAAAGTGCACGCAAGGCAAAGCCCGCCGCACAGCAACTGTGCGGCGGGACTGTTTTGCATTTATTCAAATTTAATCTGCTTTTCCGGCAGGTCCTCATCGGTCAACAGCGCGCCGATAGAAGGAATGCTGCGGCAGCGGTAGCGTCCATTGTCGGACAACCCTGCGGCCTCCATGCGACAGGCGCGCGTAATTGTATGCTTCCCACGCAGTACCATAGCCTGTACGCCCTGTGTCGAGCGGCTGGCCTTGATGTCCAGCATGTTCGCGCGGAAGGTCAGCGCGCGGTTGGCCGTCGAAAACATGGTGATTTCGGTCTCCTCATCAACCGGATGGAAGAACGCCACCGCAGGCGATTTGGCCGAATACGCGCCAGTCAAGCGACGGCGGTTTGTCTTGGTTTCAAAGCTTTCGAGCGAGAAGCGCGCAGCCTTGCCGTTTTGGAACACAATGACCATATTACCCTTGTAATCGCCCGGCAGCATGGCATACACCGGCGTTTCGCCCTCGTCCATGCCGAGCTTTCCGGCCAGATAATCACCCAGCACCGATGCCTTGCAATCGTCAAAGTCATACAGATGTGCCTTGTATGCCTGCTGCATATTGGTGAAGAACACGATTTCAGCCTTGTTGGTTGTCTCGGTCTGCCAAATCACCTCGTCGCCATCCTTGAGCTTGTGCTCCTGCGACATACGCCACGACTGTGGCGTGATTTTTTTGAAGTAGCCCTCGCGTGTCAGGAACAGCAGCACCGCATAATCCTCGATGTGGTCCTCCTCATCGAACTCCGGCACCGCCTCGGCAGTCACCAGACGAGTACGGCGCGGCGATGGGTACTTTTTGATAACCTGTTCCAGTTCTTTGACGATAATATTCCGAATCTTCGTTTTGGATTTAACGATTTCCTCGAGCTTTGCAATCTCTTTCTCCAGCGCCTCGGTCTCCTGCGTGCGCTTGAGAATATACTCCTTATTGATATTGCGTAAGCGAATATCCGCAATAAACTCGGCCTGAATCTGGTCGATACCGAAGCCAATCATCAGGTTTGGGATAACCTCGGCGTCCTCCTCCGTCTCGCGGATAATGCGAATCGCCTTATCAATATCCAGCAGAATCTTGGCCAGACCGTGCAGCAAATGCAGCTTGTCCTTCTTTTTATTCAGATCGAAGAACACACGGCGACGCACACACTCGGTGCGCCATGCGGTCCACTCATCGAGCAGCTCACGTACACCCAGCACACGCGGCATACCGCCAATCAGCACATTGAAATTGCAGGAAAAGCTGTCCATCAACGGCGTCAGCTTCATCAGCTTTGCCATCAGCTTTTCCGGGTCGGTGCCGCGCTTGAGGTCAATTGCAATCTTTAGGCCGGACAGATCGGTTTCATCGCGCACATCTGCGATTTCACGCAGCTTACCACTCTTGGCCAGCTCTGCAATCTTATCGATAATCGCCTCAATGGTGGTCGTGTACGGAATTTCCGTAACCTCAATCAGGTTGTCCTTTTTGTCAAACGTCCACTTCGCACGCACCTTGAACGATCCACGACCGGTCTCGTAAATCGCACGCATCTCGTCCTCGTCGTAAATCAGCTCACCGCCGGTCGTGAAGTCCGGCGCAGGCAGAGTCGTGAGCAGATCGTGCCCTGGATTCTTGATGCATTCGATCGTCGTGCGGCATACCTCTTCCAGATTAAAGCCGCAGAAGTTGGACGCCATGCCGACCGCAATGCCCGTATTGGCCGAAACCAGAATATTCGGGAAGGTCGTCGGCAGCAGCGTCGGCTCCTTCATTGTTCCGTCATAGTTGTCGGTGAAATCCACTGCGTCCGTGTCGATGTCACGAAATAGCTCCGCACAGAACGCATCCAGCTTGGCCTCAGTGTAACGCGGTGCGGCATAGGCCATATCGCGGGAATACACCTTGCCGAAGTTGCCCTTGGAATCGACAAACGGCATGAGCAATGCTTCATTGCCGCGCGTCAGGCGCACCATCGTCTCGTAGATGGCCGCGTCACCGTGCGGATTGAGCTTCATTGTTGCGCCGACAATGTTAGCTGACTTGGTGCGGTTGCCGTTCAGCAGCCCCATTTTATACATCGTGTATAACAGCTTGCGATGCGAGGGCTTAAAACCGTCAATCTCGGGGATTGCGCGCGAAACAATAACGCTCATTGCATAGGGCATATAGTTCTCGCGCAGCGTATCCGTGATACGTTGGTCAACCGAAGGATGCTCCTTATATACTTTTGGCTCGTCGTTTTTCTTCTTTGCCATCCAAATTTAACTCCTTGTCAGGATATATCTGCCAACTCGAGGTACTGTGCGCCGTTTTCCGCGATATATTCCTTGCGACCGGACAAATTATCGCCCAGCAGCAGGTCAAACATCTCGCTGGTCGCCTTGGCGTCCTCGGGCTGGATACGAATCAGGCGGCGGGTTTCGGGATTCATTGTGGTTTCCCACATCATATCCGCCTCGTTCTCACCCAAACCCTTGGAACGCTGAATCAGCACCTTTTTCCCCTCGAGTTTTTGCAGAATTGCAGCTTTTTCACTCTCATCAAACGCAAAATAGCTTTTATCTCGATAGGTGATCTCATAAAGCGGCGATTCGGCAATATAGACATAGCCTTTTTCAATCAGCGTCGGTACCAGCCGATACAGCATAGTCAAAATCAGTGTGCGGATCTGAAACCCGTCCACGTCAGCATCGGTGCAGATGATGATGCGCCGCCAACGCAGCGCCTCAAGATCGAACGCAGACAGGTCTTTTGCAGCCTTGCCACGCACTTCCACCCCGCAGCCGAGTACCTTCAGCAAATCGGTGATGATATCGTTTTTAAAAATCTTGCCGTAATCCGCTTTCAAGCAGTTGAGAATCTTGCCGCGCACCGGCATAATCGCCTGAAACTCACTGTCGCGTCCCTGTTTGACCGATCCGAGCGCAGAATCACCCTCAACGATATACAACTCACGGCGGGTTACATCCTTGGTACGGCAGTCAACGAATTTCTGCACACGGTTAGCCAAATCCATACCGCCGGACAGCTTTTTCTTGATGTTCAGACGCGCCTTTTCCGCCTGCTCACGGCTGCGTTTGTTGATGAGGACCTGTTCGGCAATCTTATCCGCCTCAGCCTTGTTCTCGATGAAGTAAATTTCCAAGCCCTGCTTGAGGAAATCGGTCATCGATTCCTGAATGAACTTGTTGGTAATGGCCTTTTTGGTCTGATTTTCATACGAGGTCTGCGTAGAGAAGCAGTTGGTCACGAGAACTAGGCTGTCCAGCACGTCTTGGAATGTGACCTTGCTCTCATTCTTGGTGTACTTACCGTTCTGCTTGAGATAGCCGTCCAGCGCCGAAACAAACGCCGAGCGCACTGCCTTGTCCGGCGCGCCGCCGTGCTCCAGCCACGAGGAGTTGTGGTAATACTCAATGCGCGACACCGCAGACGAAAAGCAGAACGCACAGGACAATTTGACCTTGTATTCCGGCTTGTCCGCACGGTCTCGGCCGCGCCGCTCGCCCTCCAGGAACTGCACCGAAGTCAGCGGGTTCTCACCGACCAGCTCGGTGACATAATCCACAATACCGTTCTGGTAGAGAAATTCGGTTGTTTCAAACTTACCACCAACCTGATTTTTCAGCACGAACTTGATGTGACTGTTGACCACAGCCTGCCGCTTGAGCGTATCAAGATAATAATCGACTGGAATGTTAATGTCAGTGAATACCTCAAGGTCGGGCTTCCAGCGGATGGTCGTGCCGGTCTTTTTGGAGGTCGTCGGCTTTTTGGTGAATCCTTCCTTAGTCGGGGTCTTATTCTCGCCCTTCTCAAAGTGCAGGCTGTACTCAAACCCGTCGCGCACGACTGTCACATCCATATATTCCGAGGAATACTGGGTCGCACAGGTACCCAAACCGTTCAAGCCAAGCGAGAATTCATAATTCTCGCCTGTGTCGTTCTTGTATTTGCCGCCCGCATACAGCTCACAGAACACCAGTTCCCAGTTATAACGCTGCTCATTCTCGTTCCACTCAATCGGAATACCTCGACCGCGGTCTGCCACCTCAATCGAGCCATCCTCGTAGCGGGTGGTGACAATCTCGGTACCAAAGCCCTCGCGCGCTTCATCAATCGAGTTGGACAGAATCTCGAACACCGCATGCTCGCAGCCTTCCAGCCCGTCCGAACCGAATATAACACCCGGACGCTTGCGCACACGGTCTGCGCCTTTGAGCGAGGAAATACTCTCGTTGCCGTATGACGGTTTTGCTTTGCTCATAAAGTCCTTAACTCCCTATTTCCGCAATTCTCAAATCCATAACTATATTATTATACGCTGTTTTTTTATATTTTTCAATCTTTTTCGGATTTGCATACGCAAACTCTGTTTTTCTGCACAAAAAAGCGCGCGCCGCTTTTCGCAACGCGTGCCTCTATGATAATGGGCGGTTGAGCCTCTTGTCTTTGGACTGTCCGGGAGCCTGCGCGGTATTCCGTCCCACAGGGCCGAACAGATTTTTTATCATCTTCCCATGAAGAAGTTTATATCAAAAGGGGTTATTCCCTTGCTGTGGTTATACTATACCGTACCCATATGTCTAAAGTTTGTAGAAAATTTGAAAGAAGTGTAAACACTGCCTGAGCGCACGATTAGTTTTATGCCGAACGAAAAAAGAACAGATGCTTCTGCATCTGTTCTTTTCTACTAATTAGCGAAACTTTTTCTTCTTGGCGCGCGCAGCCTCAGATTTCTTGCGGCGCTTGACGCTCGGGCTTTCATAATGCTCACGCTTGCGGAGCTCGGAAAGCGTACCCGCCTTGGCGCACGAACGCTTGAAACGGCGCAGCGCGCTGTCAATAGATTCATTTTCCTTGATGCGGATCTCCGACACAGTTTTCCCTCCCTCCGCGCGTTCCCCTCTGGAGGAACGCTATGCACGGCTCTGCATACAACGGCACACAAAACCGTAAGAATATTATATCTGTTTTTACCGTCCGTGTCAATAACAAAGTTTAACGAACGACCAGATTGACAATTTTACCAGGTACGACAATCTGCTTGACCATTTCCTTGCCGGCAATCGCGTTCTGGACTTTCTCCTCTGCCAGCGCAGTGTCGATTGCTACCTGCTTGTCACAGTCCGCGGGCAGCTTAATCGTGCACTTGAGCTTGCCGTTGACCTGCACCGCCATCTCGACCGTATCCTCGACCGTCTTGGCCTCTTCATAAACCGGCCACGGTGCAACAGACAACAGGCCCTCGCCGCCCATCTGCTGCCACAGCTCTTCGGTGATGTGCGGCGCAAACGGATTGAGCAACGTCAGGAAGGTCATATACTCGGCCTTATTGACGCCCTTGTCGTAGAACTCGTTGAGCATGGTCATGAGTGCCGCGATTGCGGTATTCGCCTTGAGGTTGTCCGCATCCTCGCCAACCTTCTTGATCGTGCGATGCATGAGCACCTCATGCTGCTTGGAATATTCTTCGCCCTCCTGCACTTTTTCGGCCAGACCCCAGACGCGCTCAAGGAAGCGGCGGCAGCCCTTAATCGACTTCGGGCTCCACGGTGCAGCCTTCTCAAAGTCGCCGATGAACATTTCATACAGACGCATTGTATCCGCGCCATAGGTGTCCACAATCTCATCCGGATTGACCACGTTGCCGCGGCTCTTGGACATCTTCTCGCCGTTCTCGCCCAGAATCATACCGTGGCTCGTGCGCTTAGCGTATGGCTCCTTGGTCGGCACAACGCCGATATCATACAGGAACTTATGCCAGAAGCGGCTGTACAGCAGGTGGAGCGTGGTGTGCTCCATACCGCCGTTGTACCAGTCAACCGGCGACCAGTATTCCAGCGCTTCCTTGGAGGCAAGCGCTTTGTCGTTGTGCGGGTCCATGTAGCGCAGAAAATACCACGACGAACCGGCCCACTGCGGCATAGTATCGGTTTCGCGCTTGGCAGGACCGCCGCAGCACGGGCAGGTGGTGTTGACCCAGTCGGTCATCTTGGCAAGCGGCGACTCGCCGTTCTCGGTCGGCTCATAGCTTTCCACATCCGGCAGAGTCAGCGGGAGCTGGTCCTCCGGAATCGGCACCCAGCCGCACTTCTCGCAGTAAACAAGCGGAATTGGCTCGCCCCAGTAACGCTGACGGGAGAATACCCAGTCGCGCAGCTTATACTGCACCTTGGCATGACCGATGCCCTTCTCTTCCAGCCATGCAATCATCGCCGGAATGGCATCCTTGACCGTCTTGCCGTTGAGGAAATCCGAGTTTACCAGAATACCGGTCTCGTCCTTTGCAGTGAAAGCCGCCTTCTGCACATCCTCACCGCCGGAGACCACTTCGATAATCTCACAGCCAAACTTCTTAGCAAACTCCCAATCTCGGTCGTCATGCGCCGGAACCGCCATGATAGCGCCCGTGCCATAGCCCATCAGGACATAGTCAGATACGAAAATCGGAATCTCACGGCCGTTGACCGGATTGATTGCAGCAACGCCGTCCAACTTGACGCCGGTCTTGTCCTTGTTCAGCTCGGTGCGCTCAAAGTCCGACTTGCGCGCCGCTTCCTCGCGGTAAGCGCGCACCGCGTCAATATTTTTGAGCTTGTCCGCCCACTTCTCGACCGCCGGATGCTCAGGAGAAATAACCATATAGGTTGCGCCAAACAGCGTATCCGGACGGGTGGTGTATACGGTCAGCGTATCGCCCTCAGTGGTCTTGAAATCGACCTCTGCACCGGTGGATCGTCCAATCCAGTTGCGCTGCTGTACCTTAACGCGCTCGATGAAATCCACCTCATCCAGATCGTCGATCAGACGCTGGGCGTATTTGGTGATCGCCAGCATCCACTGGCTCTTGGTCTTATGGACAACTTCGCTGCCGCAGCGCTCGCACACGCCGTTGACAACCTCTTCGTTTGCCAGCACGCACTTACAGGAGGTGCACCAGTTGACGCTCATTTCCTTCTTATAGGCAAGGCCCTTCTTAAACAGCTGCAGGAAGATCCACTGCGTCCACTTGTAGTAATTCGGGTCAGTCGTATTGATTTCGCGCGACCAGTCGAACGACAGGCCGAGCGACTTGAGCTGTCCCTTAAAACGTGCAACGTTCTTCTTAGTCACTTCCGCCGGATGGATGTGGTTTTTGATGGCAAAATTTTCTGTCGGCAGACCAAAGGCGTCCCAGCCCATCGGATACAGCACATTGTACCCCTGCATGCGCTTTTTGCGCGCCACGATATCAAGCGCGGTGTAGGAACGCGGATGGCCTACATGCAGACCCTGACCGGACGGATACGGGAATTCGACCAGCGCGTAGAATTTCTGCTTCTGACTGCCATTTTCCGCTTCGAAGCAATGTGCCTCATCCCAGATGTCCTGCCACTTTTTTTCAACCAGTTTGTGATCGTACTTCAACGGTATTTCCCCCTAAAGTGAATGGTTTATTTTAGGCGCGGTAACGCGGCGGACGCACTTCCTGCATCCGCCGCATCCCGTTTATTTTTCTGCAATGCCAAGCTCGGACAGCGCCACGGGCGTTCCGTCCTTCCACAGGTTCTCCAGATTGTAGAACTTGCGGGCCTCCGGCATAAACACATGCAGCACAACGCAGCCATAATCGAGCAGCATCCACTGCGCAGACTCGTAGCCCTCGGTGTGGTGCACCAGTGTCTCGTGATCGTATTTCAGACGCCACTCCACGTTATCGGCCAGCGCCTTGACCTGCGTGGTCGAGGACGCCGAACAAATGACGAAATATTCGGTCAGCTCGGTCAGACGCTCCACCTGCAATACTTCGATTTCCTGCGCTTTCTTTTCCAGAAGCGCTTCACAAATCGCTTTTACGGTATCTTTAGCAGTCAATTTTTTAACTCCTTCTTTATCGTCATGCTTCCGGGTCGATTACAGCATCGCCGCCGCCCGTACCGGAATCGGTCGTACCGCCGCCGCTGCTTTCTCCGCCGCCGGTGCCGCCGCCTGTGGTTTCTCCACCGCCGGTACTGCCACCGCCTGTGGTCTCTCCGCCGCCGGTACTGCCGCCGCCCGTGGTCTCTCCGCCGCCGGTACTGCCGCCGCCTGTGGTCTCTCCGCCGCCGGTACTGCCGCCGCCCGTGGTTTCTCCACCACCGGTACTGCCGCCGCCTGTGGTTTCTCCGCCGCCGGTTGTACCGCCTTCGGTCGTGCCGCCGCCCGTAGTTTCTCCACCGCCGGTGCTGCCGCCGGACGAAGTCTCTCCGCCGCCGCTGCTTTCTCCGCCGGTCGAACCAGAATCATTATTGTAATCCTCGTCCGAGGTATCGCCCCAGACATAATTATCCTCACCCGAGCTGACGCCGCCGCTCCAACTCGAAGAGCTGCCGCTTTCCGGTCCGCTTACCATATCGAGCGTAGTAATCTTCTCCTCAAATGGATTGAAATACTGATTGACCAGATCGAGCGTTTCCTTATAGTACGGGAAGAAGAATGAATACTGGTACGGGTCACTGCCGGCATAGCTCATAGCGCCGTAACCGGGGAGCGTGAAGAACTGGATATTTTCGTTTTTGATCTGCAACGCCTGCATACCCATCCAGAGCAGCTCGCCTGCGGTCAAATCGGTCTTGACGTTCTGGAATACCGCATCGGCAATCGAGGAGATTTTGGTGATGTTTTTGAGCTGGAATACCTCTCCTGCAAGTGTTTTCAAAAACTTCTGCTGATTTTCCACACGGCCTTCGTCGCCGTTCGGATACTGTACCGAATAGTCGTTGTTATGCCGCCAGCGCAGGAATTCCACTGTCTGCTTACCGTCCAGATGCTGCATACCGGCATACAGGTCAATGTGCAGGTTCTGCGATGGATCGTCATACTGCATCCGGAAAGGAATCTCATAATCAATGCCGCCGATCGCATCTACAATCGCTGCGATGCCATCGAAATTAACGATAACATATTTATCCGGCTTGAAGCCCATCAGACGTTCAATCTCAGTTTTGGTCTGCTCAATGCCCTTGCTCATACCGTAAGCGGCATTGATCTTGCGGCTCGCACCGCTCAAACCGTTGTTGCACATCGTATCGCGCGGAATGTTCATCACGTTGATGGTCTTTTTATTGACGTCCATCGTGGCAACCATCAGCGCATCGGTTCTGGTTTCATCTTCGTCGACCGCGCCGACCACAAAGGTAAACACATCGTCGATTCGAGTGCCTGAATTGAGCATGCTGTTGACGTCGATTTTATCGCCGTTTTCCTTATCCTTGATGGTGGGGTCATTGGCCTGCGGCGGGCGGATAAAGATCGCTGCGGCAGCCGCAACGCAGAGCAAAAGTGCCAGCACAACCACCGTGATAATAATGACGCGCTTGCGCTTCTGACCCTTTGTCAGCTGTTTTTTTACCTTTGCACCCTTTTTTCCCGTCGGCTTGGGTGCGGACTGCGACGCTCTCTGCACCGTAGCCTTTGACGCAGACTGCGGTGTTCTTGACGCTGTAGGCTTTGACGCGTACTGCGATGCTTTCGGCGCCGTGGACATTGGCTTTTGATTGGTTTTGCCCGCGGCCTGCCGCGGCGCGCTTTGATTTTGCGTGCGGTTTGTCCGGCCGCTACGGCCTCCGCTGCCTCCGAAAAGTTTCAAACGATTCCTGCCTCCAGTATTGTCCTATTCGTCACGCCAGCGAATACCCTGTCGAATCATATCATTATATGCTGCAATCGTATCGCTGTGTATCAGTTTACCACGCTCAACCAGTTCGGTCAGCGTTTGGTCATAACAATAGAGCAGCGCACGGTCAATGCTCTTCTGCGCCAGCTCACGCGCCTTTTCCACACCCGGAAAATCGCGCGTATCCTCAATGTAATCAGCCAGATAAAGAATTTTATCCAGCAATGTCATGCCGTGCTTGCCGGTGGTGTGGCAGGCAATTGCGTCGCAGATATCTTTGGGCATGCCGTATTCCTCGCGCGCAATGGCCGCCGCCGTTTTCCCATGCAGCATTTTCGGCTCGCTTTTTTCAACGGTACAGGGTATTATACCGTATTTCTCACATAAATTCAACTGTTCCTGCGGAGAAAGATGCTTTGTTATGTCGTGCAGGATAGCGGCCACCCCAGCCTTTTCCGGATCGCCGCCGAAGCGCTCCGCCAGCTTCCTGGCAGCTCGCTCACATCCCAGCGTATGCTCATACCGGTATCCATGCAGTCGCGCCAGAATCCCTTGCCTCATTTCATCGTTACACAACATAACTTTTCCCCGCCTTTCTGATTTTATATCGCTTATTATCAATAACCGTATAGGTGATTTCGCTCGATATAATCCGCGACCGCGGGCGCGGTATAGCGGCGCAGCGCGCCGCCCTGCCGCAGCTCGGTCGATGAAATGGGAATGCTGGCTCCCTGTACCAGCTCGATATTCGCGTGCATACTGCGGTGCAGCAGCACTGCCTTGCGGCGCAGCCTTGCCCAATCATCCTGCGTGCGGGCGCAGACCGCCAGTGTGCACAGCTGCACGATTTCATCCGGCGCACGCCAAATGCGGTCAAACGACAGCAGCATATCCGTGCCGACGATCAGATACAGGTCGGTCTCTCCCCGCGCGTGCAGCGCGTGCAGCGTATCCACTGTATAGCTGGCACCGCCGCGATCGATTTCCATGGTATCCAACCGGGCCCACGGCGTGTCTTTGGTCAGCAGGCGCACCATCTCACAGCGGTCGGCTGCCGTGGCTGTGTGTTCAGGCAACGCTTTGTGCGGCGGAATATTCGTCGGGATAAACAGCACCCGGTCAAGGCTAAGCGCATCGTGCGCCAGCTGTGCCGCGCGCAAATGGCCCAGATGCGGCGGGTTGAACGTTCCGCCAAGAATGCCCGTCCTCATTTGACCAGCACAATCTTTCGCTTATCCTTGTCGTGTGCCTGCCGGTATACGATAAATTTGGAACCGATGCACTGCACCGGTTCGGCGCCGGTCGCTTCGCACAACGCTTCGGACACCGTGCGCGGAGTAAGCATAGCATTCTCCAGCACCTTGCCCTTGACCAGTTCGTGTGCCTCAAGCAGCTGGTCGAGCTGGCGCTCGACTGCATCGGTCACGCCTTCCTTGCCGATGATGAGTGTATCGGCCAAAGGATTTGCCAAAGCGCGCAGCTGCGCGCGCTGTTTGGTTGTCAGCATAAATGATATTCTCCTGTCTTGTTGATTTCAAATACGGGTTTTCAGCGCATCCTTAAGCGCTCGCAGCGCGCAGCCGCGATGGGAAATCCGGTTTTTCACCTCGCCCGGCAGTTCTCCGAACGTGCAGCCGTATTCCGGAACAAAAAACAGCGGATCGTACCCAAAGCCGCCTGCGCCACGGCTCTCGCGGAGCAGTTCGCCTTGGCATTCACCGCGCACGGTCATCTCCTGCCCATCCGGCAGAATGCACGCAATCGCGCACACAAAACGGCAGGCGCGGTTATCCTTGCTCCGCATATTCTCTAATAAAAACGTATTTCTATCCTGATCGGTTCCCTCACAGTAACGCGCGGAGTAGATGCCCGGCGCGCCGTCCAGCGCGTCCACACACAGGCCGCTGTCATCCGCAATAGCGGGCAATCCGGTAAAATCTGCTGCGCTTTTTGCCTTGATGATGGCGTTTTCCTCGAAGGTTGCACCGGTTTCCTCCGGCTCAGGCGCGTTTTCGGGCAGAGGCATCACTTCGATGCCCAGTTCCCCCAGAATTTCCGCCATTTCTCTCAGTTTTTTCTGATTGTGGGAGGCAAGCACAAATTGCATTACAGGCTCTCCCCCATCACGCGGCTCTGCTCTTCACACAGGCGACGACAGCCCTCTTTGCCCAGCGCGAGCAGTTTTTGCAGCTCGATGTCCGAGAACGGACGCCCCTCGCCCGTTCCCTGCACCTCGATAAACTCACCCGCTGAAGTCATTACAACATTGCAGTCCACGATTGCATGGCTGTCCTCGGCATAATTGAGGTCGAGGATGGCCTCATCCTCGAAAATACCGACCGAAACCGCCGCAACCTGCGCGGAAAGCGGCATTTTCTCGATTACGCCTTCGTCAAGCAGCTTTTTGCATGCGATCCACAAGGCAACAAACCCGCCTGTAATCGACGTACAGCGCGTGCCGCCATCTGCCTGAATGACGTCGCAATCCACCGTAATCTGGCGCTCACCGAGCGCTTCGCGGTCAACCACCGCGCGCAGCGAGCGACCGATCAGCCGCTGAATCTCGCTCGAGCGACCGTCCAACTTAAGGCTCTTGATATCGCGCTTTTTGCGTGTATTGGTCGCGCGCGGCAGCATGGCATATTCCGCCGTCACCCAGCCAAGCCCCTTGCCCTCCAGGAAGGGCGGCACCTTATCCTCCACCGAAGCGGTGCAAATCACCTTGGTGTTGCCCATTTCGACCAGCACCGAGCCTTCGGCATACATCGTATAATCTTTTGTTATCTTCACCGGCCGCAGCGCGTCGGTTGTTCTTCCATCAGGTCGTTGCATTATGCGTTTTCTCCTTCCACAGGCGGCAGAATGGCTTCCAGAAATGCCGCACGGTCAAAATCAATCAAATCGTCAATGCCCTCGCCCACGCCGACGAGCTTGACCGGAACGCCAAGTCCCGCCGAAATGGCGATCACGATGCCGCCCTTGGCCGTGCCGTCCAGCTTAGTCAGCACGATGCCGGTCAGGTGCGCGGCCTTGTTGAATTCCTCGGCCTGATGCACAGCATTCTGTCCGGTCGTCGCGTCCAGCACCAGCAGCGTCTCACGCGACGCATCCGGCAGCTCCCGTGTGATGACGCGGTCGATTTTCGCCAGCTCATTCATCAGATTGGCCTTATTGTGTAAACGGCCTGCCGTGTCCACGATGATGATATCGCTGCCGCGCGCCTTTGCCGCCGCAATCGAGTCAAACACAACCGCCGCCGGGTCTGCGCCTTCCCCGTGGCGCACGATGTCCGCGCCCGCGCGCTTAGCCCAGATTTCCAGCTGATCGGCCGCAGCCGCACGGAAGGTATCCGCCGCGGACAGCATGACCTTTTTGCCTTCGTTTACATAACGGGCGGCCAGCTTGCCGATCGACGTGGTTTTGCCCACGCCGTTGACACCAATCACCAAAATGACCGCAGGCTTGCCCGAAACATCGAGCGGCTGGTTTTCCAGCATGTTGTCGGTCAGGACCTCGCGCAGAAGCTCGCGCAGCTCAGGCGCGGTCGTAATTTTTTGAAGCTTGGCGCGTTTTTCCACTTCAGAAACGATTTTCATCGAGGTTTCCGCACCCACATCGGACAGGATGAGCGCCTCCTCCAGTTCCTCAAGCAAATCCGCATCAATTTTGACAAAAGCCGCAAACACATTGTCCAACGAACGGTTCACCGCATCGCTTGTTTTCTGTAAGCCCTGTTTGATCTTATCAAATAATCCCATAATAACTCCTCAAATTGTGATAGCTTTTAGCGAATTGCATGTCCCAGCTGTTTTTCCGCCTCCGCCAGATTGAGCATCAGCATCTTGGAAACACCCTGCTCCTGCATGGTCACGCCGTAGAGCATGTCGGCCTCCTCCATTGTGCCGCGGCGATGCGTGATGACGATAAACTGTGTCGCATCAGTCAGCCGCCGGATATACTGTGCAAAGCGCGCGACGTTCACATCATCAAGCGCCGCTTCGATCTCATCGAGTACACAGAACGGCGTCGGCCGCAGCTTTAAGATTGCAAAATACAGTGCAATCGCCACAAACGCCTTTTCGCCGCCCGAAAGCAGCGTCAATGTCTTGACCGCCTTACCCGGCGGGGAAACACGGATATCAATGCCGCAGTTCAGGATATCCGAAGTGTCGGCAAGCTGCAATTCCGCATGGCCGCCGCCGAAAATCTCGCGGAACGTCTCGCCGAAATAAGCGTTGAGCTTGGCAAACTCGGAAGCAAAAATCTCCTTCATGTTGACGGTCAGCTGTTCGATGACCTTATACAGCTCATGCTGCGCCTTTTCCAGATCGTCTTTCTGCTCCCCCATGAAGGTATATCGCTCGAGCGCCTGACGATATTCCTCGACCGCGTCCAGATTTACGTTACCGAGTGCACGCATTTTCATGCGGATACTCTGTGCCTGTTCCTTCGCCGCAGACACATCCTCCAACGGCCGCGCGACCTCGGCCGCAGGCGTGGGGGTCAGCTCATAGTTTTCCCACATTTTATCCAAAATCTGCGTTTCCTCGGCTTTGAGCTGTCCTGCGCGGTTTTCCAGCCGCGCAGACTCGCGTTCGAGACCAAGAATTTCTTCGTTTTTGCTTTGCGCTTCGCGGTCAACCCGGGCGCGTTCGCCCTCTACCCGCTCACGCTGCTGCATGTGCGCATTCAAACTATCATGCAGCCGTCCCTCGGCCGCAGCAGTCTCCTTGCCGGCATCCTCGGTCTGCGTCAGTTCATCCGTCAAACGACCGATCTCCGCTTCGAATCCCGCGATGGTGTCCGCCGTTCCGGACACACCGGCATCCAGTTCGGCTTTCAGCTGTTCCAAATCAACCAGCGCGCGCGCTTCGCTGGCAGCCTCTGAACGGTTCTGCGCCAGTTCAGTTTGCACTGCGGTCATGCGCGAAGCGTTTTCCGCGGCCTGTGCGCCCTGCTGTTCGAGCGCCGCGCGGCAATCCGCAACCTGTCGCTCGGCCTCGCTCAGCGCCTGCTGTGCGCCCGCTTGTTTTTCGTCGCACTGCGCAATGGCATCCTCATACTGCTGCTTGGCCTCGGCAAGATTGTCCCGCTCAAGCACCAGACCGTCATACTGATGCTGCAAACTGTCGAGCAGCACACGGTGCTGCGACACAGAGGCGCGCAGCCCCGCCTCGTCCTGCTCGGCACGGATGCGCTCGGCCTCGATTGCCTTGAGGTCGTATTCCAACGCCGCGTATTCTTCCTTGGCATCGTGGAACGCGCGGTCAGCCTGCGCCCGCGTTTCCTCTAACTTCTTGACCTGCTCCTGCGCGGCCTTGAGCCGCCCCGCACGGGCCAGTGCACCCGTGCCGCGCGAAGCGGAACCACCCGTCATCGCACCGCCGGCCTGTATAATCTGGCCGTCCAGTGTAACGATGCGGAAGCGGTGTCCATATGCACGCGCCAATGCCAGAGCGGTGTCCATATTTTCGGAAACCACCGTGCGCGCGAGTAGGTTCTGCACGATGGCGGTATAACGTTTATCAAAAGTGACCAGTCGGTCAGCGGTACCAAAACAGCCGTTTTTGCTCTCCAAACCGTTTTCCCGCAACGCTGCGGGACGAATTGTGTCGATCGGCAAAAAGGTTGCGCGGCCGCCGTCCGTACGCCTGAGGAACTCAATGCAGTGTTTACCGTCGGCCGAGGTATCCACCACAATAGAGGACGCGGACGCGCCAAGCGCCGTATCAATCGCGGTGACAAAGCGATCGTCGGTCGTAATGAGCGAAGACACTGGTCCATGCACGCCACGCATCGCGCCGCGCTCAACCTGCTGCATAATGGACTTGACCGAGCGTGAAAAGCCCTCGTAATCCCTCTGCATATCGCTGAGCATCTTAACACGGTTTTTGGCGTCGGTCAGTGCAGCCTGCGCTTTCGTCAACTCGCCCTGTAAGGCTTCTGCCTTTTTACGGCGGCTGTCCGCCTTGAGGGCGATACCCTGCACTTTATTTTTTGCACCGGCAAGCGTGTCCAGACACGCCTGCATGCGCGTTTCCAACTCGTCCTGCGTGTGTTTCTCCTGTTCCAGCCGCTTACCCGCCGCGTCAATGTCGGCTGCGATCGTGTCGCGCCGTCCATCCATACCGGCGAGGCTGGTTTCTGCCGCTGTACGGTCAAGCGCAAGCGCATGAAGTTCGTTCTGTCTGGCATCCCGCACTTGCTGCGCCTGCCGTAGTGCCTGCTCCGCCTGTGCACGTCCTGCATCCTGTGCAGCAGTCTTCTTCTGCAAGTCGACAAGCTGCGCAGACAGGCCGGCATGGCGGGTATCGAGCAATTCGATGTGTGCGCGCCGTTCTGCCAACTGTGCACCCAAATTGTGTGCTTGCTCACTGCGCTGTTCACTTTCGCGCCGTGCGCGGTCTATATTTTCCCGGTTGTTCTGAATATTGGCACGCAGCACCGCCGCACGGCTCGCCTGATCGGCGGCGCGCTGCTCGGTTTCGCGCAGCTGCTGACGCAGTCGATCGGCCTCCCGGTCAATTTCTCGCATATCCTCGGAAAGCTGCTCGGACTGTGCATATAGCGCCTCCTGCGCCTGTCTGGCCTGCGCCAACTGACCGACGCAAGTTGCCGTGTCCTTCTCCAGCTTAGACGCATCGGCCTTGATGCGATCAAGTGAGAGCAGCCAGAGCGAAATCTCCAGCACGCGCAGTTCATCACGCAGCAGCAAATATTGCTTTGCCTTGTCTGCCTGCTTTTCCAGCGGACCGATTTGCCGCTCCAGCTCATCGTACAGGTCGCGGATACGGGTCAGGTTTTCCTCGGTTGCGGCGAGCTTGCGCTCTGCCTCCTCCTTGCGATAGCGAAATTTGGTGATACCGGCCGCTTCCTCAAAGATTTCACGCCGGTCCTCGCTCTTGAGTGACAAAATCTCGTCGATACGACCTTGTCCGATAATGGAATAGCCGTCGCGCCCAAGGCCGGTATCCATGAACAGTTCATGGATATCACGCAGCCGACAATGCTTTTTGTTGAGAAAATATTCGCTCTCCCCGGAGCGGTAGTAGCGACGAGTAACCATAATCTCGGTAAACTCCGAGCGGAACACACCACTGGAATTATCCAAGATCAAGGAGACCTCGGCAAAACCGACCGGCCCACGCTTGGCCGTACCGCCGAAGATAACGTCCTCCATTTTCGCGCCGCGCAGTGAGCGCGAGGACTGCTCACCCAGCACCCAGCGAATCGCGTCCGAAATATTCGATTTTCCCGAGCCGTTCGGCCCGACAATCGCCGTCATACCGCCGAGAAACTGAATCTCGGTCTTGTCCGGAAATGACTTAAAGCCCTGTAAGATCAGGCTCTTTAATACCATGTGACACCTCGAAGATATATATGGTATTATTTTACCACTTGACACGTCGGTTTTCAATGCGAAAAGCAGAATTTACGTCCTGTTCACACCTTGCGCCATGCTGTGCGTCCCAAACTCCGCCAAATATGACAAAAGACTCCGAAAGATTTTCTTTCGAAGTCTTTTTCTTCTCATTGTACGCCCATGGAGGCCAGCGCCTGCTTGGCCGCCATCTGTTCAGCTTCCTTCTTGCTCCGCCCGGTACCGGACGCAAACACGTTGGAGTTTAGCAGCAGCTCCATGGTGAATCGCTTGTCGTGATCCGGCCCCGACTGCCCTGCCAGACGGTATTCCAGCGTTTCCTGCTTGTTTTTCTGCACAATCTCCTGCAGCATGGTCTTGTAATCCTTAAACGCGCCGCCTGCAATTGCCACATCCACCTTATGCGGGATAAACCGCAGTACAAATGCGCGCGCGGGTTCGATGCCGCCGTCGAGGTAGATTGCGCCCAGCAACGCCTCGGTCGCATCGGCCAGAATACTTGGCCGCTCGCGCCCGCCGCCGGTCTCCTCACCGTGACCCAGACGGATTTCGTCAGGAATACCCAGCTCGTGCGCGATTTCACATAGCGCGCCCTCGCATACAACCGCTGCGCGCAGTTTGGTCAGATCGCCCTCAGGCAACTCCGGATAGTGTGTGAACAAATAATCCGCTGTAACAAAACCCAACACCGAATCGCCCAGGAACTCCAGCCGCTCGTTATGATGCAGATGATTCCCCCGATGCTCGTTGGCATACGAGGTGTGCGTCATCGCAGTCTCCAGCAGCGCCGTATTTTTGAATTGATACTCTATCTTCAGCATGTTTTCACCTCCCGCATGCGCCTTGCGGCGCGGGCATGAACGGTGCCGCAGCGTCCGCCGCCGTTATTCCACCGTCATGTACTGTATATTCTGCTCCACTTCGTGAATCATCCCCGACTTTGTATAGGCGATCGCCTGCCGCACCGCATTCATCACGGCAATCTCGTTAGAGGAACCGTGCGCCTTGATGACCGGCTTTGCGATACCGAGGAAAGGCGCGCCGCCGATCTTATCCTGATTGAACAGATCGCGGAACTCGTCCAAGCCTTTTTTGCAGGCAAGATAGCCCAGCTTGGTCGCCGTATTGCGCGTAAATACGCCCTTGATCTGGCCCGCCATAAACTTTGCTACACCCTCGATGGTCTTGAGCATCACATTTCCGGTAAAGCCGTCGCACACTGCCACATCGCACGCACCGAGCGGCACCATGCTGCCCTCGACGTTGCCGACAAAGTTCAGACGCCCCTCGTCGCCCGCTTTTTTCAGCAGTGCATAAGTTTCCTTACGCAGTGGATCGCCCTTGGTATCCTCTGTACCGTTGTTGACCAGACCGACGCGCGGATTTTTCACACCGTTGATTTTTTCCGCATACAGCGAACCGAGAAAAGCAAATTGCAGCAGCATTTCCGCCGTGCACTCGGTATTTGCGCCCGCGTCGCACAGCATGACCTGTCCGCCGCTGCACGGCATAACAGGCGCAAGCGCGCCTCGACGGATGCCCTTGATGCGGCCGCCGAATAAAGTTGCGCCGGTGAGCAGCGCACCCGTGTTGCCTGCGGAAACGAGCGCGTCACCCTCGCCTGCCTTAAGCAGCTTGAATGCCACCGCCATAGAGGAATCCGGCTTTTTGCGCAAAACCGTCGCCGGATCGTCATGCATATCGACCAAATCGGAGGACGGCATAATGGTAAGACCGTTCGTGTCCTGCATGCCGCGCTTTTTCAGGATCTCCGCGACCGTATCCGGCTGGCCGACCAGCACCACCTGCTCGCCGTATTCCTTTGCCGCCAGCGCACCGCCGATAACGGCGGACTCCGGCGCGTTGTCGCCGCCCATTGCGTCCACGATGATCCTCATATCAAAGCTCCCCTTTCAGACTTTCGATCTTTTCGAGCGCCCGCTCGGATATTTTTGTATTTTTCTCCCGCTTGCCCTTGATCTTATAGCCCAGCGGGTCAAGAATGCCGAAATTGATATTCATCGGCTGGAATTTCGCCACCGTATGGTCGGAAATATAATATGCCAGCGCCCCCGTCGCAGTCTGCCGGTCAAGAGCGGGCATGCTTTTGCCCTGCATTTCGAGCGCAGTCGCCACACCCGCAACCCAGCCGGACGAGGTGGACTCTACATAGCCCTCCACGCCGGTCATCTGTCCTGCAAAGCGGATACGCGGGTCGGATTTGAGTGCATAGGTTGCGTCCAACAGACGCGGCGAGTCGAGGAACGTGTTGCGGTGCATCACGCCGTAACGCACAAACTCGGCATTCCGCAGCGCCGGAATCATGGAAAACACGCGCTTCTGCTCGCCCCACTTGAGATGGGTCTGACAGCCGACCAGATTGTACAGTGAACCCTGCGCGTTGTCGCGCCGCAGCTGCAACACTGCGTACGGGTCTTTTCCTGTCTTGGGGTCAGGCAATCCGATAGGCTTTAAGATGCCAAAGCGCATCGTGTCGTACCCGCGGCGAGCGTTGACCTCAATGGGCATGCAGCCCTCGAACACTTTGGAATCCTCGAAGCCGTGTACGGGCGCTTCCTCCGCTGTGGTCAGCGCATTCCAAAACGCATCATATTCCTCTTTGGAGAAGGGGCAATTGATGTAATCCGCCGTACCCTTGCCGTAGCGCGAGGCGATATAGGCAGAATCCATGTCAATGCTCTCTGCCGTGACGATAGGAGCAGCGGCGTCATAAAAATGCAGGAACTCACCACCGACCTTGCGATGAATTGCGTCGAACAGCGTATCCGAGGTCAGCGGGCCGGATGCGACAACCACCTTCCCCTCGGGAATGTCGGTCACTTCGCCATAAACAATTTCGATGTTGGGATGATTTTTGATTTTGTCCGTCACCGCACGCGCAAATGCTTCGCGGTCCACCGCAAGCGCACCGCCCGCCTCGACACGATTCTCATCCGCGCAGGTGAGAATCAGACTGTCCAGACGGCGCAGTTCTTCTTTGAGCAAGCCCGCGGCATTGCTCAGCTCATCCGATCGCAGCGAGTTGGAGCACACCAGCTCCGCAAAATCATCCGAATGGTGCGCGGGCGAGTGCTGCTGCGGCTTCATTTCGCACAGGTGCACCGAAATCCCGCGCTGTGCGAGCTGCCACGCGGCTTCGCAGCCTGCAAGGCCCGCGCCGATGACCGTTACCTGATTACTCATCTGCGGCCTCCTTCGCTTTTGCGGACTTGCGGGCAGGCTTTTTCACCTTTTCCGCCTTCTCCGCTGCCTTTTCGGCCTCATACTTTGCAAGTGCCTTAGCGTACTGCGCCTGCTGCGTCTTTGTCAGCGCCTGCACGTCCTCGTCCTTGAGCTTCTTAAAGCGGTTCGTGGTCTTGGTCATCCACGGCACCTGCTTTTTTGCGGCAGGCTTTTTTGCCGTTGCCTTTTTCGTCACCTTCTTGGGCTTTTCCTCCGCTTCGCCCTTGCCCTCGGCCTCCGCCGCAGCCTTGGCTGCTGCACGCTCCGCCGCCTTGGCCGCACGCGCTTCTCGGCGCTGACGGTTCTTCTCAGCCTCTTCAGGGGGCAGCCCCTCTTTGACCAGCTCCTTATAGCCGCAGCCCTCGCGCAGGCACACGTCCGTGACCTCCTTGGAGTCGCGGTCGGTGTGGCGGAACAGCGAGGAATCGCAGTTCGGGCACTTGGTTTTGAGCGGCTTATCCCACGTCATGAACTGACAGGTGGGGTAAGTGTCGCAGCTGTAATACACATAGCCGCGCGCGGATTTCTTCTTGACCACCTTTGCGCCGCATACCGGGCAGGCTGCGCCTGTATCCTCGGTGATGGGCTTGGTGTTGGTGCACTCCGGGAAGCCAGGACAAGCGAGGAACTTTCCGAAACGACCGGACTTGATGACCATGTTGCGGCCACACTTGTCACAAATGACGTCGGTGACCTCATCCTGAATCTTGATGCGCTTGCCCTCAAGGTCTATTTCCGCCTGTTTGAGAGCACTCTCAAAACCGTCGTAAAATTTGTGCAGCAGCTGGATGTAATCCAGCTTGCCCGCCTCAACCTCGTCAAGCTGTTCCTCCATGTTGGCGGTGAACTCATAATCCGCAACCGACTTGAACTCATCGACCAGCAGGCCGGTTACGCCCTCACCCAGCGGGGTCGGCCGCAGCGCGCGATTCTCCTTGGTCACATAGTCGCGGTCGATAATGGTCGAAATGGTCGGCGCATAGGTCGACGGACGGCCGATGCCGCGCTCTTCCATCGCGCGGATAAGCGACGCTTCGGTATAGCGTGCGGGCGGCTGCGTGAAGTGCTGCGCGGGGTCGAGTTTTTCAACTGTGAGTGTATCACCTTCGGCAAAGCGCGGCAGCGGTTTGCCCGCGTCGCCCTTTTTCTCGTCGTCCGTGCCTTCCTCATAAACCGCCGTAAAGCCCGGGAATGCAACCGTATGGCCGGATGCGCGGAACACCTGTCCCTCGCATACGATATCCGCCGAGACGGTATCCAGCAGCGCGTCTGCCATCTGGCAGGCGACAAAGCGCGACCAGATGAGTTTGTACAGCTTATACTGGTCGGGCGTCAGATGTTGACGGATTTCATCCGGCAGGAGCTTTACATCCGACGGCCGGATGGCTTCGTGCGCGTCCTGCGCATTGCCCTTTGTCTTGAATACGCGCGGCTTGCCCGGATAATATTCATCGCCGTAACGCCCGCGGATAAAGCCCGCGGCAGCAGCTGTCGCCTCATCGGCCAGACGCAGTGAATCGGTACGCATGTAAGTGATGAGACCGGTCAGTCCATACTCGCCCAGCTCGATACCTTCGTACAGCTCCTGCGCGATACTCATTGTACGGCGCGGCGTCATGTTGAGCTTGCGGCTGGCTTCCTGCTGCAAGGTCGATGTGATGAACGGCGGCGCAGGCGTGCGCTTTTTCTTGCCACGCTTGATATCGCCTACCGAAAACGGTTTGCCAGTGACGGCGTTTACAACCGCCTGCGCCTGCTCCTCGTTTTTCAGCTCCACCTTGCCCGATGTATCGCCGTAATAGCGCGCAGCAAAGCGTCCACCGTCTGCCGTTTGCAGCTGTGCCTCGATCGTCCAGTATTCCTCCGGTACAAAAGCCCGAATCTCGTTTTCTCGGTCGACGACCAGACGGGTCGCGACGCTCTGCACACGGCCTGCGGACAGGCCGCGCTTCACCTTGCGCCACAGGAAAGGGGACAACTCATAGCCCACGATGCGGTCGAGAATGCGGCGCGCCTGCTGTGCATTGACCAAATCAATGTCAATATCGCGCGGATGCTCAATACCATACTTGACCGCAGGCTTGGTAATCTCGTTGAAGGTTACACGCTTGGAATCCTTATCCTTCAGCTTAAACAGTTCCTTAATGTGCCAGGAAATGGCCTCTCCCTCGCGATCAGGGTCGGTTGCGAGATAGACGAAATCGCTTTTGCGAATTTCGCTGCGAATTTCCTTAATGATTTTATCTTTTCCCTCGATCGGCACATATTCCGGCTTGAAATCGTGCTCAATATCGACGCTCATTTTCTTCTTCGGCAAATCGCGCAGATGCCCCATCGAAGCCTTGACCACATAGCCCGACCCCAGATATTTGCCAATGGTCTTTGCCTTGGCGGGCGACTCCACGATGACTAATTTCGACATGTTTTTCCTCCGTTTTCGGTCGCCGCACACAGCGTCAACCGAGGTTCATTTACTGACAGCCTATCACCAGTCTGCCCTTTTCGCGGCGCAGAATACCATCCATTTCAAGCATGGTGATAAGACTCATGACACGAGGCGCAGGCAGGCCGCAGCGCTCGATCAAATCCTCCGGCGTGCCTACGCCCTGCTGCACCAGCTCCACGATACGGCGCTCATCACCGCTCAGGCTGTCTGCCATCACACCGGACGGCGGCGGCGCAGGTTTTTCCATCTTTCGGGGCGTTTGGCGCGCTGCTTGCGGTTTCTTCGGCGTTTGCACAGAGCGCGGCGCACGGTATTCTCCGGACGGCGCATGCAGCAGTCCGCTGTATGTCCGCACAAGTGCCTCCGGACTGCGCAGCAGTGCCG
Organism: Agathobaculum sp. Marseille-P7918; assembly: GCF_964248325.1. Lineage (NCBI taxonomy): Bacteria > Bacillati > Bacillota > Clostridia > Eubacteriales > Butyricicoccaceae > Agathobaculum > Agathobaculum sp. Marseille-P7918. Next base: position 4,001 of record NZ_CAXTXI010000006.1, on the reverse strand, counting down.
CTTCGCCCTTTTCAATCAACGCATTGCAGGCCGCTGACTGTGGCGCATCCAGTGCGCCGGGGACAGCATACACATCGCGCCCCTGATCGAGCGCGGCCCGCGCGGTGATGAGTGCTCCTGAGCGATAGCCCGGCGCTTCCACAATAACCGCTGCGACTGAAAGTCCGCTGATGATGCGGTTGCGAGCGTGATAATGCTCACCGCGCGGCTCAGTACCGGGTGGGTATTCACTCACGATTGCACCCGAGAGCAGGATATCGCCCATCAAACTGCGGTGCTGCGGCGGATAACAGACATCCACGCCGCCCGCGAGTACGGCAACTGTCAGGCCGCCGGCCCGCAGCGCACCGCGATGCGCCGCACCGTCGTTGCCCAGCGCCATACCGCTGACCGTGATAAAACCGGCCCGCCCCAGCACGCTGCCGATGTGCTCCGCGGTTTGCAGGCCGTAAGGCGTGGCCTCGCGCGTACCCACAACGGCAATACCAGGCATGACGTCAAAATCCGGCCATTTGCCGCGCACATACAGTACGACCGGCGGATTTTCGATTGCACGCAGCCGATCAGGGTAAGCACTGTCGCCAAGCGTGATGATCTGAATACCGTTTCCTGCGCACTCCGCCAAAATACGTTCAGCCTCATCCGTATTTTTATCGCACAGCGCATCCACCTGCACTTTGCGCAGCGGGCAATTCCGCGCTGTGGTCAGCGCTGTCCTATCGGCCGCAAATACCGCTTCGGGCGAACCAAACGCGCGCAGCAGGCTCACTGCCGCCCCCGCTCCCAATCCGCGCCGGGTAGCAAGCCATACATAACTCAACCTTGAGGACATACCGCACGCCTCCTCATTTTGTCATTTCATAAATCACAATCGCTGCCGCAACACCCGCGTTAAGCGATTCGGCACGACCGTGCATCGGGATAATCACGCGGCGGTCGCTGAGCGTGATCGCCTGCGGCGTTACGCCGCGCCCTTCGCTGCCGATGATGACCGCCGCGCGGTCCAGCGGCACCGTGCCCAGCGGCACACTGTCCGCATGCAGCGCGGTTGCGTAAATTGCCAAGCCTTGCGCACGCAGCCGCTCAACCGCTTCTGCCAGCGGCAGCCGCACACACGGTAAACGAAATACCGCGCCCATGGTCGAACGCACGACCTTGGGAGAAAACGGATCGGCGCAGCCCTCGCACAATACAACGGCACCGAGCGCGAATGCTTCCGCGGTGCGTAAAATCGTGCCAAGGTTGCCCGGGTCCTGCAAACCGTCCAGCAAAAGCACCTGTGCTTTGCCGTCCAGCGCATCCGCCGTCCAATGCGGTTGTTTGCAGGAGAAAATCACGTTTTGCGGCGTTTCCACCTCACTGGCAAGCTCAAACAATGTGTCCGGCGCGCAATAAAGTGCGGCACCCGCCTGCGCGGCGCGATCCAGCAGGCCGTCTGGCAGGCTGTCCTTTGCCCGTTCGCGCACCAGCAGTACGCCAGGCTGCACGCCCGAACGCAGCGCCTCCTCCAGCATCTTCTCGCCCTCGCACAGCATTTCCTCCGTGCTCCGGCGGTATTTTCGTTCCCGTCCCAGCCGCGCCAGATGCCGCAGCGCACTGTTTTGACGGCTCTCAATCGTAATCAATGCTGTTCCACCAGCTTATCCACATTTTCGTTTGTGCCAATCACGATGAGCAAATCATCCGCCCCAATCACCTGGTTTGCCTGCGGTGTAACATCCACCTGCCCGCCTTCGCCATGGCGGATTGCCAATACATTCACCTGATACCGTGCACGCACCCCCAGCTGTCCAAGCGAACGACCGATCCAGCTCTTGGGCGGATGGATCTCCAGAATGGAAAAGTCGTCCGACACACCAATATAATCAACCACATTGGTGCGCACCAGCCGCTGTGCCAGACGCTGCCCCATTTCACTCTCCGGAAGCACCACACGATCTGCGCCTACACGCTCCAGCACACGGGCATGCACCGGACTTTGTGCCTTGGCGACAACATATTTTGCGCCCATTTCTTTGAGCATCACCGTAATCAGAATACTCGCTTCCATATCCGTTCCCACTGCGACAATGCAGCAATCAAAATTGCGCGCGCCAACCGAGCGCAGCACTGCTTCGTCCTGCGCGTCGCCGCGAATCGCCTGTGTTACATCATCCGCGATATGCTGGACGTTTTCCTCATCCTCGTCCAGCACAAGAACCTCCTGTCCAAGCGAAGCCAGCTCCCGCGCTACAGCCGAGCCAAACCTGCCCAGACCGATTACCAAAAAGGATTTCATCATCCAAGTCTCCTCTGATTTTCCCGATTGCCGCCGCACCCGATGAATACCCAGCGGCAAAATCCGTTTATCCTACCATGACATCCGCATCCGGATACTGCATTTTGGGCGGCTCCCGATGCCGCATCAGCACCGCAACGCCCAGTGTCAGCACACCCACACGCCCCAGATACATCAATAAAATCAAAATCAGGCGGGAAAGCGTATGCAGCGTGGGTGTCAATCCCATCGACAGACCAACTGTTGCAAAGGCCGACACGGATTCAAACAAGCATGCGCCGAACGGTACGTTCTCCACATAGGAAATCACACACGCTCCCGTCAGGCTGAGCGTACCGCCCATAATCATCATCGTAACTGCATTCATGATGCTGCGCGAAACAATCGTGCGGCCAAAGGCTGCTACCGTTGTGCGGCCGCGCAGCGCGGAAATCGCACTGAGCACCAGAACAGCTGCCGTCACAGTTTTGATGCCGCCAGCCGTTGAGCCGGGCGATCCGCCAATCATCATCAGCAGGCAGGCAACCGCCTGCGAAGGACCGGTCAACGCCCCCTGATCGATGGTGTTAAAGCCCGCAGTGCGCAGCGTGACCGATTGGAACGCTGCCGCAAGCACCTTATCCTGCACCGGCATCGCACCCAGCGTCTGCGGATTGCCCCACTCAAAGAACAGAGTGAGCACAAAGCCCGCACAAAACAAAAACGTGGTCGTCACCAGCACCAGCTTGGTATGCAGCCGCAGGCGACGAAAGCGGTGTTTGTCCCAAATGTCTCCCCAAACGAAAAAACCCAGACCGCCTATCACAATCAAAACCATAATCGTCAGATTCACAATCAGGTCATCCGCATAGCCGGTCAGTGAAGCAAACGGATTATCCGGTGTACCGACCAAATCAAATCCGGCGTTACAGAAAGCGGATATCGAATGGAACACGCCCATTTTAATGCCCTGCCACAGTCCCACACGCGGGACAAACCGCGTTGCGAGAAGCACGGCTCCCGCTCCTTCAAAGGCGAATGTGCCCAGCAGTACACGGCGGGTCAGCCGGACGATACCGGCATTTTCCGTCAAATTCAGTCCCGCGCTCATCACCATGCGTTCACGCAGCGTGATGGTGCGGCGGGTGAGAAAGGACGCAATCGACGCCAGCGACATAAACCCCAGGCCACCTATCTGGATAAGCAGCAAAATTACAACCTGTCCGAAACCGGACCAATGGGTCGCCGTGCCGACTGTCACCAAACCGGTTACACAGGTGGCCGAGGTCGCGGTAAATAAGGCATCCAGAAAATCCGTCGGTTCTCCACTCCGGGCGGATACAGGCAGCGTGAGCAGCACTGCACCGGTCAGGATAATAATTAGAAAGCCCAATGCAATCACCATCGCGGCATGCATGGCCGGACGACGGCCTTTTCGCCGTCCCAAACGTCTCACGCGGTTCATTTATGTTCCTTCCCTTTTATTTGAAATGCCAAAAGCCTGAACGCACCGTCCAGGCTTTATCAGGCGTTTTATGGCTCCGTACTGAACGGCTTCATTGCAAGGATACAGGGCCAAGCATCTGAATCCAGTATTACGACCAACTTAGTTTATCATAGGTGTTTCCCATTTTCAAGATGGATATTTAAATTGTATGAGCGGATTAATGTAGGAGTACAATACATCTTGGACAGATGAATAAAAAAGGATGAAGGATAGGGCCTCATCGGTTAAAGTTGAGTT